>CAYSBQ010000046.1:10528-17272 GCA_964429315.1 uncultured Desulfobacterales bacterium
GACGGCTCAGCAGATGAAGAGGCTTTTGCACTTGAAGAGCTTGTATCCGGCCAAGGGGACTCAACTGCCGGCGAGGAGCAGGATGAAGAAGACCTCGCCCTGGAAGAGTTGGTGGGAGGTGAACAGGTCACAGGCGGCAATTCCGAAGGAGGGGCCGTTTCTGATATTGACGGCTCAGCAGATGAAGAGGCTTTTGCACTTGAAGAGCTTGTATCCGGCCAAGATGATTCTGCGGTTGAGCAGCAGGAAGAAGACGAAGAAATACTAACGCTTGAAACGCTTGCAGAGACTGAAATGGCGGGGAAGAAACAACTTCGCAAAGTTCCCAAGGCACAGAAAAAGAAGAAAAGTAAAAAAACAGCACCAAACAAAGACTCAGAAGACGTAGAGACACTAGGTAGCGCTGGACTTTCTAACGAAGAGAAGGATGACCTTGAAAAACTGATAACCGGCCTTAAGCAAGAACAATCTGCATCAGGATCACCAGAGGCCATGGAAAACCTCCAGAAGCAACTCAAAGTCATGCATAAGCGCGTTGTTCAGTTAGGCAAGATGGTACTCAAATACGACAACAAACTAAAGTCTTGTTACGAGGTCATGCGGCTTTACCATGAAAAGAGTGAGATTATGAATAAACGTATTGATGTAATCGCTGAGGCTATAAAGGGTAAGAGGTAAACTGAGGAGTTTGTGGTGAATAGTTACGTTGAAACACAAAGCAGCATAGTCAAACGTATCGTTGAGGGCTCGGTTACCCTCGACTCTGTTGAAGATTTTAAAAATATCATCGAGATCTTTCCAGATGACCCAGGGGTCTACCGTGCTTATGGTGACTTTCTAACACAAGATAAGTCATTTGATGTTGCCATCATTGCCTACAGGAAGGCTTGCCAGCTTTTTATTGACCTAGGTATGATGTTGCAAGCTGTTGTAGCAAAAATCCTGGAATGGCGTATTGTTCGGCCCTCCCATCAAGAAGCTCGAAACTTCCACTCAACCCTCAAAGCCGCCAAGCTTCAAGAATCACCATTACACAAATTTATTGCGCAGATGACCTATTCTGAAATGATTGCCTTTGTAGCCAAATTAGTGCGACTTCGATTTCCTGCCGGGGATGTAGTAAAAAGCTTTGGCACTATCGAAGATAACGTCTATTTCATCGTTTCCGGGGCCTTAAAAGAAACAACATATCGATCCATAGAAGAAAAGGAGAAGGGCGTCAAAAGGTCGGTTGATGATTTGGTCGAAAATCAGTTTTTCGGCAACATTTATCCTTTCGAACATAACAAACAGTCCGAGTCAGACGTTGAAACAATAACCCGTGTAGAATTAGTAAAGATTTCAAAAAACAGGCTCAGGAGAATCTGTAATAAGTATCCGAATGTTGAACTACTCGTAAAGGCCTTGTATGAGGAACAGGCACTGTCAGCGGAAAAAGAATCCTCACCTGCTGTACGAAAGACAATCAGGCATCAACTTCCAACGAAGGTAAGGATCAAGATCTTTCCTAAAGAGGTTGAAAAGTCCCCTTTGGTTTTTGATGGGTTTACTGAAGATATTTCGCTGGGCGGTACATGTCTTGTCTTGAGTGCTAGTTACCGAATAGACTCGCCTGCCGAATTGGTTGGAAAAAATGTCAAGCTGGAAATGAGCCTGCCGAGAGTTGAGGAGAATATTAGCATATTGGGCACGGTCGCATGGGGCAAAAAAATTTCTCATGAAGGAAAAACAAGTTCTGTGGTGGGTATCCAATTTGGGGAAATGAATGATCGTGACCGGACGTCGCTGAACGAATATTGTTGTGGAAGTGATGGTGAACAGAACCTGATCTGGAGCCTGTGGGAGTCCTATGTGAAGGGCTAGACTCCTGAGCGCTATACTGAAAAGATTATAAAAATGAGAGAAAAAGATAAAGACAGTAATGTACGAAAGCCGAAGCTGTGGGCTGTTGGTGGGGGAAAGGGCGGGGTAGGCAAAAGCGTCGTGGGTGTCCTGCTGGCCTTTTGGCTGGCTCGTCAAGGCAAACAGACTATACTTGTGGATACGGACCTAGGTGGAGCAAATCTTCACACGCTTTTGGGGATCAAGAGCCCCCCCCGTACGCTAAATGATTTTATTTCAAAGAAATATGATTCTTTGGAAGAGATTTGTATTGAATCGGAGATAGAGAACCTTCGTCTTATTTATGGCGCCAGTGAAGTTCTTTCCCTAGCGAACCTCCAGTTTGCTCAAAAAACAAAAATTATTCAGAGCGTACTAAAGCTTGATTGCGACTATGTTATCCTTGATTTGGGAGGAGGGGCATCATTTAATTTCCTCGATTTTTTTCTCGTTTCTCATCAGAAAATTTTGGTTTTAACTTCCCAGCCCACATCGATTCAGAACGCATATGGATTTATTCGCAATGCAGTTTACCGAAGGCTAACTCAGCTTTCCCGCCAGATGCCCTCTCTTCAGGCACTTGTAAAGACTGCAATGAACCCAAAAAATGAACTCAAGGTTAGAACAATAAAAGAACTCTTCCAGTCAATCCACGATTCAGATGGTGAGAAAGTAATGGAAGGTCTAAGAAAAGAGATTCAGAAAATTAAACCAGCAATAATTACGAATATGACTAGGGATACGAAAGATAAGAACGCCGGCCGCATAGTCCAGCTTGTAGCCGAAAAATACTTGGCAATACACCCTCTAGATCTAGGAAGCGTGGTTTATGATAAACATCTAGAAAAAATGGTTTCCGCCATGATACCCTTGACAAGGTTGGACCGTTCGTGCGAGGCTTTCGCCTGCGTTTACGAACTTGCGACAAAACTAATGTAGCAATTGACTAACTGAGAGGTATTGTATCTTTGAAGGTATCAAAACAAAAGCGGATAATCTCTTGATTTCTTCGGCTCAAGTCGACAAATTTGAAGCCTACACCCCTGTTTCTCACATTTATCACTTCTGCTTTTATCTTTATAGGCTCGAGTTCAGTTGGAATCTTTATAACTAATTGAAGGACCTGCCCCACATTAACGGTGGGAGGTTCTTTGTGATCTACAAAAACCCCTCCTAGGCTGATGTCTGTAATCCTGTGAACTCCATCGACCCCCTGTATCCTCACGGGACAGTGAAATTCAAGCCTTGGATATCGCCTTTTGTCTCGTTGGACATCGGCAATCTCCCTGCGAAAGTCTACCTGTGGGCTTGTTGTCTTTTCCTGATCTTCCCGGCTCTTTTCCGTCATTAATATCGCTATCCGTCCTAATTTACAAAACTGTGTGAGTTTCGGAGAAAACAATATCGCATTCTCGCAAAAAATCAGCCGTCTGTCAACCCCCATCCAAACACCCCCATCCAAACTGGAACCCTATATTTCAGTTTACTTGCTGTTGACAATGTTTGTGTTCATGATAGAAAAACACCAACAGAAAGGATTTTCTAAGGATGGAGTCTAAGATGAATACGCCAGCACAAAGAATCGGCATTGCGGCCTTTCTTGCAGGAGTTTTGACTCGTTCTGAGAAGATGTCTTATTACGCATCTTCTAGAGGGTGGGGTTTCATGATGACCTGGGCACATAGAGTGGCCGGTTTGTTAATGGTTATTTACATGTTTTTTCACATTATAACACTCTCAGGCCTTTATGCTCCCGCAAAATTTGCTTCGGAAATGGACTTTATCCACAACTTCTTTTTCGGCTTTCTTGAATGGGCGCTTGCGGTCCCGGTTATATTTCATGCCCTGAACGGCGCCAGGTTGATGCTCTACGAGTTTTTCCGCGTTAGGGACGATGCGGCTATGATCCGCTGGGTGTTTGTATTGTCCGTGTTATACGTATCCAGCTTGGGAGTCTTTATGTTGATGGGAAATCAACATGTGTCTGTTGGGTTTTTCTGGTTTACCATCTTTATTGTCAGCCTTTTCAGCGCTGTTATTGTTTACAGAAAACTATGGCCTACCCGGAATAACGGATTTTGGAAGATTCAACGAATATCAGGCGCTTTTCTCCTGCCGATGGTTTCAGGGCACATCTTGTTTATGCATCTAAATTACCAGGCAGGACATGATATAAACACGATTTTAGCCAGAGTTTCTGGTATCGGCATCAAGGCCATAGATTCCGCCTTTGTGATATTGGTCTTTTTCCATGCCGGATTTGGTTTAAACACGATAATCGGTGATTTCGTAGAAAACGCTCTTTTAAAAACAGTTCTTAAGGTGGTTTCAATCGTTGTTATGACTATCTTTGCATATGCGGGAACCAAACTTGTGTTTAGCCTGTAAGGGAGTTTGATTTTGACAAATACACTAAAGATCGATTCTGTACTTAGGCCTGAAGTGCTTGTTATTGGGGCAGGAGGGGCAGGCTTGCGGTGTGCGACAGCTATATGTGAGAACCGTCCGGGCACAAGCGTTATCGCTATAACCAAGGTCCACAGCCCCCAGAAGTCCCATACCTCTACAGCACAGGGCGGCATGGCTGCAGTTGACCCCAATGACCCGATGGACAAGATCGTCTATCATATGTTTGATACATGGAAAGGCTCAGATTGCTCTGCAGATCAGAATATCATAAAAAAAGTCTGTGAATCTGCTTGGGAGCAGATTTTATGGTTAGAAAGACATGGTATGCATTTTAGTCGTACCGAACAAGGACGTATTGCAAAAAGACCCTTTGGGGGTCATATGCTCAATTTTGGCCAAGCCAAGGCCTTTCGCGCATGTTATGAGGCAGATCGCACTGGGAAGGGCATCATGGATACCGTCTGGGGGGAAACCTTGAAATACGGGGTAACCTTTCTGAACCAGAGTGTGGCCGTGGAACTGCTCTTTGACAACGACTGCTGTATAGGCACCGTTGTTTTTTTGGAACAAAGTGGTAAATTTGTAGTGATTCTGGCCAAGGCCACTATTATGGCTACGGGCGGCAAGACACGCATGTATCAGGTAAGTACAAATTGTAAGCAAAACACAGGCGATGGGTTAGCCCTGGTTTTACAGGCAGGGTTGCCTGTGATGGATGTTGAAGCCGTTCAGTTTCATCCCACTGGGATTGTAGGGCCGGGAATCCTTGCCAGTGAAGCTCTCCGTGGGGAGGGGGCAATTCTCAGAAATGCCAAAGGCGAACCTTTTATGGAGCGTTATGCCCCCACAGCCAGGGATCTTGCCCCGCGAGATCTGATCTCACGATGTATTATGAAGGAAATCAGAGAGGGCAGAGGTTGTATTCATGGCGACCACAAACTTCCCCATGTCTGGCTCGATCTCAGACATATACCCGAACATGTTCACAAGACGAGGATTCAGGAAGTTTGCGGATTTTTCCGAAAGTTTGTGGGCGTGGATCCCCAGCATGAGCTTTGCCCCGTAACTCCGACAGCCCACTATCAAATGGGTGGAGCACCAACCAATGAATTCGGCGAGGTCCAAAGGAATGCCCAGCAGATAGTTCGTGGTCTATATGCCTGTGGGGAATTTGCCGCGGCTAGCCTACACGGCTATAACCGTCTGGGAACAAATTCCCTGCTAGAACTCATTACCATGGGCAAGGTGGTGGGTGAGAAGATAGCAGAATACATAAAGGATGCCGATCCTCCGCCAAAAAGCCCCCCCGATGACGCCGGTTGGGAGGTTTTCTCTAGGTTTTCAAGATATTTTGAAGCCGGAGGGAAAGAAAGCTATGCCATTATCCGTGACGAATTGCGCCAGACTATGATGGCAAAGGTGGGTGTTTTTAGAACTGGAAAGGGCCTTTCAGAAACCGTCGATAAGCTCACTGAGCTTAAGTCGAGGGCAGGACAAATGCGGCTACACTCTAAGTCTCTTGTCATGAACCAGGAGCTTGTCCAGTTTTGGGAACTGGACCACCTCCTGGAAGTTTCCATGGTAATTGCTCAATGTGCGCTGGCAAGAAAGGAGTCAAGAGGCGGACACTATCGAGAAGACTATCCGGAAAGAGATCCCGAATTTCATTATCACACCCTTGCCTTTATGCGTGAATATGGAAACGTGAATCTAGACAAGCGTCCTATCGATATGAGCATCTATGAAGCCAAAGGCGAACATTATGAGAAGTTTGGGATTATCGAAAGAAAATATTAGGGGCGTGTACCCTAACGTTGCAAAAGCCGAGGGTGCTGCAAATGCAAGGCGTCAAGGGTGAGGCTGTAGTCGTTTACGCCGATCCCTTGACAACGCAGCAGATGCTGTGTCATCGGCTTTCCCTGAGGGTAAACAACATGGCCGTTTTTCCACGTTTCTTGGATATCATTCGCAGTGCATTCCACAATGGTGATCCAAATGGCCGCAAAGATAAGCTATTGTTGCTTTTGAAAACCTTTTGCCATGTTATTTATGCAACTATAGGGTAAACAACGAAATCTATAGAGGTTTTCATAAATACGTTCCGATTGGCACGGGCCGCGGGGCGGCAAAGGGATTCGGTGAACGCGGGCCTACAGCCATTTCCTACAACACTTCCCGCAAGGCTATTAAAGGCATTGTAGGCCGAAGTGAAGCGAGTCCCTTGCCGCCTTGCGGGTTAGCGTTTTTGACCCAAGACCTCTTACATGACGGAACATTATTGTGAAAACCACTATAATCAGATGCATAGGACAAAATCAATCGAATTGACGAGTCTTGCCTTTCAAGGGCCGTCATGGTGATTCTCAAAATCGAGTTCCCTCTGGTGGAAAGGTCCTCAATGGAACAGCACGTGTGCCCCTGGTGGCTTGCCTACACATTCGACAACCCCCTGAG
>CAYSBQ010000047.1:0-17062 GCA_964429315.1 uncultured Desulfobacterales bacterium
TTTTTTGGGTGGAGAGGTGTTTTTTCCTTGACCTAACCTTTAATGGGTGACCCCAAATCCACAACCTTGTTAACAGCGCTCCTGAGCTTATATGACACGTTTTTAAGTATTGTGGTGAAATAGTGGCGATCCAGCTTGCCCCCTGTTTTGTTTTCCTTCTCAGGCCATTTTAAGAATGCCACCGGGATCTTGAATCCGGGAAGATACCGTTCGAGGTTTGAAACTATATTGTCTTGATCCACAGCTTTGTTCCCTTCTATCTTTATGAATGCTACAGGACGAAAACCAAATTCTTTGTCTTCAATCGGTACTACCACTGCCTGCAAGATGTCGGGTAACCGGCATAGTGTGTCTTCAATTTCTTCAGGAGAAATATTTTCACCCCCCGAGATAAACATGTTGTCTTGTCTACCTAGTAAAGTAAGATAGCCATCACTTTCAATATGCCCCATGTCTCCCGTACGAAACCAACCCTTGTCATCTACCGGCAATAGGGTCCTGCCGGCGTTGACATATCCTTTGAATAGAGTCTTTCCCTTGACCAGAACGTGTCCGTTGTCGACCTTGAGGTCTCGATGATCCAAGACCTTTCCCGAGGTAAAGAGACGATCCCTCCGATCTTCGGGGCCCGTTGTAGTCACCTGAGAACTCATCTCTGTCAGCCCATAAGTGGTATGCACGGGAAGACCGGCATCATAGGCCTTGGCAATCAGAGAAGAAGCCGTTGGACCGCCCCCAACTAGAACGGCCTCTAATCGGCGTATTGTTTGAGGACTAAGTTCTTCATTCAATAGACGATCCAGTTGGGTGGAGACAAGGGAGAGGTGAGTAATGCCGTGTTCCTTTATTGATTTACCTATGTGCTTACTATTTGTCGGGATGACAATGGCGCCTCCACCCATAAGTGTGCGAAAGACGATACCTAAACCGCCGACATGGTAAAGGGGAAGGGAGAGAAGCCAACGGTTTCCAGGGGAAACGGTTATATTTTTGTTTGAGCCGAGGGCGCTGAAATAGTGGTTTGAAAAGGAATGTAATGCCGCTTTAGGTTTACCGGAACTCCCAGAGGTAAGGATAATAGTGGCCTTGCCCTCGGAGTCTAGGAAAGCCTTTTCAGCCCTTGGCCTCTTGCCGTTTAACCTGGCCGCATCAAAGAGGGCATCTAAAGAAATTTCTCTTATTCCATTCGACGGGACATGTGCCAGCAGGTTCAGTGGATCTATAACTTTCTTGCAATCAATCCTTCTTAGTATAGACAAGATACTTTCCGGCGGGAATCTTGGGCTGATGGGGCATGCTACCGCTTGCAATCTGAATATGGCAAATAAGAGTATTGGGTATTCCCAACTGTTATGGGAAATAATGGCAATCCGCTCTTTGTGGGCAATGCCGGCCTCCCGAAGTTGAAAAGTTACAGCGTTGACCATTTGCTCCAGTTCCACATACGAAGTCGTCACATCGCCGCAAATCAGTGCGGGGAATGTCTCAAATCGCTTGGCGCCTGAACTGACGGGGCACTCTAATCTATTTGGGCTATCTCTCATGGGGCTTTTGTAAGAACTCCTGTCTAATCTCTTCGCAAGTCTTGGGCAGCTCGGTGATCAACATTTGTCCCTTTTCAATGTCAGAGGGGGTAACCAATAAATCTTCTTCAAACCAGTCCATGGTCCCTAGGCCTGCAGGTATATCGGACTTGTTTACCGATGCGGCTATGTGAGAAAGGGCTTTGAGGCCCAGGCCTGATTCAAAGCTGGAGCTGATCACCGGTTTCACACCAAGGGTTGTTGCCAATCGGGCCAGTTGGACAGCCCTTTCAAGGCCTAATGACGTAGGTTTTAGGACAATGGCCGCTATTCTTGGTACGGAGAGGGCCTCTTCAGGCGTTACCTCCAGAAGACTTTCGTCAAGGGCGATTGGTACGGATATCCCGGGTTTGCTTATAAGCCTTCTCAGCGACGTGAACGTTTTTGCGGGTTCTTCCATGTAATCGATGTTGATGTCGGCCAGTGCCTTGATGATAGCAAGGGCGTGGTCCACAGTCCAGGCACGATTTGCATCGAGGCGCAGGATACTGGTACTACCTATGAGGTTGCGTACAGTTGTGGCAAGGGTGACGTCGTCAGCCGGGCGATTTTTTCCTACCTTGAGCTTAAATGCGGTGTAGCCTTCTCCAAGCAATCTGCCCGCCTTGTCAATGATTTGACTAAATGAACCGGCCAGCAGTCCATTAATAGTGACATAATCGCGAGGCGAATCCGAGATCAATCTGCATAAAGGTATCCCTTTGTCAGCGGCCAGAAGGTTCAAAACCGCCATTTCAAAGCCGAATCTTACTGAAGGTGTCAGATGGAAGGGTCCCAACCACTTTTCAAACCCGCCTGACAACTCTTTTAGATCCTTGGGCAGTTCACAGTTTACTACCAAAGATCGCACCCTGGCGATTTCAGTTCCTACTCGGTCCATGTCTTCTCTATTCAAGCCGGGCAGTGGAGAGATTTCCCCCAAGGCAATATGACCCTTATCATCGGAAATCTCGACAATAAGCCCTTGCCTATGCGTCAGGCTATGTTTTCCGATGAGCAGAGGTTCTCTTAGTGGTAGTTTGAACTGATAGGTATTAAAGTGGGAGATCTTCAAAACAGCCATCCAACGGAAAAAACGATGCTGAAAAGCAGCAGAAGCTTCCCAGTTGTAGCAAGCACGTTGTTAAGCGTAGGCCCATCGGAACAGACAAAGACTGTTCTTATAGCATTTAAGCCGGTAAGAGGTATTGCAATTGCCAAAAGACTCCACAGATGCTGTCTACTTTCAATGACAAGTATCGCCGGCATGAAAGATGCCAATAGAATTGAAATAAGGTATTCCATTTGGGCAAAACGCCTTCCAAACCTCACCGCAAGTGTCCTTTTCCCCGTCTTGGAGTCACTGTCTATGTCGCGAAGATTGTTGACCGCCAAGATTGCAACAGAGAAAAAGCCGGGGCCTAGACCTGCCAGTAATACTGCCGGTTCCAGTGATAGCGTCTGGACATAATATGTCCCGCCAACGGCAACCGGTCCAAAAAAGATCAATACGAAGATGTCTCCCAGCCCGACGTAACCGAGCGGGTATGGTCCGGCCGTATAAAGTATGCCGGAAATGATCGACAAGACTCCAATAACTGCAATGGGCCAACCGGCGCAATATATCAAGTATCCCCCTGCTGCCGATGCGAGCAAGAAGGCCGTGACGATACCGACCTTCATTGCCTCCGGCCGGATCAGCCCCGCTTGTGTCACCCGTGTGGGCCCTAGCCTGTCCTGCGTGTCCGCCCCCTTTTTGAAGTCAAAATAGTCGTTGGAAAGATTGGTTCCCACCTGGATGGCAATTGCGCCAAAAAGGGCTGCAAAGGCTGGAAGCAAGGCTCCGTGACCGCTTTCAAAGGCCATGGCGGTGCCAACCATTACAGGGGCGACTGCCGCCCACAAGGTCTTGGGGCGAGAGGCTAGTATCCAGATGCCTAGTTTGGAATGGGTTGTCATATCACGGCCTGCGTGGAAATTTGGAAAAATCCGGTTTTCGCTTGTCGTTAAAGGCATTTCGGCCTTCCTGAGCCTCATCGGTCATATAGAACAGAAGAGTTGCATTTCCTGCCAGCTCTTGAAGTCCTGCCTGACCGTCGCAGTCCGCATTAAGTGCGGCCTTCAGGCAACGAATCGCAAGCGGTGAGTTTTCCAGGATCTCACGGCACCATTTGACCGTTTCTTCTTCGAGTTTCTCCAAAGGAACTACCGTGTTTATCAATCCCATCTCCAAAGCCTGTTGGGCACTGTATTGACGACAGAGAAACCAGATCTCACGGGCCTTTTTCTGGCCTACCATACGCGCCAAATATGCAGATCCGTAGCCTCCATCAAAGGAGCCTACCTTGGGTCCCGTCTGACCAAAGACGGCATTTTCGGCTGCGATCGTCAGATCGCACAGCAAATGGAGTACATGTCCGCCCCCCATGGCAAAGCCTGCCACCATTGCAATAATCGGTTTCGGACAAGTGCGAATTTGACGTTGAAAATCAAGGATATTAAGACGTTCGATCCCGTCGTCATCGGCATATCCGCTTTCTCCGCGTACTCGTTGATCCCCTCCTGAGCAAAAGGCATTGTCTCCTTTGCCTGTAAGTATAACAACGCCTATTTCTTTGTCGTCTCTGGCATCACTTAAGGCCTTGGACATTTCTACAACAGTCAGAGGCCTAAAGGCGTTTCGCACCTCTGGTCTGTTGATTGTAATCTTGGCAATCCCCGCGGCCTTTTCGTATTCGATATCTGAAAATACCCCGGCTTCTCTCCATTCAATGGTTGGCATGGCTGGTTTTACTCCTTTTGCAAAAATCCCTCAATCCGTTGTGTCATTGCGACCGGATCCTCCATGTGGACGTTATGTCCTCTTCCAGGCACAGTCTTTAGTGTGGCATTAGGCATTGAGGCGGCCATATTTGACAGAACATCCATATATTTATCGTCTCGTTGCCCCGTTACAAGCAATGCGGGTATGGCAAGGGCAGGTAAGTATTCCCACAAAGAATCTTGCCTTCCAACACCCATTCCCCTTAACGCTTTGGCCAGTTCTTTAGTATCGTTGAAACGCCTTTTTGAGATGATCTGTTCAAGTCTTTCTGGCGATTCAGCCACTGTTTCAAAGATTGGCTGATGATACCATGACCTGAGAAAGTCCTCAAAGTTGTTACGCTCCAGCTCGCTTGCCCGTCTATCATCAAGTTGCCTGCGTTTCTCGCGCTGGCGACCTTCGCGTATTCCCGGACTAGCTGATTCTATGATAAGCCTTGAGCAAGTGTAGCTAAAATGAACTGCCATGTATAGGGCAAGACGTCCTCCCATGGAATATCCTACGACAGTCGCAGGGATTGCCTGCTCGTATTCCATGATATGGGCAGTAGCATCAACTGCTCCGGAGAAAGTATACATATCCTTTTCGGCCAGGCCAAGACTCTTGCCATGGCCCGGCAAATCGATGGCAATGCAATAATACGTATCACTCATATTGGAAATGACATCTGCCCAGTCCTGGGTATTTCCCATAAACCCATGGAAAAAGACGATTGGCTGATCCGAGGGGTTCCCGTAGGTTTTGTAGTGCAAACGAAAACTGGTCAATAGATCAACTAAGCTCCCATTGCGCTATGCATATCCGTTATCAGTTGTGTGTAAAGCGTATGATTTGTCTTTCGATCAATCGTTACTTCCACAATGGTCGATCTTCGGCTTTTAATCGCCTTCTGATAATAGCTTAAAAATTCCTGCCTGGTTTCGGGGTGATAGTATGAAAGGCCATACATGCCGGCCGCCTTTTCAAATGTCAGGTCATGGGGTGTGACAAAGTACCTTTCAAAGAACTGCTCAAAGCATGCTATGGGGAGAAATGAGAAGATGCCTCCTCCGTTGTTGTTGATGACGATTGCTGTTATTGGATATTTGCTGTTGGAAAGGTAATTTAGGGAATTTAAATCGTGGAGAAAGGCGATATCGCCGATCAATAACGTGACAGGGCGCTTAAGCCCTGCAGCAAAACCTGTGGCGGTGGCAATGGTGCCATCTATGCCACTTGCCCCGCGGTTGGCTCCCACAGGAACAAGCGCTCCGTTGCTGTCGGCGAAAGAATCCATGTCACGCACAGGCATACTGTTGGCAAGAAAGAGCCCGTGGTCCGGTAGTATGTTTTGAGAAACAAGATAAGCCAGAACCGGTTCACTAAGCTTGCTTTCATGATCTGCAAAGACTTCAAAGACCTTGCGTGCGCTATGCATCTTTTCTTGCCATGAACTCAGGTACGGCGTGGTTTGTTGAGAATCGAGCCTTTTGGTCAAGGCAAAACATACGGAAGCTATGTCCGCCTCCACCTTTAGTGTGACCTCGTGTAGTGGGTCATGTCGTTTAGGATTATCTGAAATCAATATATATTCAGAGGGATTGCTTTTGTGCAAGAAAGCCTCCACGTGCTTAGAAACAATACGTCCCCCGAGATGTAAGACAACCTCGGGGGCATGGGTCTTTGATAAGACGTGGTTTCTTGCAAGTATGTCACTACCGACAACAATCAATCCCGAAGAATCGCCAAGACGCAAGCCCGAGGTAATGTCTGCACATACCGGCCAATTGAGTTTCTTGATAAGACCACCTAGCGCCGGATGGGCCTTATAGTCGGAAATTCCGCCAATGACTGTCAAGCCGCGCGCCGTGCGCTTCAAAACATTTGACAGTCTTTCAAGTATTTCGTGGCCGGCTGTTCGTTCCGGCGCTATGTACTCCGTGTACGGTAGTTTGTTTGCAGCCCAGTTTCTGAGGGGCTTAAGGTAGCTGGTAAAGTCTTCACCCTTAGACTCGGGGACTAGTGGCGCGCGAAACATGCAGTTTATGTGTACCGGGCCTCCTGCGGCGCCATGACAACGATGGATTGCTTGATCGAGAGTTGTGAGTACGAATGCCGGCGAAATCTGCAGATTTGGGCAGGGTAGATCTACAAACCAGCGGACATAGTCACCAAAGATCTTTACCTGATCTATCGTCTGGTTTGCCGTTGTGTCACGCAGCTCCGGTGGGCGGTCTCCTGTTAGCAAGAGTAACGGGATTCGTTCCATAGATGCTTCAATAACGGCAGGCATAAGATTTGCCGCTGCCGTTCCCGAAGTGGTCACAACTACGGCAGGTCGTCCAGTGGCGCGTCCATAACCTAAGGCATGAAAGGCTAGCCCCCGTTCATCATAGTGAAGCGATTCTATCGTATTAGTGTTGGAGGCGACTGCCACCGTTAGTGGTGTGCAGCGCGAACCTGGGGCCAAACAAAAATAGTCTATACCATTTCGGACAAGCTCTCCTACAAGGAGTGAAGCCCAGAGGCTATTGAGGTTTGATTCTAAGAGTTCCATGGTTGGGTTAGCAGGCTGACAAAGTCACTGATCTTATTCTCGATTTCTTCCCATTCCTCATCCGGGGTTGAACCGTCCACAATCCCAGCGCCTGAAAAAAGGTGCAGATGAGAGCCTTCGCAAAGCCCTGAACGGATCCCAACGGCAAATTGTGCCGCGTCTTTGCTGATCCAACCAACGGGGGCTGCGTACCAGCCGCGATCAAAAGGCTCCAGGCGAGTAATGTCCCGAAGGGCTCGCTGCGTTGGAAAACCGCCGACAGCAGGGGTGGGATGAAGTGTTTCCAGCAGGTCCGCGTCTTTTATCCCACTGCGTAATTTGCCTTTAAAAGTGGTGATTAGATGTTGGCACCGTGCCAGTTTCAAGACAGAGGGTCTTTCGTCCTCTACAAGGAGGCTACATAGATCTGTAAGGCTGTTTCTGATATCCCGAACAACATAGTTGTGTTCTCGCAAATCCTTCTCGCTCGAAATCAGCTCTAGACAAAGAGCTTCGTCTGCCTCAGTCGAGTTTCCTCTCGGCCGGCTGCCCGCAATGGCCTCCGTTTTCAGAGTATGTCCGTCGCGTCGGTAAAGCCTTTCAGGTGATGCCCCCAAAAAAGCGGCCCTATTGTCAGGCTGAAACAGAAAATGGAAGCACTGGGGGGTTTTCTCTTTAAGGGCTCCCAACAAACGGGCGGCGTCTACTGGGGCGCTTAGTTCAAATGTTGCCTTTCTGGCAAGGACGACCTTTTCGTACTTACCCGGTTCAAATGAGTTGAGTACAGTCCTAATGTTGGCCTGCCACGTCTTGAAATCAGGATAGTCCCTTCTTTTGATAGGCGTTGGTAGCCTTGATGGGCTTTGCGTTTCAGGAAATACCAACAAAGAAAGTTCCGCCCCGATTGTTTCTATGTCCTCATCTGTAAGCATATTGCATGCAAAGGTAGTTGTGCCGTTACGGTTGAGGACTTCGAAGCGAGGAAGAATGAACAGGTAGGACTTGAAATAGTCCCAGAGCTGTCCCTTGGCGCCTTCTTTGGAAAAACTCAATCCGCCGAAATAACGGGCATTTCCGTGCGCGGCAGCAATACGATCATGTAGTATTGTCATAAGCTCGTGATAACCAAGTGCGGAATTTCCGGCAATAGCGTCAGCACGGCCAACGCCCGCTAGTTCAAAACGGCCGTCACGATCTGACCAGTATCCCCTGGAGGAAGGGCGTTGAGCGCATAGCCAAGGTATGGCATCCAAACCTTCTACACGGATTTCAGCACGCAAAATGGTCGGTTTTTTACTTCTGCTTGCCCCGAGCTTTTTCAGATCCCGCATCAGCAGGGCGATAATTATTTCTTTGATACGTTCCGCCTCGTTTATATTGATTTGCTCAAGTACCGTAGTAGAAATATTCATTCTGGCCTGTCACCTTGATAGATAGTGGTTATTCCGAACGTCAAAGGGTGAACTGCCGTGGCAGTAAAGCCTGCAAGCTCCAATATGCTGCGAAACGCTTCCCCGCAAGGAAATGTTTCGATGGTCTCATTCAGGTATCGATAGGCATAAGGATCTTTAGACAAAAAGGCTCCAACCTTCGGCAAGATATGTCGTAAGTAAAAAAGATATATATTACAAAAGAATTGACTTTTGGGAAGCGAAAATTCCAAAATAAGTAAACGCCCCCCAGGTTTGAGCACACGGAATATTTCTCGAAGTGATTGGGCGATATCTGCAACGTTACGTATACCAAATGAGATGGTGGCGGCATCAAACTCTTGATCTTTCGCCGGAATATCCGTGGCGCTGCCAATCTTCAGGGTTATAACATCAGAAAGTCCAACCCTTTCGACTTTCTTGCGTCCAAAATGGAGCATCCTTTCCGCAAGGTCCATTCCTATTGCGGACATTACCTCGTCTCTATTTTCAAAGAGACTGAGCAACTGGTCTGCTGTACCGGTTGCCAGATCAAGGACATGCTGTTTGTCTCGTGGGGGGAGAAAAGATGTCATTTTTCTGCGCCAAAGAGAATCTATCCCAAAGGACAAGACCCGATTTAAAAGATCATACCGGGGAGCTACCCTATTGAACATCTTCCATACTTCGTTTCTTGATGGTGGTTGCAAGTGAGATTTCACTTCAGTTCTTTCCCCCGCCAAAGCTTACTATTACCGTTTCTCCGATGACGGCATTGAGAGAGGCGCCGGCATCTGACCGGTTCAAAGAGATCTCGAGGAGGTTTTTGCTGCCAAAGATGGCCACAGGAGTGCCGATGGGTACGGTATCATAAGATTCCGACATGCCGTGGATTTTATGGTTGGCGATGTGGATGACTAGATATTTTGCCCCTTCTTTTGGAGCAAGCCGGCTGAACATATCCCTGCCAATATTGGTGATAAGATTTCCAAAATGGTCAATTGATATTATTTGTCCTGTGAGTTTGCCGTCAGAAGACACAGAGGCGGCAGAAAGATCGAGTGTGGTGAGATCCTCAAGGCAGAGCCTTTCTCCCAAGGAAGATATGTCTATACCTTTTGATAAGTGAGCTGCAACGGGAGCAAAGATGTCCCGGCCGTGGAATGTTGCGCTTATAGGTGTCAGGAAGTACTCTTCGTTGGTTACGGCATAGATGTCTTCCACCTTCTCATATTGGACAACCAAGCCCAAAACCCCGTTATCCGGAGCTATGAAATAGTGCCCTGCTGATTTAAGGCATATAATCTTTCTCTTCCCTCCGACACCTGGATCAACTACGATTACATGAGTTGAGCCCCTTGGGAAATACTTAAAGGCGCTATAGAGAGTTAAGGCTGCTTGGATAATATTGTGTCTGGTTATGTTGTGTGTAATATCAATAATGTGAGCCCTGCCGGCGATTGAAGCAATAGCGCCCTTCATGACCCCAACGAACTCGTCTTCCAGGCCAAAGTCAGTAAGCAACGTTATGATAGGGGGGTTTTTATCCATAAAAAAACGAACCATTTATAGGAACCAAAGTCAAGCATTAGTTGTGGGGCGGGCCGGCATAGCTTTTACCCCAATGAAATATGCTGAAATTTTGGGGGACGACGATTATAACTGACCACATATCCGGTCAGTAATTTTTGCGGCACTGTTGATAGATTTGTTGCTTCCGTTCTCAGCAGGAAGTGGGCAGGGCTGGACAACAAAGCCCAGGCATTGCAGGAAGCATTGCTTGCAGGCCATATATCGCTAAGGTGGGTTAATAGATTATTGCGATCTTTATATAAGTGATATTTTTCCAAAGAAGGCCTTTTAGAGCCATGCCCAGGGCTAAATACTACAGCCTTCCTTACAGTGGGCCGTTCTCGGCAGAACAAATCTTTTCATGGTTTTCACCTCCCTCCGTGGTAAGTGTGAGAAGCCCTTGGGCCCTATTGCCTACAGGTTTCAATGCCATGCAAAGCGGTCGTTACACATGAAGTCGGCGATGCAACATCTATCGACCAGACCAACCGGCTTTCCATAGTAATATGGTAGAATATAGTGCTTACTGCGCCCCATGTCAAGGGAGCGGCCGCCGAACCCTGGTTCGGTGTGTGCTTTGAGCCGTGTGGGGGACAAACAACGTTATGGGGCACGCCGCTTCGTCGGGTCCCCAGACTTCCTGTGGCTATGTAACACTGGGGGCTTTGCTTTTCGAACGATCCGAGAAACCACTGGGGTGAGTTCTTGTCTTGTTTCCATCCGTCGGCTCACCAACCTGGCCGAAAGGAATGCTATTGCCACCCCGAGTAGTATGAACACAAAGAGTCCCACATCTTCGTTCAGTCCGATCAATCCTGATAGACCATCAGCTGAAAAAGCACCGATCAGGAGCCCTAAAACGGGAAACATGTACAGGACAAAGAGACCTTTGAGCTGGGTCTTCGTGCTCAGTTTGAATTCTACCTGATCTCCCACTTGAGCCTGGGCGGCGTTTCTTGCCGTAACCATTACCTTATCCATCCCCGGGATTATGTGGCAATGGCTCTGATGACTACAGCCGCTGCAGGCGCTCTTGCGCCTGGTCGACATATGCGCCCAGCCGTTTTCAATGCCTTCTACGACCCCGCCTTCAACAGACATATTCATTCCCTTATATTTGCATGTTGGATATGTTTATCGATTTCAGCCCCATTAAGATGTTTGTATCCACAGTAAAGGATAGGCCTTGCCTTCAACTCGAATCAAAAGCGGCTCTTCGCGAATCAGTACATATTCGTATGTCTGACGTGTCTCCCCTTCACAGTTGAGCACATGATGAGATTGGATACTGTTCACTTGAGTCTTCATGTTGCGTTGCACAAAACCAGGTTACATGATGTCTAAGTTCTTTGAACTAAGGGCTCACGCACAACCTTGACCATATCGCCGCAGCAGATTTTGCCTCCCTTAAGAACACGGGCAAAGATCCCTTCTCTGGGCATGATGCAGTCCCCAGCCAGATAATAGATAGCACATTTGTTGTGACATTCTTTTCCAATTTGCGTAATTTCCACCTGTGCCAAGTCGCCTAATTCCACCCGGCTGCCTATGGGTACATTTAGCCAATCAATGCCCGCCGTGGCAATGTTTTCTGCAAAATCGCCAAAGGTCACATCAAGGCCCCGTTTGCGAGCCTTTTCAATGCTTTCACCGGCAAGAAAGCTCACCTGCCGGTGCCACGGTCCGGCATGGGCGTCTCCTTCCAGCCCATGGTCCTCAATGAGAACAACCTCATTAACCGTGACCTTGCGGGTGCCTTTGTTTTTGCTTATCGCAATAGAGACAATCTTCATATTAGAGCTTCTCCTGGTCTCGCAGTCAACAGTCAGTTCTATTGCTTGCCATACCTCAATATCATCTTTCCAATAGCCTTTCTTTTCGTTTTTATAAACGTTGGTCCTTTCTTATGATTTTTTTTGATCATTGCAGATAATGTCATTGAGTTCAGTTCATCGTACATGACTCTCGTCGCCCTTTCCCATATGCCGCGCGTCAAGCAAGTATCAGACCTTTTGCATATATCAGGATCTTCAATGCAACGCGACAGGTTGATTTCGCCTTCCAGCAGTTCTACGATCTCCCCGACATTGATCTCCTCAGGAGACATTGCAAGCATATGCCCCCCCTTGGGACCGCGCACGCTCTTCACGTAGTTGGCCCTCTTCAGCGGTATAATCAGCTGTTCAAGATACTTAGGAGAAATATCCTGACGCTTTGCAATGTCACCTATTTGGACGGGACCCTGGTTATAATGTTGCGCCAGGTCCAACATCATCCTCGTTCCGTAGCGACTTCTGCTCGATAGTTTCATGCAAGGGACATCCTCATTGTGTGGCTGCCTCTGTTGTATCTGTGTGGAGATAAAAGAACATCATCAAGAGATATTGGACATGTCCTCCAACGCAAAAGGGGTAGTTTAACGCCATACCCGGGGCTGCCTACAGCAGCCCTCCTTACAATGGGCTGTCCTCGGCAGACTGAACCTTTTCATGGTGGTTACCTCCCTTTTAATAATATGTATTTGATAATACGTACAAATTTTTACACAGATTGTTAACATCTCATCACCTTGTGAGGCATCACAAGAGGCACAAAGGCCGGCAGGAATCCGGAGCCGGGGTCACTTTCTCATCCCTGGGCTTCTATTTAGTTGCGGAGAGGTTGCTTGCCACCGACTCCAGACTTCTACCCGATTACAATATGTCCTATAAGTAACTACTAAAATGGGGCTAAGACCGTATTTTTGGAGAAAGAACCCTGTATTTTGTGGTTCCGCGATAATCAATTGGGGTGTATTGGACTCCCACAACCCAAATTCGGCCGGAGCGACTTTGTCATAGGTTAGTAGACCAGTTTTTCTCCGCAGCTCATACAGAAGTTGGCTGTGATGGGATTCTTCGCATCACAATGACTACACATAATATGCCTCTTTTGCCTCTTACCCTTTTTCGGCTCAGTGGCAACCGGCTTTCCAGACCTTTTCTCTTCATAATCCTTGATAGCCTCACCTAATGCCTTTGCCCCAAGGTTGGAACAATGCATTTTTTCTTTTGGGAGACCATCCAAGGCTTCTGCAACCGCCTTTTTTGTTATGGCCTTGGCCTCTTCCAGAGTCTTGTTTTTTGCCATTTCGCTCACCATGCTGGACACAGCAATAGCCGCAACACAGCCAAATGTTTTAAATTTCACATCGGTAAGCCTATTATTGTCAACCTTGATATAGAAACTCATCATGTCACCACAGACCGGATTGCCAACTTCGCCGATTCCATCCGCATCGTCTATGGCGCCAACATTCCTCGGGTTTGTGAAATGTTCCATCACTTTTTCTGAATACATTTTCTTGTCTCCTTCATAATTGTTTCATGACCACGATTTCCTCACAGTGGCACTATGACAAAACTTCGTCCGTTATGCAGCTGCCTTTGTTCTCCAAATCGGAGACAGCGATCGAAGCTTTCCAACCACAACAGGAAGTCTTTCTATCAGATATTCAACCTCTTCAACCGTGTTGCTCGAATCTAAAGTAAATACGATAGACCCTTGTGCGAGGGCAGGCGGTGTCCCGATGGCCACAAGCACAGGCGATGTTTTAAGGGCTTTTGAGGCACAGGCAGAGCCGGTGTTTGCATAAATCCCGTCATGGCTCAGCATAAACACTAACGATTCTCCTTCAATCGCCTCAATGCAAAAGCTCGCATGGCCAGGAAGTCTTTTGTCCGGATGGCCTGTATGTTTCACGTATTCAATGCGATCATGGACACCTTTGACAAGAAGGTCTCTCAAGCTTTTTAGATGGTTAACTTTGCTGTGCAGCTCTCTTGCGGCAAGCTCTGACGCCTTGCCGAGCCCCACAATCGCGGGGACGTTCTCTGTTCCGCCTCTTCTGCCGCTTTCCTGTATGCCGCCATGAATCAGGGGCATCAATCTTAGATTATCTCTGAAGTAAAGCGCTCCAACTCCTTTGGGTGCGCCAAGGCTGACACCAGAAAGACTCAACAGGTCTACATTTAATTCATTAACATCGACCTGTATATTGCCGATCGTTGCAACGGCATCCGTATGAAATATCACCCCGTTTTCTCGACAGATCGCAGAGAGTTCTGATATGGGTTCGATCGTTCCTATTTCATTGTTTGCATGCATTATTGATACAAGGATAGTCTCAGGCCTGAGTAGCTGTGATAGACGTTCAGGATCCACCAGACCATGTTCGTCTACCGGCAGAAAGGTCACATCAAAATCCATACGTTCCAAGAATCTGGCCGAATTAAGAACAGAATGATGTTCGATAGCAGAAATAATAATATGTCCCCCCTTTTTTTGCCTAGCCAATGCAGCTCCTTTGATAGCCAGGTTGTTGGCTTCGGCGCCTGATGACGTGAATATGATTTCTTCAGCCCTTGCACCAATGAGCTTGCCCACCTTTGCCCTTTGTTCTTCCATAACCTCTTTGATCTTTGAACCCATATCATAGACAGTGGACGGGTTGCCAAAGTGCTCGTCAAAATAAGGAAGCATAGCTTCAATGACCTGTTTCCGTACAGGCGTTGCTGATGCATGATCCATATAGGCTTGTTTCATAGTGAGCCTCTCTACTTGGCTTTCTTTATATAGAGTTTGTAACAGTCGTCGTCTTCCTCGATGCCAACGAATTCCTGGCCGTGCTTTTGACACCAGTTGGGAATATCCTCAAGAGCCCCGTCATAGTCAGTTAATACCTCTAATACTTGGCCCTTTCTCAGACATTTTAGCCTGTCGCCTGGCTCCAAAAGGTGTAGAGGACACATACGACACACAAGGTCCAAGGTGTCGTCCGATAGCTGATTTTCCACAAATTTCATTTTTTCCTCCACTTTAGCAGTCTATTAAAAACGAGATTACACCAACTCTTTCTATATCATTTTACTAGAGTATAATAACGGATTAACTTGATGTCAAGAATAAATGTGAGCTTGAACAGACGGTTCGAGCGCATTTAGTGTTTGGCTGTCCAGCGCGACCACGCGGAGATCTTCAATCCTGGTAACCCTTTAGCGCATTGAAAAAGGCTAAGCACTTACAAATCTAAAGTTCCTGTTTCTAAAAAGTACAATTATCCTGTAAATACCAAGTTTTACAATTAGGTTTAGAGTAGACTTGGCTGTTCCGTAAAAAGTCAGATTCTGATGGCGAAGTAAAAAGCTCCAAATCTAAGGCGCACGTGTCCTCAAGCCACTTCAGTGGCGCTATCAGCAATGAGGCGTACTTATTAGTACGCCGCAGTGACGAAAGTTGCAGCACAACTCAGACACGCAGTGAAGCGTAGCGCTAACTTGGACTTTTTACTTTGCCATTAAGTGTTGGACGTGGGCAAGGTTCGTTTGATCTAGCCCGTTGTCGGCCTCGTGGGCCTTAAACCTTGACGAGTCCTACAGATATGGCATAGGATTCCAAAAAATGCCACTTAGCGGATGTTGAGAAATATCCGTCCGGCCATCATACTTGAAGACGGCTGCTTTGATGCCGTGACGCGCAATCCCGTAATTGTCCTTCAAAGAGGTTGTGCAAAGCGCTTCAGTGCGCGTTACGATAGGGGAATTTCCATGACAAGACGATTGACATACGAGGAGTTGGAAAAAAGAGTCCACGAGCTGGAAGCCAAGGTGGCTGACCGAGACCGAGGGGTAGATGAGATGTCTGATGGGGTCTCCTCGGGCTTATCTGAGATCCTGGGGGCCCTGAAAGAGATCGCGTCTGGAAATCCTCATGTCAGAGTGGATGAGTCGTCAGGATCTGACTTGATTTCGAAGATAAAAAGAAGTGTCAACATCACCGCTAGAAATCTTTCAGAGATTGTTGATTTATCCCATGAATTTGCCATGGGACTGGCGGAATATTTTGACGTATTGCACAAGGCTTCCGAGGGTGATCTGACCACCAGGGTACATGGAAGTTCCCACATAGAGCTGCTGGAAGCCCTCAAGCAGATGACCAACGGGATGATAGAAAGCATATCAAGGGAAATGGATAACCGAAAACGGGCAGAAGAGCAAACCCAACGGCAAACCGAGTTTTTGAGTTTGATACTGGAATCACTGCCACATCCTTTTTACGCAATCAATGCCTCTGACTATAAAGTAACCATGGCCAATTAAGCGGCCCACAAGGGGCTGTTGCCAGACAACATTACATGCCATCAACTCACGCACAAGAGCGACAAACCATGTGGGTCGGCTAGTCATCCCTGCCCCCTAGAGGCCATAAGGAAGACAAAAAAACCGGTCATGGTGGAACATCTCCATTATGACCGAGAGGGCAATCCTAGGCATGTTGAGGTCCATGGTTATCCCATTCTTGGCACCGACGGCAATCTTTCACAAATCATTGAATCGTCTTTGGACATTACGGCACGGAAGCAGGCTGAAGAGGCGCTACGGGAGAGTGAACGCAAGTACAGCACATTGGTCAACAATTCACCGACGGGGATCTATATTGACCAGGGCGGGAAAATTGTTTTTGCCAACACTAGGCTTGCACGGATTTACGGATACCCGAAAGAGGAGCTCATCGGGCTTGCTTCCCGCCAGCTGGTCCATCCGGAAGATAAGGCCTTTACGGATGATATTCGAGAAAGAAGGTTGAGAGGTAAAGAAGCCCCATCGGAATACGATGCCAGAGAACTGACGAAGGGTGGGAAAACGGTCTGGATCAAAAGGAGAAATGCCCGCATCGAGTACCTGGGTAAGCCTGCCATACTCGGCAATGTGGTTGACAATTACCGAACGGAAACATGCGAGGTGGCACTTAAGACCTCTGAACAAGAGCTGAGGGAATCAGAGGAGAAATACCGGACCCTTTTTGACTATGACCCCAACTCCACTTTTTTGTTGGAGCTGGGGACCTTTAATATACTCGACGTGAATGCCCGTGCGCTGGCATGTTACGGTTATGAAAAGGAGGAATTGATTGGAAAATCCTTCTTGGAACTGGGCGCCGGTGATTTTCAAGACGGTGTGTTGTCCACCACCGAGCTGTTGTCCACTACGCTTTGCAGTACCCATCCCAAGGTTCAGCACCGGCGAAAAGACGGAGGCCATTTCTACGTGGATGTCTATGCCTGCAGGACGAAGTATAGCCGAAAGTATGGCATCATCGCAACCACTGTGGATGTGACGGAAAGCCTTGTGAAGGAAACACA
>CAYSBQ010000048.1:0-16814 GCA_964429315.1 uncultured Desulfobacterales bacterium
CCCTGAGCACCGCCAGTGGCCCGGAGCTGGCCAGCGAGTGCACCGCCCGTCGGGGATGCCGCTCCGCCCAGCGTGGCACCCAGGCCGGCTCCGAGGCCACTGGCAATGTCTGCACGACCCTGCGCCTGGGCCTGACCGAGCGCTCCGAGGCCAGCTTGCGCGGCGTCGGCAACACCGTAGGCGGCGGCGGCTGCCTTCTTGCGCCGCATCTCGCGCTCCTGCCAGCTGCCGTATCCCGACGGCTTCGCTGTGCCGGTGGTAGCGCTCGCGGTGATGCCACCCTTCTTGGCGTTGCGGTCATCCAGGTACGGCGTACCGGGGTGTCCCTCGCTGGGGAAGTCTACCGGTGGTTTCGCGTCAGCCTTGGCCATGTCGTCCTCCTACAGCGGGTAGACTTCGCCGACGATGATCACCCATGCGCCGCCGTATCCGATAACCATTGCGTCCAAGCACAAAGCGTTCACGACCTCTCCGAAGTCATCCACGATGGGCTCGATCTCCCACCGGACCTCCAGCCACTGCTCGGCGCCCCGACAGTGCGGTGATGCCCCGCCGATGTCACGCCGGGGAGCCACTGCCTCATAGCCACCGTGCGGCGTCGGAGACACCCACACAGGGCGCCCCTGCCCAGTCAGAGACGTGAGCGTCGGCCCCGTCTCGCCGGGGTTGTTCACCAGCGGAAGCTCGACGATCTCCAGCATGTACTTGGGCGGGGCCAGGCCGGCGAAGTGAACGGCCGGTGCGGGGTTGGTGGCGGCGTAGGGGTAGCCGATGCGATCCACCAGGAACCCGTCGTGGTCCGTCGTGTTGTCGAGCGCGAAGTCCGCCACGGCGATCATGTCGTAGGTGTGGTGGTCGCCCCGGAGCCCCGTCGCCATCGAGAGGCTGATGTGGAACTGGAGGTTGTTGCCGTCAGCCAGCGAAGCGAGCCCGAAGTTGCCCCACGTGGCGGTCTCCTGGCTCGTCTGCCAGTTTAGGACGGCGTAGACGTGGTGGATTACGAAGGGGTAGTCGATCGGAACCGGGCGGTAGTCGAGCAGCGGCACCTCGTGCGGTGCAGCCCCTGAGTTGCCGACGTAGCCGACGTTGCTCTTGTTGATCTCGCCGTGGCTCTGGTTCTGCCACATCGGGACCACCACCACGTGGGGGACCGCGTCATCCGTCACGCACTGAAGGTCGCCCCAGTTGGTGCCGAACTTGGTGTACCCGCCGTGCAGGCCGTGGCGGATGAACTCGTCGACTACGACCAGCCCCTCCTCGTTGATGCCCTCGGCGCCAGAGGCGAACATCGGGTCGCCAGCCTCTGGCAGGTCGATCGCCAGCGTCGGCTTGGTCTGCGCTCCGTCATGCAACAGGGGGATGTTCTGGATCGCTGCGCCAATGCTGCGGGTGACCAGCTGGTGGCTGATGCGGAGCTCCACGCTCACCGAGACCAGCGCCATCCATTCGTCGGGGGCGGCGCCTCCGAAGCCGTCGCCAGGTGACAGACCCGTGCAGTTGATGCAGACGAGGTACGTCCTGAACGGGTGGATGGGCTTGCTCACCTTGGAGCGGGCCAGGGGGTTCGCCCGGAACAGGCGGTTGGCGTAGGCGGACGCTGGGATCTTCAGCGAGAAGATCTCCCCCCGCGGCTTCCACGCCTCCTCGTTGTCGTGGTCGGTGAAGATCGTGGGGGTGTGCTCCTGAATGCTCAGGTTCACGTCCAGGTTCGCCACCTCCTCGAGGAAGATCTTGCCCGAGTTGACCCAGCCGACAGCTGGCGGGGCCATACCACCGATGTCGTGGTCCGGCCCCGTGATCCCAGCCGACTCCCCGCGCTGGTCGAACGAGAACGAGACCTCCTCCAGCATCATCGGCGGGTTGCCCGCGTTGAGGTTCGGCGGGTCGTCCGGCCACAGGTGCTGGAGAGGCGGGATCAAGAACGGCATGACGAAGTAGGGGTCCTCGACGACCGGTGTTACGACCGCGGTCTTCGGGTCGGTGAAGTACCCCAGGCGCTCCCGGTTGGCCTGGTAGAACCGGCCGTCGACGAAGGGCACGCTCATGTTCACCAGGATCATGCCCTTGTCGTGGCGCACCTGGGCCGCCTCGATGCCGCGTCCCTCGACCTCAGCTTTGATGTCAGCGATGAACTCGACATGCGCCGCGGTGTACTCGACCCCTCGCGTTTGCTTGATGCGATCAACCTTCCCCATCAGATGACCTCCTGATAGACGGTCGCCGTCAGCGAGAAGCGCTGGAAAAGGAGCGAGTACAGGCAGTCGTTGGGACCCTGCGGTGCAGGCGACCATGGGGTGTCGTAGACGTCCTCGTCGTACATCGGCAGGACGACCCCGATGCGCCAGCGGCAGCCGGCCGGCAGCGGGCAGTTCAGCTCGGTCATGCGGACGCAGACGCCGTCCATCGGTCCGAGGTTGTGCGGAGCTCCGATCTTCGTCGGCAGAGCGTCCACCACGGGTCCTCCAACGAGCTGTGCCGTCATCAGCAGCCCGTCGGCAGGGCGCTCCCACATCGACGCCAGCATGGCCGTCTTGGAGCGATCCTCAGGGGCGAACGGGTGGTCCGACGCCACGACGAGGTTGAAGTCCTTGACCCAGTCGTCCTCCTCGTTGGGAGGGAACGGGGTCCCGGCTGGCCACTGGAACGGGTTCTGGTAGTCGCCCCCGGCCGAGTCGGTGTACATCCACAGCGTGACCGAGTTGAGGATGAGCGGATAGTCAGAGGTGCTCGCGATGGTCCAGGCGAACTGCTGCCCGTCGGCGAGCCCCCAGTCCCTGGCCACGATGTCCTGCGCCTTGTGCCCCTTGTGGCGCCACGGGTTCTGCAAGGTGGGGGCGAGCGCGGCGTTGGCCCCTGGGGCGAAGTCGGACACCGAGTTGTAGACCCGCATCCAAGGCATGTGGTGGTCCATGTACACCACCGGATCTGCGACGGGGGCGTCCTGAATCGGCGACCAGCCGTACACGCGGGTCTGAGGTACCATCAGCCCGTGGATGTCGCGCCGTCGCAGCGCGTTGAAGCGCGACACGACCTCGTCACACGCCTTGTCGAAGCGGAAGTCAATGCTGGTCCCGTCGCTGAACTGCTCGTCGGAGCACTCTCGTAGTCCCTGTCCCATCTACAGCGCCCCGTGTTGTGTCGACGTTCCCCAGCCAGCGATGTTGTGCCCGTAGCACCCGATGAACCACACGTTGCCAGCAGCGCCCGGGTTCTGGACCGCCGTGCCCTGCCCGCTGAACGAGCAGCCGACGAAGGCCAGCTCTCCACCGTTGGCGACGTCTACGAAGAAGTTGGTCGCGTCCCCGTCGATCATGTCGAAGTGGCAGTCCACGAAGACCACCTCGGTGTCCAGCGATGCGTCGATCAGGTAGCCCGTCTCGTTCTGCTCGCTCTGCGTGAACCGGAGACCCGATAGGCGCTGGTGGAGCTCCAGCCGGACCTGACCCTTGATGGTGACGTCTCCGAACCCAGCCACGTGCCCATCGTCCCTGGTGAGCGCGAAGCCACCGTGGATGCCAGGGGCCAAGACGTAGCGGTTGTGCGTCTCCCGCTTCTCCTCGATGGGCTCGCCCGGAAGCGTGAGCCCAAGAGTCCCGAGAAGGCGCTGGTAGACGTCCGTAATGGCCTGCTGCTGCGCTCCCTGCCGGTCACCACGGAAGAGGTGTTGCAAGGCCCTCACGGTAGCGTCACGGTGAAGTCAGAGGAGCCTCGTGCCTCGGGTGTCCCGATGCGGATGCGGCGTCCGTAGTTGACGTACTCCGCCTGGATGTCGTCGATTCGGAGGTGCTCTGCCCGGTCTGTCAGGTGGCCGAACAGCATCACCTCGATCTCCCCGCCCTCGATCGCCTCAGCGAAGTTGACGCGCTGCGTCGGCACGTCGCCGATCAACACGTTCCCGACGCCGATTGCAGCGGAGCTTCCCCACACGAGACCGGACTGGCGCCACTTCTTCTCGACCATCGCGCCGGACACCCAGACCCGCGAGCGCATCCCGCTCTTGTTGATCGTGATCTGCACCGCCGGGTCGTAGCCCATGGAATGGTCGACGATCTGAGACACCCACGCCTTGAAGTCCGTGGAGAACACGGCGTTCAGCACCTTGTAGGGCCACGCTGCGATCGGCACCACAGAGTCCGTCCCGGTGCCGTGCGTCGAGATCTGCACCCACAGGTCGCGCAACAGGGTCAACTGCTCGGGGTGGCCGAACGGCCGGCATCGGACGGCCCAGTCGATCGCCTGCGCCACGCTGTCGTCGTGGCTCTTGTCCTCGCCGAGGGTGGTCTCTCCCCAGGTGGCGAAGTCGAACTCGATGGCAGCCCCGCCGATGGTGACGTCGGCCCGGATGCCCTCGATACCCATCCCGTTCAAGTCCGGGTCATCATTGACCTTTTTGAACGGGACATAGATGATCGGGTTCAGGTGGCGGGCGTTCAGGTTCATGTCGGGCTGCTGCGTCCACGCCGCCCCAGCGGCCCCCGTCCACTGCATGACCAGGCAATGCCCGGTCGGGTCCAGTGCTCCAGCTCCTGGGGCTGGTCCGTCGAGGGTGTACGCCCTGACCTGGGTGCCTACAGCCATGGCCCCGGGTGCGTACCCGCCGCGGCTGAACCAGCGCTCTGGTGGCAGGAGGAAGTCGATCTCGGGGCCGGCTGCCGGAGGGGTGTGGAACGCCGGCACCCACTCGTCCCCGTCGAAGGTGAAGCGGATGTCGAAGGCCGACAGCCCGTTGGCTGCTGTCATGTCCTGGCTGGGCACGATGTAGATCGGGACCAGCGCGCCAGGGCGGGTTGCCCACAGCTTCGTTGCGTTCGGGAACAGGTACCCGGGTGGCAGCCAGATGGGCTTGCCGATGTAGATGCCGCCGAGCACGAGGTCTTCCTGCGATGTGTCCTGGTAGGACCACCACTGCTTGTGGTAGCGGTCGTCCTCGTCCCACACGCTGCGGTCGATCGAACCACCGCGACCGTACTTGAGCAGGTAGTACGACCACGAGGTGTGGTTGGTGTGGTGCTCGGGTCCCTCGCCGAGGTCGTTCCTGATGAGCTGCTCGTCAGGCCCACCAACCAGGTGCAAGTCCTTTCCGTTCGACAGCAGCCACGGGTTGATGATGTTCCTGACAGCCCCGACGGAAGCGTAGGTGTCCTTGAGACCGACGGAGGTGTGGGCCTGGCTCTCGACGGACCAGATGCTCCACTTGCCCTCGGACCGGCACAGAATGGCGTTGTACTTCGGGATGCTGACGAGCAGCGCCCGGATGTCTGCGTGGTAGCAGAGGTTGAGCCCCTGCTCGTCGAAGGCGATCCGGCTGGTGGGCTGGTAGTTGGACGTCGGCGGGTCGGGGTCCGTGGTTGACGCGTAGTACGAGGTGAGCGGGTTGGTGACGTAGTTGGCGAAGACCTCGTCGATGTCGCCAGAGATCGTCTCGACGTTCATCCCACCGTTGGTGGCGTGGACGCCATTGCGGTCGCACCACACCAGCCCGTCGAAGTCCTTGACCACCGCGGCGGGTCCGACGCATCCGATGCGGTCGTGGATCCTGACAGGCCCGCGGCCACCGGAGGCGATCATCCCGTCGCTCGGTCGGTACACGTAGGTCTCTTCGGCCGTCCAGATGTAGATGTCGCCGGCCAGCTCCTCCATCGCGGTGATCGGCTTGGTGGACGGGATGATGAGGTAGTTGTCGACGTGGACGGAGCCCGGCCAGTTGACATCCGAGAACCAGACCGTCTTGCGGTCGTGGTCGGCGTAGATGAGCCGGTTGTTCCACATGGCCACGGCGCATGGCTTGGGGAAGTCGCCCTCGGTCAGGTACAGCCCGTTGTCGCTCGGGAGCCCTGACGAGCCGGGACCTGGGGCGCCGATCACCCGCACGATGAGCGCCGACTCCTCGCGGTTGTCCTGCCAGTCGTGGAGGAACTGCGTAGTGTTGGCTGCGCTCATACGCTTAAATGCCAACCCCGTGCGATCCTTGGGGAAAATCGCCGGGAGGTAGCACATGAGGCCAAGGTCTGAATTGCCGAAGAAGAGACGTCCGGCGTGCTCGACGAAGAAGGCTTGGTCCCCATCCACCACCGAGCGGGGTCCTGGGAACTGGTGCGCGCCCGTGCTCTGGTAGTGCCCGTGCATGTTGGGCATCGGGTACGCGCGGGCGTCGTACTCGCTGGTAGTGACCGTGAGCAGCTCCTCCCAGTGGCTCTTGGTCGACAGGTCGTAGATGTGGGCCAGGTAGCACGTGGACACGATGGAGGCTGAACTGAACTCGGAGAGCCTGACATACGCCTTGAACAGGCTGAAGACCTGCTCGTGGCCGAACGCGGTCCGCAGCATCCGAGAGCCGAGGTGCTCTTGCAGGCCCCACTCAGCTGTCTGGTCGGCGATGGTGGTCGGGTTGCCGAGCGTGGTGTCCCACTGCGTGACCTGGCCGAAGCCGAGGCGCGTCTCCGCCGAGCCACCTCTCCATAGCATGTTGATGAGGATGTCCGACTTGACGCCCGACTCCGCCTTGGTGCCAGGGCCGAGGAGCTGCTTGTGCTGTGGCTTGCTCGGCGGCATCAGTAGTTCCAGCCGAATCCGGTGTTGGCCTGACCGCTCTGGATCATGGTGTCTCCATCGCCATTGAACCGGCGCAGGTAGCTCCTGAACTTCTTGAGGCGGTCGTTGAACTTCGCCACCAGCACGGGGTTGCTCTCCCAGCGGACGATGTCGTACTGCTGCGCTGCGTACATGGCGATCAGGTCGTGGTACCACCACAGCTTGTCGATCGGCTCATTGTCGGCAGGAGTCGTCTTGCTCCAGTCCACGCCGAACGCGGCGCCCACTGGCATCGGCCCCTGACCTCGGTAGTACAGGATGAAGTCCCCGGCTGGCTGGCCAGTGAAGGACAGGAAGTCCCTTTGCATGTAGGCGCCCCACGGGTTGGACACCTCGTCGAGTTGCTGGGCGACGTCGTGGTGGAGCAGCTGGTACATGGGGGGGACGGGGACGAGGTTGACGGCGTCCCACGGGCAGATAGCGACGGCCGACAGCAGGCGCGCGTGGGTCAGCACGGCGTCGAGCCCGTAGACAATGACCACACCGGCCGAGAGGTCGTAGTTGCTGGTACCGCCCGGCATCGTGATGGTGACGACGTCAGCCTCCAGCGTCGGCGCGTACTTGAACAGCTCGTCGCGGTACTCCTCATGCCCCATTTCGAGGTCGAGCTGCTGCTGGGCAGCGCTGACCACGGTCATGTCGATCTGCCCGGTGTACCTCCGGTACAGGGCCGCCACTTGCTTAACCAGCATTGAGACCCTCCGCGCTCGCCGGGCCCATGGTGGGCAGGTTGGGTGACCCCTGCGGTCCGACGCCCTGAGCGGCGCTCGGGGGCTGCATACCAGTGCTCTGGCCAGGGAGCATGCCTGGGGCCTGCGCTGCCGTCTGCGGGCCCGGTACCGGCTGCTCCACCATCGCCATCTGCTGCTTGGCGGCTGCGGCCTTGAAGTACACCCGCTGGACCATCATCTTGCTGGGCCCCGGCAGCTGGTAGAACTCGGCGCCACGCATGTAGTCGCTGAAGACCCGCATGAACGAGCCCGGGTCGTCCGTGGGCTCCATGTCCACGTCCAGCATGGTCAGGAGCACGTCGTCTGGCAGGTCGAGGAACGCCTCCTCGCTCAAGCCGAAGGTCTGCATGGCGATCAGGTGGAAGTTGGCGACCACCTCCAAGATCTCCTGTGCGTGGTGCTCGCTCATCATGTCCTCGATGGCGTCCACGTTCGCAGTCCAGTCGCCCGACCTGCGCTTGAACTCCTCGGGGGTGATGATCCCTGCCTGGAACAGCTGGAACGACTCGCGGCGACGCTTGATAGCCCCGTCTCGGAACATCGCGTCAGCGTGCAGATGGACCTCGGGCTCGTCGACCAGCTCGGTCCGCTTGATGATGTCGTGCATCACGGGACCGATGCTCCGGTCGGTGATGCGGATGGCCATCTCCTCGTTCATGTACATCTTGAACAGGCGGAGCACGTCGGCTGCGTGGTCCTCGGCGGCGTCCTCGATCTCCCCCTTGGTCGTCCCGAGGTCCCCAGAGTCCAACTCGCTCATCGTCTCCAGGCCAACGCCTGACACGGGATCGCCGGGCTTGCGCATGCCCATGGTGGTGTTGTGGATCCCCGTGCCCATCTGGATGTGCTCCTCGCTCATCCTGAGCATCTCGAACACGTGTCCGGGGATCGGCTCGATCCGCATCATGTGGGGCTCGACGCCACCGGCGACCGTCGGGTCTACCCAGACGATCCGCTTCTCTGGGTCGAGTGACCTCGGGTTGATGCTGCCCTCGGCAGCCATCATCTTCTGGTTGGCGAACAGGTTCACGTTCTGCACGCACTGGTTCCACATGTCGTTGTAGATGACCTGCCGCGGGAGGGCGGGCTCCAGCGCGCCCATGGGCCACAGCTCGTCCTCAATGATGGTGTGGCGGACGATGTGGATCGGGATCTCCGGCAGCTTGTTCTCCGTCACGTGGAGCCACTGCTTGCCGGCGTAGAGCCCGTGCTTGCCGTCCTTGAAGTAGACCTCGAACGTCTCGATGCGGTCCTTCGGCTTGCCATCGTCCGAGTTCCACCGGCTGGTTTCCCACGTGGTGGACGGGGCCATCTCCTTGATCTCGTTCTCGTACTCCGGGTACGTCTCCGCCAGCTCGTCACGGTGGGTGAAGTCGCGGAGGGCCTGCCACATCGAGTCCTCGGCGCGGGAGATGCCCGCCTCGAAGAAGTGGTCAAGCGGGTTGATGCAGTCCGTCACGACCCAGGTCTTGTCCGGGTCCCAGTACGGGTGCAGGGAGAACATGCCGTACTGCGCGAGAAGTCGAGCTCCCCTACGGAAATGGCGCTTCATCTTCTCCTGCTGCCAGTAGTATTGGAGCAGCAGGGTGGACGCCTTGGCCTTCATGACGTCGTCCCGAGAGGTGCTGGCCGGGATGCACTGCATGCCAGGCCAGTCCACCTCCAGCCTGCTGGTGATCGCCCGGAAGGGAGAGACCAGCATGTTGACCGCCTCGCGGAGACGGCCGATTGGCTTGGGGATCCTGACCCAACCGGTGCTGTTGTTCACCGACGGGCCAGGTCTGATGTACTGGTTGCCGCGCAGAAACTCCCGGTTCTGCGCGTATTGCAATTCCATCCTTCGCCTAGCGGTCCGGGAACGGCCAAGCTCATCCTCGAAGTCCTCCGGGAACTCCGATCGGAGACCCTTGGGGGCGGATGTCGTGTCGTCGGTGTTCTCCGGCTCAGCGTCCTTGGCCAGCTGGAGTCCCTTCTTCTTCTTCCTCCCCCACAGCTTCATGTCAGCTCCTACAGGTTCGCGTAAGCAGCGCCTGTCACGCTACCTGGACCGCCGCTTGATGCCATGGATGCACCAGCCTTGCCGGCGATGCCGGAGGCCAGGGTGCTGGGGCTGGACCGCCGCCCTTCGATCGCAGACCCCAACTCGGTGCCGACAGCGCCACCAGCGGCGCCGCCGAGCGGACCGCCGTAGACAGAACCAACGATGGTGCCGGCGATGCCCAGGATGGACCCGAGGATACCTCCCTTCTTCGGCTTCGCCTTCGGTGCCTCGGGAGCCGCAAAGCGTACCTCCCGCTGTCGGAACGCCTGGGATGAGCCCATCGCACTGCCATCAGCCCAAGGGGCGTCCAGCGGTGTCCTGAGTCCTCCCTCGTAGGGCGGCAGTGCCATCAGCTGCGCTCCACCCAGTACTTGACGTAGTCGATCTCCAGCGACTCGGTGTTCGCTGCCGCGCCCTTCTGCATGGCGCAGATCGGCTGCATCAGGTCGGTTGCGGCAAGGTTCGACATGACGATCCCAGTCCGCAACACCGCCCAGTTGCCACCTGCAGCCGCGTAGTACACCGTTACGTTGGCGGTGTCCGTGAGGTCGAACCTGAACCGGTAGTCGGTGGCCACCACAGCGTCCACCGTCGAATCCACAGACTGGTCGATCGTCCCGTCGTCGTTGTCGACGATGAGGCTCAGATCAGCACCTGTGATCCGAACGAAGATGTGCCGCAAGGTGGTCGTGATGTCCGCGGCGTACGCCGTGGCGAAGCCGACCGCGAACACGGTGCCCGCAGCCGGCAGAGCCGCCGACGGGTTGAACCGGCACCCGATCTCGCCGACGAAGCCCGCCGTTGGGACGATGGTCTCGTGGTCGTTGTGGGTCAACGCCAGCTGCTGGATCTCGACCGTTGCGTCTGCAGCCAGTTGGATCCAGCCACCGTCAGCGTCAGCACCCGTCATGTGGGCGATGACCGGAACCCCTGCGGTCATGACGCGAGTCACTCCCCAGGGAGGCTGTACGCCGAGGTCGGTCATGACGACGTCGAGACCCTTGACGATCACGACAGAACCGGCGGCGCCAGCGCACTCCGCCGCCACCTGGATGTACTGGCCGATGGCCGTCGCTCCTTGTACGACCGGCGTCGGAACAGCTGGCGTCATGGTCATGACGTGCTCTTCTGGGGCGGTCGTGTCGTCTCCTCGCGCCGCGGCGTTGGCGTGGGCGCCGTCGTACTCCGCATCGGTTGCACCCGCTACGATTGCCGCAGTCGGGATCGCGTTGTCCGCAGTGAAGTCCATCTGGACGATCTCGACGCGGACGTCGTCTGCGTCGGCCGTTCCGACCGAGTACGCCATCTGGATGGACGTGATGTACGGCTGGCTCGGGTCTCCGGCGACCTTGGAGGGGAAGCTGGGGATCGGGTAGATCGCCAGCTCGTCAGCCGCACCAGCGGTGCGCGTCAGGATCGGCACCAGCGTCGCCTGGGTGGGAGTCCAGACCCCGCTCACCCCGGTTCCGATAGCGCCGGGGAGGAAGTGGTGCGTCTCCGGGTAGCCAGAGCCGATGAAGTCGTCCTCGAACACCAGCGCACGCGAGTCGCGCTGCATGGGCAGCTCGTGGTCGCGCAGCAGCGTCGGCCCGTCCTTCCTGAACAGGAGGTGCGTCGTCCCCAGGACGGGGCGCGGGTCTCCTGCAAACACGTGCGTGTACAGGGAGTACGGGACCTGCTTCTGCGTCCCGAGCATCGCGGTGAAGCGCTGCCCGATTCTCAGCTGCCCACTGGTCTCCCAGTACCTCGGACGGGTCCACGCCGTGGCACGCACCTCCCAGAGACCGTTCGCGGTCGTGTCGGTCTGGGCGGTGAGTAGCACGACGGTCGGGTCCGGCAGCAGTGCGGCCTGCACGACCCCGTCCACCGTCTGGGAGCCGGAGAGCGTGATGTTGTTGGTGATCTCGGTGTACGCGACGACGTAATCGACGCGCGGAGTGAGTGCTGCTTGTCCCATTATCCTCGCTCCACCCAGCACTTGACGTAGTCGACTTCCATCTGCTCAATGACCGCGCTGTTGGTCTGTAGAGCAAGGAGAGGCTGCATCAGGTCGCCAGCCACGAGGTCGCCCATGTCGATCCCAGCCCGCAGGATGGTCCAACTGGTCGCACCGTCGATGCGATAGAAGACGGTCACGTCGCCGATGGCCGTCAGGTCGAACCGGAAGCGGTACCGAGTACCAACCACGGCGTCCACGGTGCTGTCCACCGACTGGTCCGTCGTCCCGTCGTCGTTGTCGACGATGAGGCTGAGGTCGGCACCGGTGATGCGGACGAAGATGTGCCTGGTGATGTTCTGGAGGACCGCCGCATACGCGTTGCAGAAGCCGACGCAGAACGTCGTGTTCACGTTAGGCAGGGCAGCAGCCGGGTTGAACTCGACCGCGATCTCACCGATGAAGCCGGCCGCCGGGTTGATGTTCTCCCAGTCGCCCCAGTCGACGTGGATCTGCTGGACCTCGTTGACGACGTCGGTCTCCAAGATGGCGAGGCCACCTGCGCCAACGCTCTCGTAGGCCGTCGGGTTGCCGATGGTCTGGACGGTCTGAGGGTACCACTTGCGGTTGAACAGCTTGGGAGCGGTCCGAACCATCAGCCCGTGGACGATGATCACGGCACCGTTCAGGCCGGTCACCGTGAAGCGGGCATGCAGTCCGAGCCTGCTGGTCTGCATCGTCGGGACTGGAGACACCAGGGTCAGCTGCTGCCGGTGAATCTCAGGCGCGCCAGTGTTGGACGCCCTCTCGGCTGCGGTGTCGTGCGCGGCATCGTATGTGCAAGCCAACGCCGCCGCAGTCGCGGCCACGTTGTCCAGGTTCAGGTCGACCGAGACAACCTCCAACAGCACGTCGGTAGCGAGACCAGTGTTCGCGGTGTACTTGATGTCGACGCCGGTGATGTACTCGTCGTTGAGGGAGCCACCCTTCACCACCCCATCGAGATCGAACAGGATGACCTCGGTGGTGTTGGCCGCGGTCCTGGTGAGGATCGGGATGTCAGCCGCCTCGGTGAGGGTCCACGTTCCACTCACAACGGTAGCTGAGAACGATGGGATGTAGTGGTAGCCCGTTTCCAGCTTCGGCGAGTCGAAGTCGTCCTCGAAGACGTAGGCCACCGAGTCGCGCTGGTGGTCCAGCACGTGGTCACGCATGATCCGCTCAGGAGGACCGTAGACCAGGTCTCCCCCAAAGGACGACGGGATCGTGAGGGACGCCGAGCGAGCGTCGGCCAGGCTCTCAGCGATGTAGGCGTCGTTGAGGTAGTCCTTCTTGAAGTTCAGCGGGGTCACGCCGAGGATGGGGCGAGAGGCGCCCGGGGAGCTGTTCGTGTACAGGTAGAAGGTGTCCTGTTCGTGCGTGCCGACCTGCGCGGTGAAGCGCTGCCCGATCATGAGCTGACCGCTGGTGTTCCAGTACGTCGGTCTGGTCCACGCGAGCGGGCGCGCCTCCCAGAGACCGTTCTCGGTCGGGTCCGTCTGTGCCGTCAGGAGATTGACCTGCGGGTCGTGCAGGTAGAGCGGCGTGGTCTCGCCGTCTACCGTCTGCGCTCCTGACAGAGTGATGTTGTTGACCGTCTCAGCATACGCGAAGACGAAGTCGATTCGCTTCGTCAGCGGTGCCTTGTTGCTTCCCATTACTCAACCTCTTCGAAGGGTGCGGACGTGTCCGGTGTGGTGTCTAGTGCCCACCGTTCGGATTGGGTGAGCGTAGGTTCATTCAGGGGTAGCCACACGCGAGGCCGGACCATCCCGTCAGGGTCGGTGGCGAATACCACCCCCGTGTCGGGAAGGCCGTCATGGCGCGGAACGTCAGCCGGAGAACTTGAGCTACGCTTCCGGCCCCGCGTGTAGCCATTGAGACGTCGGAACTTGGAGCGCAACTCCCACAGCAACATGGCTGCGAGAGCCAAGCACACCACTGACAGGATGGCGATGGCGTGCAAGATCGCTGTGAGGGTTGCGCTCATGACTACAGGGTGAATCCGAAGATGCCCATCTGTCCCTGGGGATCGTCGGTGTAGTGCTGGTAGCTCCAGTACAGGTACGCGTCCCAAGCTGCCCGGCGGCCGATGCCGTCGTTGAACATCTTCAGCATGTTGCCGTCGGCGTCCAACCAGTCGAGCGGGTTCAGCTCGGCCAAGAACAGGTTGTCGTCGGAGAGCAGGAACATCATCCCGTTGGGGACCTTGTTGCTGGTCTTCATCTTGCGCCCGCCGTAGGCGAGCTGCCCCATGCCCATGTCCAGCTTGCCCTTGCCGGACCGGGTGTCCTGGTCAGCGCCCCAGCCACCACCAGCAGTCCGCATGAGCGCCATGTGACGGCTGCGCTGCATGGCGTTCATGAAGATCACGTTCGGGTTGCGACCGCTCGCGTTGTCCATGAAATCGATGGTGTGCTGGATCCGCTGCAACGTCTGCGCAGCACGGACGTACAGGGCGCCGGTGGTCTGCGTGAACGCGAGGCTCCTGAGCACTGCCGGACCCGCGCCGAGGACGGTGCGGTTGATGCCGGCATAGGCGCCGAGGTTGGCGGCGTCGCGGGCGTAGGTCGGGTCGTACATCCACGAGAACAGGCCGATCGGCTCGTCCAGGTAGGCGAACGTGGTCCCGAGGTCGCCAGCGCCGATGATGTACGTGCCGGTGTCGGCCGCGAGACCGAGAGCCGCGATGATCTGGCCGCTGTCCTGCGCCGTCATCACAAAGCCAGCGCCGACGCCAGCGACGTTGTCAGCGACGCCGATGTCGATCGTCCCTGCGGCCTGGTCGTAGTCGGTGACGTAGGTGCGGTACTCGGCCGTCTCAGTGCCGGTCGTGGTGACCGCGTTGCCCCAGCCGGTCTGGTCGATGCGGAACAGGTCGACCACCAGCCATGTGGCCGGGACCGCGTTCACGATCTGGGTGCCGTAGGTGCCGTCGAACCAGGCGTAGGACCCATCCCAGTCCCACGTGTCCTGAACAACGCCAACGCCGGTGACAGCATTGGCGCCAACGGCAGTGACGGTCGACGCAGCCGCCGCGAGCCCCGTGCCACCGAGCACACCCTTGATGCGCCCGCCAGCGACGGCGAACCGGTCGCAGTCCTGCTTCAGGTCGTTCTTGAGGCCCGTGGTCTCCAGGTCCAACACGCTGATGAAGGCGCCTGCGCCCTTCTTGTACGCCTTGTCCATGGCGAACTGGTAGAGCGTCATCGAGCCCTGCACGTTGTGCGGGAACACGTTGACGACGTCGGTTCCCTGCTGCCCGGAGGCAGCCAGGTACCCGAGCTCGCCGATGGCCTGGGTGCCGGTGTTGCGAGCGGTGTGGACCGGGAACGTGATGCGAGAGCCGTCGGTCTCGTGCGTCGATTCCATCATGAGGTCGATCATGATGGTCTCTTCGTTGAGCATCCGGCGGAGCTTGCCGCGGTACCTCTCCTTGAGGATCGCAGCGATGAGTGCCGAGGTGGCTGGCATGTCCTATCTCCTAGTGGGTCAGCCTCCCCCTTGAAAGCGCTCAAAGATGGCCATGGCCGCCTTGTCAGGGCCCTTGGCCCGTCGCCGCTTCTTGCTGTCCGGTTCCGTCTTGGCGTCGCGATCAGTCCGCGCTCCGGCCGACTTCGGCCGCTTGAGCGGTTCTGGAGCAGTCTCGCCCGGCTCAGCCGGCGCCGCTTCCTGCTCGCGAGGCGCAAGGCCCCGCTGCTCTGCCCATTGATAGAATCGGATCAACACCTCGCGGGCAACGTGGTCTGCTGCGCCGGGGGATTGCGAATATTGAGGATTGTTTGAGACGATCTCATCGATCAGGTCGACAGGTACGCCCTCGAACTTCGCCGAGGCTTCCTGAGCCTCCCGTTGACGCTGCGCATGGACAGCACGCTCCGCCATCTGGCGGGATGCCTCCTGTTGCGACTGCGCCCACGTCGTCAGCTGCTCGATGTGCTGAGCCTGCTGCTGCAACTGCTGCTGCAACACGGGGTCGATCTGCCCTCCGGCTTCGATCCCCTGCTGCGCGTACCAGTCAGCTACCTCTTGGGGCTGCTGCTGGGGCGCCTGCTGCTGCGTCACCATCTGCTCGTACTGACGGATGCGCTGCTCGTACTCGGACTTCTCCTGCTCCCATGCCTGTTGGCGCTCGGCTGCCGTCTCTTCCACGCTCTTGCGCGCAGCGGTCAACTCGTTGATCCGCTCTTGGAACGACTGCTTGTTGCGCTTCTTGGGCTCCTCCGGGGCCGTCTCGTCTACTTCCGGCTCCGCAGTTTCCAGAACTTCGGGCTCTGGCGCCGTTTCGACCGTCTCGGTGGTCTCTTCCGCTGGTGATCCGCTCACCTCGGGCGTGTTCATCTCGTCGAAGTAGGCCATCGACTCCTTGCGCTCTGATACGAGGTCGACTGGGCCTGTCTCTGTCTCGGTGCTCATCTTGATCCCTTCGGCGGGTAGCCGTTTTTACGTCCGTAGACGCTCAACTCAGTTGGTCCACGATGTCCCACACGGACATCGACGGGGCCGAGGGGAAGTCCTCGGAGCCCCGCTTCTTGCGGTCCTCGATGCTCTTTCGGATCTGCCCGAACGTCTGCGTCCGGTAGTTCGTCGGAGCCAGGTTCTCGTTGTCGCTGACGTCTGCGATGGTGCTGGCCTGCTTGTACCCGGCCATGGCCTGCCAGTTGCAATCGACGCCGTCATCGTGGCAGCCATCGGCCGCCTCAGCCTTCTGGTCCTCGTTGTAGATGAAGGTGTTGTGCTCCATCTGCTGGCGCGGGTCGTTCAGGATGAACCAGCCGTTGTCCAGCCAACTCCGGTACTCGCCGAGGGCCACGGGGCGCGTCTGAGCGTCCGTCCAGAAGCCCAGCGTCTCGTTGCTCTTGTCGGCCACCTTGTCGTACTCACGCTTGCGCACGTACAGCTTCGCCCGCTTCCCCTTGGGGTCGTCCCTGCGCAAGTTGATGAACGCCTGCTGCGTGTCAGCGCCCATCTTGTTCGTCTCGATCACCACCTCGCAGCGGAGGTAGCGCCCCCACCACTTCGCAGCCTCCCAGGCCACAAAGGCCAGCTGCTGCGGGGTCATTTTCGCTTTGAATCCGGCGACTTGGCGGGTTCGCTTCTTGTCCCTGTCGGTGCAGTCGTGCACTGAGATGCCGCCCCAGTCGGCGTCCTCGGACTGCGAGCCCGACGAGCTGTCCACGCCCATCACATAGGAGCGCCCTGGGGTCGGCTTCGGGCGGTCCTTGGTCGAGCGCCCCTCATCGTCGAAGAACAGCCACCCGATGTGGTTGCGTAGCGGGTGGTTCTGCGTGCCGTAGAAGACCTTCGAGAAGAAGGGGTCCCCCGGACGCTTCCACATCTCATCCTCAGAGCCCGGGTTCTCCTGCATGGCGTCATAGACGCTGCCACCGTAGCCCAGCCACATCTCCCAGAACCACCACGCCAGCTGCTCGTCGCTGACCTTGTGCTTGGCCTGGTACTGGTGCAGCCACTCCAC
>CAYSBQ010000049.1:0-16543 GCA_964429315.1 uncultured Desulfobacterales bacterium
GAAAATAATAACTTGAACGTCGGAAAGATCTGGTATGGCATCCAGAGGGGTGCGAGCCATGACATAGATCCCGCCGAGGATGACAAACAGCGTCATCAAGATGACCAGGAACTTATTCCTGATGGAATATTCGATAATCTTCTCAATCAATACATTGCCCTCGTTTCGGTCACTTATGTTGATGACTACCCTTTACTCCAGGCTCCTCATCCATGGTGATGCCTGACATATCAAAATCATCGTCCATTGTAATGTCGGACATGTCTAAATTATTGTCTTCCATCTTTCCAGTGGATGGCTGGGTAGTACCAGCACGGACTTCCAGCATTTTCTGGATAGCTTCTCGGAGACGACTTTCCGAATCCAACATAAACTGGGCGGAAACTACAATCTCCTCGCCTTCGCTGAGGCCTTGAAGTACCTGAAAATCATCATCATTTCCCTCCACACCCAGTTCGACCTCACGTGGCTGAAACTTGCCCTTCCCCAACGATACGAAGACGACCTTTCGTACACCGCTATCTATGACTGCCTCTTGAGGGATGACCAAAGAGTCTTTAGCTACAACGGAATCCAGGTAAATATTAGCGTACATGCTAGGCTTGAGTTGATAGTGAGAATTGGCGAACTGCAATCTCAGCTTGGCCGTCCTCGTCTTGGCCTCCAGGTAAGGGTAGATGTAAAGGACCTTTCCATAATAAAGTTTGCCTGGGATATAGCTCAACTCCATCTTTGCCCCCATGCCCTCTCGCACCCATGGCAGCTCGTACTCGTAGACATCTACATCCACCCAGACTGTTGAGAGATCGGCGATCTCGTACTGGAGCATTCCTGCCTTGACATAATGTCCTTCAAAGGCGAGCTTTTTAATAACGACTCCCGAAGCCGGAGAGTAGATGGTAACCGTTTTCCGCGTTTTCCTGGTTCGTTCGATTTCTTTGATCTGTTTTTCAGTCACATCCCAATAGAGCAATCGAGTACGGGAGGCGTTAAGGAGCCGCTCAGCGCCTTCCCTAATACTAGGATACGTGCTGGCAGATAGACTGGCATGTTGCTGGAGCGCCAATAGGTACTCCTCCTGTGCTGTCACCAGCTCGGGGCTGTAAATGTCAAAGAGAGGTTGTCCTTTTTTTACCTTGGTGCCAACGAAATCCGCATAGAGTTTTTCGATCCATCCGTTGAACTTGGTGTTTACGGTATGGATTTTTGTCTCGTTGTAGGTGACGTTTCCAAAGGTTCGAATATGTTTCACAAGGGATTTTCGCGCAACCTTGGCAAGACGGACCCCCATGTTCTGGATGGTTACCGGGTCGATAAGGATAGTGGAAGTAGATTCTTTTTCTTCGCCTGCTTCCTCGTAAACAGGCACCAGGTCCATGCCCATGGGCGATTTTCCCGGTTCGTTGCGGATATACTTGGGGTCCATGGGGGCCGCCCAGTACTTGATCTTTTTCCCTGTCTTGGGGTCGACCATGCCGGCTTTCAGGCCGTTTTCAGCAGCCAAGGCGTTGGTAACTGCAAGACCTTTTGCCTTTGATCGCTCAGCCTGGCTGGCCGGCCAAAGCATCACACCGATTATCAAGGCTGTCAGACCGGTGAGTCCCAAAACTGTTATCCGTACTACAAAACGGTTCATATTTTTTCCCTTCCTTTGGGAGATTCTTCGCCAGGTTTGTTGTCTGGGAAGGTACCCTTGCCATTCCGGATATATTCCGTTGCCTTGTGTCCAAAGCGGTTTTATCAGTCGGGGCTCGCGATTTCAGGGCGCTGCCAAGGACTTCTTCCAATTCCGCTCTCTTCTGGTAGATTTGAAAAAGATACAGTTCTGCCTGCAATTCAAGGCGAAGAAGGCGAACCTGAGCATTTATCATGGCATTAAACTCCACCTTGCCAACTTCGTAGGCTGCTAGGGCGGAATGGGCCCACTGTTCGGCTTGGACCATTAAGGCATCCACATAAAGTCGATAGTTTTTTTGGGTGTCTGTAATCTCCGTAGCAATAGCATCAACGCGATAGGGCAAAGTCGCAGCCAGGTTGCGATAGGCTTTTAGGGCCGCCTCATGTTTCTTTTTTGAGGCAGCCAGTTTTTTATCCTGGCGGTTTTTTCGCCACAGTGGAACCTTGAATACGACTGATCCAGACAAAAAGTCCGCACGCTCCTGGCCTGTCTCACTGTCTTCACGTTGCCCATAGGCTACCTTGAAGTCCATGTCAGGCCAGTAGTCTTTCTCGGCCAGTTTAATCTCAACGACAGCCAGCTCTATGTCCGCCAGCTTGGCCTTCAGCCAAGGATTGTTTTTGAGTACCTGCTGTTGCAGCGGCTCCACGGAAAGTTGTAGGTCCGGGTAGACAGGACGCTCCGGAGGCGCTACAGAGGAAAAACTTGCTCTGTTCAGCAGGGCATTGATGTTATCCTCAAGGATGCGACGCTTTTTCCCGAGCATGATTTTTTCGTCAAGAAGCTTGCTCAGTTCCACCTGGGCCTGAAGAACATCTTGTTGCAGGCCCATACCGGATGCATATCGTGTCTCTGCGACTCTGAGCAGTTGACTGACCATGTCCGTCAGTCTTTTGTTGATCTCCAGGCTTTTCGCCGTTAATCCGATCTCGTAATACGTGAAGGCGATTTTTCGGGCTAGCTCCAGCTTTTTCGCTTCCAGTCGCGCTATCAGAAGACTCGCCTTGAGGCCTTGCCGTTGGGACTGAAGCTCCAGTTTGCCAAACCACGGAACCTTCTGAGCGACAAAAACTTGCTTTTGGGTCATAGGTTCTTGGTCAAAATCAAAAGTGTCGGTAGGCAAGTTAAGAAAACCGATGCCCAACCTTGGATCCTCCAGGGCCCCGGCAAAAGGTACCAGCTCTTTGGAAGCCTCCACCTGGGCCTGAAGGCTTTGAATGTCTTGATTCTGCTGCAAGCCTTCTTCAATCATTGCTGCCAATGGTGGTGGCGCCCAAATAGCGGTTTCGCCCTGCACTCTGCCAGGAAGCATGGCTGGCAGAATTAGAATGCTTACCAACAATAAACGGTTCATTTTAGACCTCGCTTCTTTGTCTAATGAGGGGCTTCTCCTTTCTGTCTAGCCAAAAAAGTGCCGATTTTTCGGACCCATTACTAACTAGTTTCCATCCATAAATGGCTCTTTTCCGCAATCTGAACCAAATCTGAGCGCTAACTCTGCAAACTTATTCTTGTGCAAGCCCTTAGTTCTTTTGTATATGATAGCTTAATATAGTTGGCGCATAAGTAAATAGATTAAACCCTGTATTTTACGAAAGAACGTACTGTATTTTTTCAGGAGATAGATCAGGTTTAAAAAAGGTCCGGAGATATCTCTTACGCCCGGCGGACCTTTTTTTTGAGGATAGATGTGGCAGGGGGAACTTTGCAGGGGAAATACCGACTATTTTCCCTCAGATTACACGGGTTACCCCATTTACAGACAAGCAAAAAGGTGCGTATTCTTTGTAAAAAGGTTTCGTTCAAGAGTGAATCGTGCAGGAGGAAGATAAGATGAAAATTGGTTTTGTGGGTTTGGGGAAGATGGGTGGACCGATGGTCGAACGCCTTATGAAGGGAGGGCATGCAATAGTGGCCTATGACCCGATCGAGGCTGCATTGAAAGAGGCTGAAATGAAAGGGGCAATACCCGTCTACTCATTTGAAGAACTGGTCGAAAGGCTGGAAACGCCTCGAGTAGTCTGGATCATGGTCCCATCCGGGGCGCCGACAGAGGAGACCATCGTCTCCTTGTCCTCTCACATGGCAGCCGGCGACCTTATCATAGATGGCGGCAACTCCTTTTATAAGGATTCCATGAAAAGGGCCCAAGAGCTGGGTAAAAGGGGGATCTCCTTTTTGGACGCAGGCACCAGTGGGGGTGTGTGGGGGCTGAAAATTGGTTACTGCCTCATGGTTGGCGGAGAGAAAGAAGCGTTCAAGCAGGCGGAACCGGTTTTTAAGACATTGGCTCCGGAGGAGGGCTACGCCCGCGTTGGTCCCTCCGGGGCAGGGCATTTTGTGAAAATGATTCACAATGGCATTGAGTATGCCCTGCTTCAAGGTTATGCCGAAGGCTTTGAGATCATGAACGCCAAAGAGGAGTTAAAACTGGATCTGGGAAAGATCTCCCATTTGTGGAATCAGGGGAGTGTGATACGATCATGGCTTCTGGAGTTGGCTGAGAACGCCTTTAAGAAAAACCCTCGTTTGGAGTCCATTAAGGATCATGTTCAAGACTCCGGTGAGGGGCGTTGGGCCGTGGCTGAGGCCATAGAAAAAGATGTCCCTGCACCGGTTATCACGCTTTCTCTTCTGGAAAGATTCCGATCCCGCCAGGAAGAGTCCTTCAGTGCAAAGGTGATTGCTGCTTTGCGTGATGAATTCGGCGGACACGGGGTAAAAAAAAGGTAAGCGTTCACAGGTTCAAGGTTCAACGTTCAAGGTTTGAGCGCCTCCGGCGCTGCTTGAGGCGTCAGGTTGGAGGCAAAAAGCTAAGCACAAAGAACAAGGGTAAACGTTTACAAATGACGTATGGTGATGAGAATGCAACCTTTGAACCTCTGAACGTTTGAACCCGTGAACGGCTACAAAAAAAGATAGGGGAATAGGGCACGGGGCAAGAGGGCATGAAGCATTGAGAAAAGACAGCCAGGCGCACAGATGAGCGAGGAGAAACGATGAAAGATGCCGGGGCAGTGGTTACGGTGGTAGAAACGTCTCCTCAAACTCCAGGTTCTTGTGCCATCGAGGCGCCGGCAGACCCTTGCGCCATAGTCATCATTGGGGCCTGTGGGGATTTGGCGCGGAGAAAATTGCTTCAGGCCTTTTTCAGGCTCTTCAATAACGGTGGTCTCCCCGAACCTTTTATCGTAGTGGGCGTAGATCTCAATCCCTTGAACACCATGTCATACCGGGAGTTTATTAAAGATTCCCTGCAAACTCTTTCAAGGGAAAAGATTGTTGCGAAAGACTGGGACGCTTTTGTTTCCAGACTCCATTACATAGGCATGAACCCAAAGGCGGAATCGCCATATGCTCAACTTGCCGACTTTTTGAAAAATCAGCTTGGCAAATTGCAGATTCCGGAAAACCGGCTTTTTTACCTGGCCGTGCCGCCCACTCAATATGTCAACATTATCGACGCTCTCGGCCAAGCTGCATTGGCCGAAGAAGGAGGGCGATTTTCCGGTTGGTCTCGGGTAGTCATCGAGAAACCCTTCGGACACGATTTGGAGAGTGCCCATGATCTGAATCGCCATATACAGACATATTTCCGTGAAGATCAAATCTATCGCATCGATCACTATCTGGCCAAAGAAACCGTGCAGAACATTCTTATGTTTCGCTTTGCCAATGCCATATTTGAACCCATATGGAATCGTCAATATATTGATCATGTTCAGATCACGGCTGCCGAAACGCTTGGTGTGGAACACCGTGCCGTCTATTACGAACAGGCCGGGGTGTTAAGAGACATGTTTCAGAATCACGTTCTTCAACTCCTGGCCATGACGGCCATGGAGCCTCCTTCCGTATTTGAAGACGATCGGGTGCGGGATGAGAAAATCAAGGTGTTCCGCTCCCTTCGCCCGTTTCTCGTTGATGCCATGGACAAACACCTGGTGTTGGGTCAGTACGGCAGAGGCGCCATGGACGGCAAACCGGTACCTGGCTACAGAGAGGAGCCCGGAGTGGATCAACGGTCTCTGATGCCCACGTATGCCATGGCAAAGGTCTATGTGGACAACTGGCGATGGCAAGGGGTTCCTTTTTATCTGAGATCCGGCAAACGGATAACCCGAAAGATCACGGAAATTGCCATTTACTTCAAGCAGGTCCCGAATCTTATGTTTCGCAATGTCCTGTCTGAAACCATTCATCGGAACGTTCTCGTCTTGCGGATTCAACCGGATGAAAGGATTACTATGACCTTTCAAGCAAAGCTTCCAGGGGCGAAAGTCTGCCTTCAGCCTGTGACCATGGATTTTCACTACAGCTCCGTACAGGAAGGGACCTTTCTGGAAGCCTACGAAAAAGTGATTCTTGATTGCCTTCTGGGAGACCACATGTTGTTTGTCCGCCAGGATGGCGTTGAACAGTGTTGGGCCTTCCTTTCACAGATCCTGGATGCTTGTGAAGGGTGTAGGAATCGTGAGCAAAATTTGCATTTCTATGAAGCAGGAACATGGGGGCCGAGAGAGGCAGATGAAGTTATGGCCGGGGACGGGAGAACCTTGCGAATCCCTAAAGGGTGAAGGCGGTTAGCATGTTGCGACGCCGGGATGGATTTGGTAGGAGGAGACTATGTCAAAATACGACTACGACATGATCATCATCGGAGGCGGTGCCGCAGGGTTGACCGTGGCCGCTGGTGCCGCCCAACTGGGAGCCAAGACAGCTCTGATGGAGAAGGAAGAGCAGCTTGGAGGGGACTGCCTCCACTACGGCTGTGTGCCAAGCAAGACCCTAATTAAAACGGCAAAGGTCTATCACTATGCAAAACACCTGAAAAATTTCGGTCTGCCGGAGGTAGACGTTCCACCCTGCGACCTCGGGTCGGTAATGAATCACGTCCGCGAGGTCATTAACAAAGTTGCGGTACATGATTCTGTAGAGCGGTTTCAGGGCTTGGGCGTTGATGTAATCTTTGGGAGTGCCCAATTTGTATCGGATCACAAAGTGGAGATCGACGGGAAAGAGTTGTCCTCCAGATTCTTTACCATTGCGACGGGAAGTAGCCCAATGGTTTTTCCCATAGAAGGACTCCAAGAGACAGGCTTCGTCACCAATGAAGAGGTCTTCTCCATGGACGAGCTGCCGGAGCGATTCGTTGTCCTCGGCGCCGGCGCCATCGGGTCGGAACTGGCTCACGCCTTTGCCAGGATGGGGAGCAAAGTGACGCTGATTGATCTCGTCAAATATCCTCTTAGTATTGAAGACTATGACATGGCTGAGATTGTTATCAGGCAAATGGTAAGGGACGGAATAGCTCTAAAGATGAGTTCAAAGGCCAAAAGTGTCTATCGTGAAGGTAATCAAAAAGTAGTGGTTGTGGAAGGCGAAGACGGCCAAGAGGAAGCCATTCGATGTGATGAGATCCTGGTTGCTACAGGCCGAAAAGCAAATGTGGAGGGATTGAATCTCGATGTTGCAGGGGTTGACTATACCAAAAAGGGGATTGAGACTGATCTGCACATGAAGACCAATCAGAAACACATATATGCTGCAGGGGACGTGAACGGGAAGTTTCTCTTTACACACATGGCAGGCGCCGAAGGATCAGTCATCGTCAGAAACGCCATCATGCATGTGCCGGGGAAAATCAACTATAATTTGACGCCATGGGTCATATTCACGGATCCGGAAATCGCTTCTATCGGGTACAACGAGCATCGTGCAGCCAACGAGGACATTCCATATGATCTTCATGTTGAAGTCTTTGAAGAGGTTGACCGGGCCTTGGCTGAAAGCGAGTACCAGGGGAAGATGAAGATATTGACGGAAGAAGGATCGGACAAAATCATTGGCGTACAGATTGTGGGTCTTCACGCCGGCGAGCTTATCGCTTCATCGGTCATTGCAGTAAATAAAGGGATGAAATTGTCTGACTTGGCTACGCAGATCTTCGCTTATCCGACCCTCTCGGAGATCCACAAGAAGAGTTCAGGAAAATATTATGCTCAAAAAATATTCAGCCCCAAGGTCAGACGAATTTTGAGGTTCCTTTTCGGCTTTCAGGGTTAGGATCAGTACGGCGCATGAAATCAAGTAACTGAAAAAGAATCGACATGAAGAACTCGGTAAAACCGGTTTTTTGCTTCATCCTGACATGTTTTTTGGCTTTGTCTCTGCCTGGGATGGTCTGGTGTTCTGGAGATGAAGTAGATCACAGCCTCTATGCAGGCCTGTTGGGCAGATATGTTCGCAATGGCGTTGTCAACTACAAGGGCTTTCAGCAGGAGGAGAAAAAGCTGGATCGATATCTGAGCGTCCTTGAAAAAACGGATACCACGAGGCTTTCCAGAAACGATCAGTTTGCTTTCTACATCAATGCCTACAACGCATGGACCATCAAATTGATCCTGAACGGTTATCCGGGCATAAATTCCATCAAAGATCTGGGTAGCCTCTTTAAAACCCCGTGGAAAAAGAAGATCTGCCTTATCAACGGTGGTATTCTCTCCCTTGATGATATTGAACACGGTATTATGAGGCCGAGATTTAAAGATCCTCGGGTCCATTTCGCCGCAAACTGTGCCGCAAGAGATTGTCCCCCTCTCATGTCGTTTCCCTACGAAGGCGGAATTTTAGAGAAACAGCTCGATGCATCGACCCGCTCTTTTCTCAATGACCCGAAGCAAAACCGTCTTGAGGAAAACACCCTCCGCGTGAGCAGCATCTTCAAGTGGTATTCAGAGGATTTTAATGAAGATATCACCGGTTTTTTCTTGAAATATGCGGATGAAGGCTTGAAGGAAAGGCTGTTAAAAAGGAAAGATAAGATAAAGGTGAAATATCTTAACTATGACTGGTCCCTCAACGGAAAATAATAACCTATGAAAGAAGCGATCAAACAGCCACAAAATAGCCGAAAAAAGGCCATGCTCAAGGCCCTGATCCTTTTAGCATTTGTCGTTGGAGCCATAGCCATGGCTCGATTCACCTCGATAAAGGATTATCTCACAGCTGAGGCTCTCGGTCGTTTTCTTGATTCTGCGGGCTTCTGGGCGCCATTGATTTATATGTTCTTCTATGCCGCGGGAGTGTGTCTTTTTTTGCCGGGAACGCTGTTGACTGGGTTGGGGGCTGCTATTTTCGGACCCTATTGGGGTTTCCTCTATGTGTGGATAGGGGCTATGTGTGGGGCCGGTGCTGCATTCTGGATTGGTCGCACCCTTGGAAGAGACTTCGCGGCGTCTTTGATCGGAGACAAGCTTAAGAAATACGATGACGCCATAGAAAGTAACGGATTTGCCACAGTCCTTTATCTTCGTCTCGTCTATTTTCCATTTACGGCCATGAATTTCGGCATGGGGTTGACTAAGGTCCGCTTCCGGGATTACTTCTCGGGAACGGGCCTGGGCATTATTGTGGGAACGTTCATTTTCACCTTTTTCATAGGAACAGTCAAAGACGTCTGGGCCTCCGGCAACTGGGGAGAACTGGTTTCATTCAAGGTTTTCTTCTCCGTAGGCCTGTTCATATTCTCGTTCTTCATTCCCAAGATCTTAAAAAAATTGAAGGGAGGAACTTAATGGAAAGCTATTATAAGCGTGACGATTTGCTTAAGTTTGAAGAAATTGGCAAAGAAGCCCCTGAACTGGCCAAAAAGTTTTTTGAGTATTACGCAGCCGTCTTTTCCGAAGGTGAGCTGACCGAACGGGAGAAAGCACTTATTGCCCTGGCAGTGGCTCATGCGGTTCAGTGCCCATATTGCATCGATGCCTACACACAGGCATGCCTGGAAAAGGGTTCCACCGTAGGTGAAATGACAGAGGCGGTCCATGTGGTCGCTGCAATTAGGGGAGGCGCATCACTTGTTCATGGGATCCAGATGCGAAATATTGCGGACAAGCTTTCCATGTGAGCACGCAATGAAGGAAACAAGAAGAATGGAAGCGATCCATATTCAGGAAGTTAACCATAAGATCCACCCAAGTGATGACACGGGCTTTGAGTCGTTTAAGCAGACACTCTTGAGATATGGGCTTAGACTGGAACGTTCAGAAACGACGACCCTTCAGCTCAACATTGGGCTACTGTGCAACCAGGCCTGCAGACACTGCCATCTGGAAGCCGGCCCTAACCGCACTGAACTCATGGACGCGAAAACCTTCGATGAGGTTGTCGCATTTGCTTCAAGAAACCGGTTTAAAACCATAGACATCACCGGTGGGGCCACTGAACTGCATCCGGAGCTCGAGTACATGATCGAAAGTCTTTCCGGCCTTGGAGACTGCCTGATTGTTCGCTCCAACCTGACTGCTTTGCTAGATACCGATCATGATCGGTTCATTGACGTTTTCCGCAGACATGGTGTCGTTGTGGTAGCCTCCTTTCCATCTTTGAATCGTGCGCAGGCAGAGGCACAACGAGGAAGCGGGGTCTTTGAAAAAAGCATCAGTGCTCTGAAAAAACTCAATGCCGCAGGTTATGGGAAAGAGGGGACAGGGCTGCAGCTGAACCTTGTATCTAATCCATCAGGGGCCTTTTTGCCGCCTTCTCAAGCACAAGCTGAAAAGAGATTCAGGTACCATCTTGTCGATAGTTGGGGCATTGTCTTTAATAATCTCTTTACCTTTGCAAATGTGCCGCTGGGCAGATTTCGCAGGTGGCTTGAGGCATCCGGAAACCTTGAAAGCTACCTGGAGCGACTCCGAGCCGGCTTCAATCCTTGTGTTGTGGAGGGACTCATGTGTCGTACCCTTCTTTCCATTGCATGGGACGGGTATGTCTACGACTGCGATTTCAATCTTGCGAATAGGCTTCCGACGTTGGACAGGAAGACCCACATTTCCGAGATGGAAGTTCCCCCCAAACCGGGCACATCCATAGCCGTGGCCGATCACTGCTTTACCTGCGCAGCCGGATCAGGCTTTACATGAGGGGGGATTGTACAAGCCTGAGTTCAGGCTTGGAACCCTTACGAAAGAAAGGAGGTCTTATGGATTTTAAAGATGTAATTACCCGAAGGCGGGCTGTAAATTTCTTTGATCCCCAAAAACCTTTTTCCGATGGGCTCCTGAGAGAATTGATCGAAATGGCTGCTCTGGTACCGTCCAGCTTCAACCTTCAACCATGGAGCCTCATGATACTCAAAGATCCGGAAGAGAAAATGCGCCTAAGGAAACTCGCATGGGATCAGCCTAAAGTCAGCGAGGCTCCCGTGATACTCATCGTCCTTGCAGACCGGGATGGGTGGAAGGCGGGGCACCCCTTTGCGGAGAAAAATTTCAAAGAGATGGTTAGGGCAGGGGGCATGGAAGAAGGGCAGTATGATTGGTTTGTCAATGCCTGCGAGGGACTCTATGGGGGAAGTAAAGAGATGCAACAGGCATTTGCGTGCAAGAATGCCGGTTTTTTCGCCATGGCCCTCATGTTTGCGGCCAAGCATCTCGGGCTCGACACGCACCCCATGGATGGTTTTGATCATGAGGGGGTTCGAAAGGCCTTCAAGATTCCCGAGAACTACTGGATTCCACTCCTGCTCGCCGTCGGCCACTTTGACCAGACAAAGGAACTTCTCCCTGCTAAATGGAGGAAGACTTTTGACGAGATAGTGGTGAGATTCGACTAGCTTGTGCCCATCCATAAATGCCTTTGAATCGAATGGGCACTAGCTTGTCTGCTTTTTAGGTACAACTAACAGGCTTGTTTGTTGGAAACCTCCACAGAGCCGGTCTCCTTGAACATTGGAGAGCCCTGCCGGACTCTGTAGAGCGTAAGGAGATATCTTGCCCCGGATATTTGCCGATTACGTGGAAAAGGCCAAGCAAATTCTCGACAGCAATTGGATGGGAACGTCGACCAAACCGGCGCCTTCACTCTATCCTCACCAGTGGAACTGGGATTCAGGATTCATTGCTATTGGCCGCTCCCACTATGACACGCCCAAGGCGATCTTGGAAATCGAGACCCTCTTCGATGCTCAGTGGCGAAACGGCATGGCGCCCCAGATCGTCTTCAACGCTGACGCTCTGGGGCATTACTTCCCGGAACCGGATTTCTGGCAGACCGAACGGTCTCCAAACGCCCCTGCGGGCAAACTGACTTCCGGAATTACGATGCCTCCTGTCCACGCTATCGCCGTGGAAAAGATCTACAAAAACGCCAGGCGTCCCAAATCAGTGCTTCCTTTTCTTGAGCGTATCTACCCTAAGCTTCTGGCACTGCATTCCTATCTGTACGAAGAAAGGGACCCCGACAACGAAGGGCTCGTGTACATTCGTCACCCCTGGGAATCGGGGATCGACAATTCCCCTACCTGGGATAAACCCCTCAGACGTATTGATGTCGATGAGTCTACTCTGCCCCCGTACAAGCGTAAAGACCTGAACCACGGTGTAGACCCGTCGATGCGCCCCGCAGACGAGGACTACGATCGATATGTTTACCTCGTTGCCCTCTTTCGAAGGTGCGAGTATGACGAAACCGAGATTCGTAAGGCCTGCCCCTTTCTCATCCAGGATCCCCTCTTCAATTCAGTACTGTGCAGAGCCAACGAATCTCTTGTCAACATTGCACACTTGATTGGAAAATCAGCAGACTTGCCGTCATCGTGGGTGAAGAAAACCGCTTCTGCGATACGGGAGAAACTGTGGGACCCTGAGCGCTCTATCTTCAATTGCTATGATCTCGTTTCCAAAAAGACGATTCATGTCGCTACGGCTGCAGGCTTCATTCCACTTTTCTCCGGAGCGGCAAGCAGGGAACAGGCGGCGCTTGTCTACAAACGTCTCGATTCATCTTCCTTTTGCGCTCTTCAGCAGGGCAACTGTTTCACGATACCAAACTATGACATCCACCAGGAAGATTTCGATCCGTCAAATTACTGGCGGGGGCCTGTTTGGATCAACTTCAACTGGATACTTGCCCATGGCCTCCGTCGGTATGGTTACACGCTTAAGGCCGACTCACTCCAGAAGGACCTCCTGCAGCTCCCGCTCCGATTCGGATTCCACGAATACTTTGACTCTTTTAATGGCAAGGGTTACGGGAGTGACGGCTTTAGCTGGACAGCGGCCCTCTTCATTGACCTGGTAAACGAGTTCTACGATAGAGAAAAGACATCGCGACGAATCGCCGCCAAGGCCCGCAGTCTCTTTTCTTCTGACCTGATTCTCAACAACGGAGAAGAGATGCCGGACCTGGAGCCGGACGAGCTTGGAAACGCCTTGATGCGATGCATCAAAACCTTTCGAGATACCTTTTACGACACCTCCCGAGGTAGAGTAGACTATCTGGCTCTCATAAATTCCACCCAATACCGGGAGTACCGCCTTCTCACAAACGGTCTCAGAAAATTCGACTTACGCTGTCTTATAGGGCGCAGGCAAAAACTGGCATTTTGGATAAATCTCTACAATTCGATCATCGTCGACGGCATCGTGTACCGTGGTGTTCAGAAGTCCGTCCAGGAAGCCCCGGAGATATTCTGGCGCCTCAAGTATGTCATCGGCAAGCACCACTTTTCCGCCGACGACATTGAACATGGCATCCTTCGCGGTAATGCACGCCCCTGGTTCCATCTGTTCAAGCAGTTTTCTTCTAGAGACCCTCGAAAAGCCCGGATCCTGAAACCCCTTGACCCCCGCATTCATTTCGCACTAGTATGCGGATCACGATCATGCGCCCCCATCGACTACTACGATCCTGACACGATATATAAACAACTCGAGGCCGCGGCCAAGAGTTTTGTGAATTCCTCTGAGGTCATCGTCCTCCCTGAGGAGGGTAAAATTCTCCTGTCTGAGATCTTCCGCTGGTACGAGGTCGATTTCGGAGGCCGGACCGGAGTTCTGGACTTCATTTACGACTATCTTGTAAGCGAATCTGCCCGGCAATTTATTCGGACTGAGGCCAATACACTGCAATGTGAATACATATACTACGACTGGAATCTCAACCGATGAGGCCTTTACTTCGGACACGAGAGGAGGAACCATGAGATTGAGATCCAAAGCCCCGATCTTGAGAGAATGGGAGGGGACTGGGCATGTATCCACCGATACCTCAGTGTCGCCCGACGGCACACCCGTACTCGTCATTGACGGCCCAAGGGGTGGGCTCGTTGAGCCGGCTGAAGCCTATATATATGGTTACGAGGTCATCGAGGCTACTGATGATGAACTGGAGAAGCTCCGAGAAGCTCGCTACGCTATACCGTACATGGGGATGTAGTGACGATGGCCGTCGTGTTTGGTCGCGTTTTCCCTGTCCTGGGGGGAAAACTTTTTTTCAACAACCAACTGAAAAGGAGAGTAGAGGATGGATACGAAACACCTCAAAAAGATCTTGGCAAGCATTGGTCTTGCGGGGCTCATAGCTGGGGCCGGCCTGTCGCTTCCCGGATGTAGCAGTGGCTGAAGCGGTAGCGAAACTGGTGCAGGTAGCACCGTGAAGCAGGAAAAAGTCGGTCAAAGCGGCTGAAGTGGCACTTCTGGTGCAGATAGCACCAAGAAGGCCCCTGCCAAGAGTGGCTGAAGCTAGAATCCAGTGCAGGGAGCACTGAGAATGACAAAGGGAAAACAAAGGAAAGAGGCGGTGAAAAACCTTTCCGCCTTATGGGCTCAAGGCCTCTCGGTCTGGGCTATATTGGGTAATCTTGCGGTTGTGGCAATGCAGCGTTTGACCTCTCTGCATGCCCAGGACATCTAAGGAGGGAGAAGTATGCACCCACCCGGCAAGATGAAACTTGAGGCGGTCTATCCCTCGTGCCGACGCGCCGTGGATTCTGATACCTGGAAACGGATAGTCAGGGCATGTGCTCGAGATTCTGGGCCGGGGGGATTACCGAAGACACTGGCACTTCAGAGGGGCGACTTGGGATTGCCTGGCTTTCTCCCCGAGCTCGCCCGTCTGGAGTGGTCCATTCACAAGGTTACCGAAAGGGAGGCTGACATCCCACAACAGGTCGAACAACTGGGAGTCAATCCCACCGTCCAGTTGCTCCATCTTGCCTGGAGGCACCTTCCGTCGATTTTGAACACAGGGCGCAAGACCTCACCCGAAACGCCACAACCAGGCGAGGAATATGTACTGGTCTGGCAGGATCCAAAAACCGGACGTGCAAAGTCTAAGACTGCTTCCGATGAAGATCTCCTGGTGCTCAAAATTGTGGTAGAGGGAATAGATCCCAAGGAAGCCGCTGCGGAAGGTGATTTACCGGTGGGCGCAGTCGATGCTGCCATTCATCGTGCAGTCTCAGCAGGAATTCTCGTAGCCCCCAGGTCTCGGATACGGCGAGACCCAACCAGCTTTCCCGTGAGTGACAATACAGACGAGTCTTTCCTCTCCTCATCTGTCTTTACACTTCAGTGGCACATTACCCAAGTGTGCGATCTCCACTGCAAGCACTGTTACGACCGCAGCAACAGATCTGCGCTTAAGTTGAATCGGGCGATTGAGATTCTCGAAGATCTGCGCAGATTTTGCCGAGATAAGCACGTAAGGGGACAGGTTTCTTTCTCGGGAGGCAATCCGCTTCTTTATCCCAATTTTCCCGAGCTTTACCGTGTGGCGTCAGAACAAGGCTTTGTCGTTGCGATCCTGGGCAATCCGGCTTCGCGTAGGCAAATGGAAGAACTGCTCGAGATACAGCGCCCCGTATTTTTCCAAGTGAGCCTGGAGGGATTGCGTGAACAAAACGATATGATTCGCGGGCCTGGGCACTTCGACCGAACAATTGAATTTCTTGCGCTTCTCCGAGATCTGGAGATCACCTCAAAGGTGATGCTCACCCTCACAAAAGACAACATGGACCAGGTTCTACCTCTCGGTGAATTGCTTCGCGATGTCGCCGATTACTTTACTTTCAACCGTCTTTCAACGGTTGGAGAGGGGGCGAACCTTCAACCCCCATTGCGAGACGACTTCGCCGCCTTTCTGGAAGCCTACATGAAGGCCTCGGAAAACAATCAGATTATGGGTTGGAAAGACAATTTCATCAACATTGTATGCCACGAAAAGGGGCTTGAGCCCTTTGGCGGGTGCACCGGCTACGGCTGTGGCGCGGCATTTAATTTTATGGCTGTCCTTTCCGACGGACAGGCCCACGCATGCCGCAAGTTCCCATCCCCGATCGGCAACGTTTTCGAACAGAGCATTACTGACATCTACGATTCTGAGAAAGCACACAGGTATCGCTCCGGCCCGGAAACCTGCCGCTCCTGCCCAATCCATCTCGTTTGTCGTGGTTGCCTTGCTGTTGCATACAACCATGGTCTGGATATTTTCAAAGAGCGTGACCCGTACTGCTTTATGGGCAAGAGTTCAATTGTCAGAAAGAATTGATGTAACGACATCATGCAACGTTAGGGTTTATACTAAGGGCTCGCGCAAAAGTCGAGGGTGAGCAATTAAAGCCGTACATAAATAATGACTGTCGTCCATGAATAATAAACCCTAGCGATGCATAAAAAAAACATGGAGTCTATTCTATGAGAAGCGTTATAATCGTTTCAATTACTTTGCTGTTTGTGTCATTTGCTTTTGCGACAGGAAAGGATAACCAACAACTTTTTGAGAAAAAGTGCAATAAATGCCACAATCTTGAACGTTCGCTAAACGAGAACAAAGACCTGGAAGCATGGAAAAGGGCAGTAAAGAGAATGGCAAAATATTCTCCTGGATTAATCTCGGAAAAGGAAGCGGAGAGTATTGCGGAATATCTTGCCGACAGAGGGCAGAAAAAGGGGACTTCTGACGACAAAGCAGATCTATGATTAAATCAACCGGGGTGATGCGTTGCTATCTTGGCGGGTCAATTGACCCTATAGTTGCATAAACAACATGGCAAAAGGTTTAAAAAAGCAACAACAGCCT
>CAYSBQ010000050.1:0-16522 GCA_964429315.1 uncultured Desulfobacterales bacterium
CATCCGCGTAGTCATGAGGAAAAAATGGTTAAGCAAATAAAACGCCGTTAATTTTAAAGGGGCTGTCACTCTAATGACATGCTATCTTCGTTTGGAACATTCGTTTACAAAATAACGTATGGTGATGAGAATGCAAACCCTGAACCTCTGAACCTCTGAACCGTGACCCGTGCGGTTATTTTATTTGACAGCACTGCGTGGCAGTGATACGAGTTCTTTACTACAGCACGTTAGACCAAGAACGCTGACATGGAAATGCAGACTTTTTTCATCCGTTCCGTGATGGTGCAGAACGTCATCATGGGCATTATAGTGGCAATTATTGTTGGGCTTTTAGTCCATTTCACTTCCAGGCGGCAGTTCAAGTATGTTGTGGTTGTTGGTGTATGGGGACTCATTGCGTTATGGTTTTTTAACGGGCCTTTCTGGGGGTTCAGTGCCGTAACAGTGAGCCCAGGAGGGTTGGAGGTGCAGTATGGGTTTTTGTCGGTTTTTAAAAATTCCACGCTGCCGGTTAGCTCTCAATGGAAAATACATAAGTATCTCGGGGGTATAAGGAAACTTGAGAATCTCTATTTTTTCAGGCTTCCAGGTCACCAGAGTTTGAAAGTGCGGGGCCAGGACAAGATTAAGATCTTAAAGGCGCTTGGAAGTTCCATTGATCGCTTAAACGGTAGGCAAATGGGTGAGCTTATAGAACGTCCCGTGAATATGTAGTGAGTTTCCATCCATAAATGGCCCTTTTCCACAATCTCGGCGTCAAACTGCACGGTTGCTTATGCGACGTACCACAGTGCGTCTCCGCGCAACCCCTTGCTTTTGACTCGGGGCATCCGTGCCCCTCGCCCTTACGGGTCCCGCTCTTAAGCGGGAACCAATTCCGCTATCCTGCGGAATAGTCTTTGACCTTGCGGAAAATTGCTCATTTCTGACCGGCCTGCTTCCTTAAATGCTCGCCTTTTTTAGCGGGCTAAAAGGAAGCTATAAAAGATAGTGAACTTCCTTACCGGGAAGCAAAAGCTTCAATTGGAAACTTACGCCAGTGCCCATTATTTGATGAGCCATTTCTGGTTGGGCACTAATGGATGGAAGCGATATGAAGATCCACGAATATCAGGCAAAGAAGATTTTCTCCAAATTCAATATCCCGATTCCAAAGGGGGCTGTGGCCTATGAAGCCAAAGAAGCGGCGGCAATAGCGGAAGAAATCGGTGGGTCAAGTTGGGCGGTTAAGGCACAAATACATGCCGGCGGTCGAGGCAAGGGTGGTGGTGTGCGTGTGGCAAAAACGGACGAAGAGGTGGCAACCGCAGCCAAAGACATACTTGGCATGAATCTGGTGACCCATCAGACAGGTCCGCGTGGAAAGATTGTTCGCAAAGTCCTTGTAGAAGAGGGCCTTTCGGTAGCGCAGGAATTCTACGTTGGTATAACCATTGATAGGACAAGGCAATGCCCTGTGTTGATTGCCAGTTCCGAAGGTGGCATGGGGATAGAGGAGTCGGCCGCAAATTACCCGGAACGTATTGTTCGGGAATGGATAGATGTGGGTCTTGGTTTCCAAGGCTTTCAGGCGCGTAATATTGCATTCGGCCTAGGTATGAATCCGAGTCTTATAAAGCCGGCCACAGGGATATTTATGCAGCTTTACAGGCTCTTTGAGACGATGGACTGCATGTTGGTGGAGATTAATCCGTTGGTTGAAACACAGGACAAGCAACTTTTTGCACTGGATGCCAAGATAGATTTTGATGATAGCGCCTTGTTTCGGCACAAGGATTTGTTGGAGTTAAAAGATGTCGCAGAAAAAGACCCACTGGAACTTAAGGCCTCTGAACACCGATTGAACTATATCCGCATGGATGGTGATGTTGGTATTATGGTCAATGGTGCAGGACTTGCCATGGCTACCATGGATTTGATCAAGCAGGCTGGAGCCAGTCCTGCCAACTTTTTGGATGTCGGCGGCGGGGCTACCAGCGAGATGGTGTCCAAGGGCTTTGAGATAATTCTTGGGGATAAGAACGTCCGTGGAATCTTGATCAACATTTTTGGTGGTATACTCCGATGTGATGTCCTTGCTAAAGGCGTAGTGGAAGCAACCAGAAACGTGGAGATTAACGTGCCTGTCGTAGTGCGTCTGGATGGCACTAATGTGGATGAAGGACGTAGTATATTAGCCGAATCAGAGCTTGACTTTCTCGTAGCAGATAGCATGGCCGATGCTGCGGAGAAGGTGAAGGTGATTGTGGTTAGAAAATAGAATGATAAGGATTGCGGCTTTCGCCTTGAAAAGATGCAAGGGATCAAGGGGTCAGGGATTGCGGCTTCCGCCTTAAAAAGATGCAAGTGAAATGCTTAAGCATTATCGAGAATTAAAAGTCTGGCAAAGGTCCTATAAGCTATGTTTAGAAATTTACAAGGCAACAAAAAGATTCCCTAATGAAGAAAGATACGGCCTGACATCGCAAATAAGGAGGGCGGCAGTCTCTGTGCCCAGTAACATAGCTGAAGGATATGGAAGAAAAACAACTCCGGAGTATACGATTTTTATATATAGCTTATGGTTCAAATTGTGAGATGGAAACCCAGATATTACTATCTGGGGACCTGGGTTATATTAAGACTGGTGAATGGGAGATCCTACAGGAGGGAATAAGAGAGGTTGAGAGGATGCTTAAAGGGCTTATTAAATCGTTAGAAAGAAAAGCACTCGACCACATGAATCCTTGAATCCTCGAACCCTTTACTTTAAACTATTCGAGACATGAGCATACTAATTGACAAAGACACGCGTTTGGTTGTTCAAGGGATAACCGGCAAGGAGGGTAGTTTCCATACCAGACAGTGTGTGGCCTATGGCAGTAATGTGGTGGCAGGGGTGACTCCCGGAAAAGGGGGGCAAGACGTAGATGGCATTCCTGTATTTAATACGGTCAAGAAGGCTGCTGAGAGTGAAGGGGCCAATGCCGGCCTCATCTTTGTCCCTTCTGCTTTTGCTCCAGATGCCATTTTGGAATCCGCTGCAGCGGGGCTTGAAGTAGTGATCTGCATTACAGAAGGGATTCCCGTGAAGGATATGTTGAGGGTTGTCTCTTTTTTGAAACATAGAAACTGTCGGCTTATTGGTCCCAATTGTCCCGGAGTGATTTCCCCCGGGCGTTGCAAGGCTGGTATAATGCCTGGCCAGATCCATCAAGAGGGATCTATAGGCGTTATTTCAAGGAGCGGAACACTTACCTACGAAGTAGTCCATCAATTGACGGAAAGTGGCCTGGGTCAGAGTACCTGTATCGGCATTGGAGGTGATCCCATTATTGGTTCATCCTTTGTCGATATCTTAAAACTCTTTGATGATGATCCGGAGACAAAAGGCGTTGTTCTCATCGGAGAGATTGGGGGAAATGATGAGGAAGCAGCGGCCGAATACATTAAGAAAGATTTTAGTAAGCCCGTGCTTGGATTTGTGGCCGGGCTTACTGCTCCACCCGGAAAGCGCATGGGGCATGCCGGCGCCATTATTTCCGGCGGTAGTGGAACGGCAAGAGACAAGATAGCCGCCATGCAAGCAGGTGGTGTTCATGTGGTCGAACATCTTGGCAAGTTGGGCGAGGAAGCCGGAAAGGTTTTCTCGCAATAGGGTATCGAAAGGGGGACAGGAGTATGAGCAAAGTGAAAATGACGGTTGACGGAAATTGGGCGGCGGCACATGTGGCATATGCAATGAGTGATGTTGCGGCAATTTATCCCATTACGCCATCTAGCGGCATGGGAGAGTACTGTGATGAATGGGCGGCGCACGGGCGGAAGAATATCTTCGGTCAAGTGTTGAAGGTGATGGAAATGCAGTCTGAAGCAGGAGCGGCCGGGGCTGTGCACGGTGTTCTTTCTGCCGGAGCCTTGTCTACGACATTTACTGCATCCCAGGGCTTGCTCCTTATGATTCCGAATATGTATAAGATATCCGGCGAGATCATGCCTTGTGTCTTTCATGTGTCTGCCCGGGCTGTTGCCAGCCATGCCCTTTCTATCTTTGGTGACCATTCAGATGTTAATGCTGTGAAACAAACCGGTTTTTGCCTTCTTGCATCAGCATCTGTTCAAGAAGCGATGGATCTGGCCCTGGTGGCCCATCTTGCAAGTATTAGGGCAAGCCTTCCCTTTGTTCATTTCTTTGACGGGTTCAGAACTTCCCAGGAGATACAGAAGATAGAAGTTATCGATTATGACGATATAGCAAACCTCGTAGACTGGGATGCTATAGATGAATTCAGGGCGCGTTGCATGAACCCGGAGTATCCTCAACTGAGGGGTACCGCTCAAAACCCGGACATATTCTTTCAGAACCGGGAAGGGTGCAGCCCATATTATAATGATGTTCCCTATATCGTTCAAGAAGAGATGCGGAAGGTCAGTGACTTGGTCGGTCGCTCATACAATCTCTTTGATTATGTGGGAGATCCTGAGGCAGACAGGGTAATTATCTCCTTGGCATCAAGTTGCGATGTTATCGAGGAGACAGTAAATTATCTTAATACGCTGGGGGAAAAAGTGGGATTGATCAAAGTCCGGTTGTATCTACCCTTTTCCGTCGAGCATTTTTTAATGGCCCTTCCAGCATCAGCTAAAAGGATAGCAGTCCTGGACAGGGCTAAGGCTTCAGGATCTCTGGGCGAGCCTCTTTATCAGGATGTGTGCACTGTTTTCTATGAGAAGGCGGAAGTTCCCGTGCTGGTAGGTGGAAGGTACGGGCTGGGGAGCAAGGATTTTACTCCGACCATGGTCAAGGCGGTGTTTGATAACCTGCGCTCAACGGCGCCTAAAAACCACTTTACTGTTGGTATTATAGATGATGTATCCTACAGCTCACTGGAAGTTGGTAAAGAGATTCATCCGTCTCCGGAGGGTACTGTGCGATGCAAGTTCTGGGGCTTAGGGGCTGATGGAACAGTAGGCGCCAACAAGAATGCCATTAAGATTATCGGCGAAAATACTGATATGTTCGCACAGGCCTATTTTTCCTATGATGCCAAGAAATCGGGCGGGATTACCGTATCTCATCTGAGGTTTTCTCCTCACAGGATCCAATCTCCATATCTGTTAACGGAGTCTGATTTTATTGCTTGTCATAATCCCGCCTTTGTTACGAAGTATGAGATCCTGGAGGGTATAAAAGCAGGTGGTTCCTTTTTGCTCAACTCTCCGTGGAGTGCAAAGGATATGGAGAAAAAACTTCCCGATAACCTGAAAAGAACGATAGCTCAAAAGAAGTTGGACTTTTATAATATCGATGCCGGGAAGATTGCCGGCCAAGTTGGTCTGGGTGGTCGCATTAATATGGTGATGCAAGCAGCGTTTTTTAAGATCGCAAACGTCATTGCTCCTAATGAGGCGTTGGGCTACATCAAAGATGCTATCAAAAAGACCTACGGCAAAAAAGGTGAGAAGATTGTTCAAATGAATATCGATGCGGTCGATAAGGCAATAGACGCATTGGAGAAGGTTAAAATTCCAAAGTCCTGGATGACTGCCGGCCATGAGGCCTACATAGAAGCAGACGAACCGGAGTTCGTGGCCAAGGTCATGAGGCCTATGATTGCCCAACAGGGTGATAAGCTTCCAGTGAGTGCCTTCAGTCCTGATGGTATTTTTCCTACGGCTACGACGAAATACGAAAAGAGAGGCGTCGCCGTCAATATTCCGGAGTGGATTCCGGAGAACTGTATCCAGTGTAATCAGTGCGCCTTCGTTTGTCCTCACGCAGTGATTCGTCCCGTGCTGGCACGAGAAGAAGATCTTGACAATGCTCCGAAGGATTTTGTAACGGTTGAGGCCAAGGGAAAGGAACTCAACGGCTTAAGATTTCGCATACAGGTAAGCCCGCTTGATTGTACCGGTTGTGGAAACTGTGCCGATATATGCCCTTCGAAAAAAGGTGCCCTTGTCATGAAGCCGCTGGCTACGCAGAAAGAAAGAGAGGTCGACAACCACAAGTTTTCTACAGAGCTTCCTATCAGGGATGATGTCATGGCTCCAACAACGGTAAAGGGAAGCCAATTCCGGCAACCGCTGTTTGAGTTTTCCGGCGCTTGTGCCGGCTGTGGAGAAACCCCTTATATAAAGGTTGTCACCCAGCTCTACGGTGAGCGTATGATGATAGCCAATGCGACGGGATGTTCTTCGATATATGGTGGGAGTGCCCCGAGTTGTCCGTATACGGTGAATGAAGAGGGGCACGGGCCGACCTGGGCCAATTCGCTTTTTGAGGATAATGCTGAATATGGTTTTGGTATGGAACTAGCTGTAGCACAGCGACGGGATAAGCTGGCGGATCTCGTTAGAGAGGCTTTGGGTTTCGATTTTTCTAAAGAACTCAAAGAAGCCTTTCAGATGTGGCTGGATAATATGGATGATGGACAGAAGTCCAAGGAATATGGCCGGAAGATTGAAGAACTTGCTGAGCTTGAAATGGCCGCGAGTGATTGTTCTGCCGAAACTGTGCTGTGTGAGATCCTCAACAGGAGTGACTATTTTACAAAGAAGTCGATTTGGGTTTTTGGTGGTGATGGCTGGGCATATGATATCGGTTATGGCGGGTTGGATCACGTGATTGCATCGGGGCATGACATCAACATCCTTGTCCTGGATACGGAGGTGTATTCCAATACCGGTGGTCAGTCTTCGAAGGCCACACCTACTGGTGCTGTGGCAAAGTTTGCGGCAAGTGGTAAGTCTGTGAGGAAAAAGGATCTCGGCAGAATGGCTATGACCTATGGTTATGTGTATGTGGCCTCTGTTGCCATGGGCGCCAATAAGAATCAACTGATGAAGGCCTTTGTGGAAGCGGAAAGCTACCACGGTCCGTCATTGATTATTGCCTATGCCCCATGCATCAACCATGGCTTGAATATGGGAAGGAGCCAAAACGAGGAAAAACTGGCCGTAGAGTGTGGCTACTGGCTCTTATATCGCTATGACCCAAGGCGTAAGGAAGCAGGCCAGAACCCGCTAATACTTGACTCCAAGGAGCCAAAGGGTGATTTTCAAGAATTTCTCATGGGTGAGGTGCGGTACTCTAGCTTGACAAGGACTTTCCCGGAAAACGCAAAAAGGCTTTTCAAGAAAGCGGAAAAGGACATGAAGGAAAGATATGAGATGTATCGCCAGATAGCGGGTGTAGGCGAGGAAGAAGAAAAGAAATAAAAATCCGACTCGATCACAAATTTGAATAGTATTTAAACGTATATCGTAACTGGTGGATAGGCTGAAGGCTGAAGGCTGTTAGGAAAAACTGAAATACGGCTCATTTTGAAGCCATATTTGGTGCGCAAATCTTCTCTCTCTCCACCAAAGTGCGTCACGTGCTTTTTTATTCCTTCAGCCTTCAGTCTAAACAGCTTCAGCCTGACTACGTGAGTAGTCAAAAGTTTAGAGATATTTGAATTTGCAAAGTGTTTAAATGGAACTGCAAAACGGAAAATAGGCCCGAACACCGCGACTCAAACGCACGGTTTACCGCGTCGTTTTGCAGTCGTTATTTTGGCGTGTCCTTGGAGGATAATCGCCGACTACCAATTGAGCCTGCCTTACCACTATCATGGGTAACGTGAGTCTCAACCCCTTCAAAGATGGCTTTCCACTAATCGACGATCAAGTGTTTGGCATCTCTCTCTGGTAAAGATCTGATTCAGCCATCACAGAAACGGGAATATCAGTGCCTATTGCTAAACTCTTTTTCTGGGGCCACGGGACTACAAAAAACGCAACTCCTTTTTCACAGCATCCTTGAAGGCCGTATCGGACCTTCCGGCAGTATCTGCAAGATCTGTAATGCTTTCCTTTTTGGTCACAGCTTTCGAAGGCATGTCATTTCTATTTACCAAAACAGCGCGTCGATTTAGGGGTCAACATAGATTTATCGCATTAATTAGACTTCGGAGCCTGCCAAAGTCTTTTTGGTTAAAGTCAAGTATCAGCCGAGGCAGGTGAGCAATGGCCGGCTCGTCGGCTTCTTCTTTTGTCGGGCCTGAAAGGAAGAAGTTATTTGGAGGGGCAAGGATGTCCGAGAAACGCGCCTTGAGATCCGCGACATCTTGCTCTCGAATGGAGGAAGTCAGGCGGATGACAAGCCGCTCTCCCACATGCCTCATGCTGTGATAACGGTTGTAGAAGCGATCGATAATGGCCATAACATGCTCTACGGAATCCACTCGCTCGAAGATATTGAAATCCGTGGCGCTGATATAACCTTGGGCCAGGAGTTCTTTTTCAAAAAAATCGATCCAGCGCGACCAATAGGTGCCCCCGGGCTCATCGACGAGCACGATCGGGAAAGGAACCTGTTTACCGGTCTGGACGAGGGTTAGCGTCTCCATGGCCTCATCCAGGGTGCCGAAGCCTCCTGGAAACAGGGTCACTGCGTCAGCTTCTTTGAGAAACGCCACCTTACGGTTAAAAAAGTACTTGTAGACCATGCTACGCGGACTGCCCTGGAGGATATGATTGGATTTTTGCTCGAAGGGAAGGCGGATGTTGATGCCAAAGGAGTGCTCGGGACCCGCCCCCTCGTTGACCGCTTGCATGATCCCTGGCCCGCCGCCGGTAATCACCATATAGCAGGCCTCGGTCAATTTTTCCCCCAGGTGCTGGGCCATTCGATAGACCGGTTCATGAGGCTGTGTTCGAGCTGAACCGAAAACCGTCACCTTCTTGACACCGCGATAAGAATCGAACACCTTGGCCGTGAACCGCATCTCTTTTAAAGTGCTGTTCATGAGCTTGAGATCGGCCACAGGGGCCTTTTCCTGGCCGGCCTTTAGGGCAGCGAGGATCATTTCGCGTATGATCTCTGGATGATCAATGCCCCCAACGAGATCCATCAATTGATCGATCGCCTCGTCCACCGGTCCGTTGGTCCGGGTAAAATGTAGTTTCATGGGTCTTCCCAAAGTGGCTTTCTTTTAACGCAATAAACAACTGATTGAGTTTATTATAGATTTCGTTTTGCCATCAGAAGATTTCGGGCTTTAAAACAGTGAAGCTTCATTAAGGCAGGCCCACTGCGGCGTCCACTTATTGGCTCAAAAGGCGCCCCAGTATATACTTGTCGCTCGGGAAAAACGCTTAACAAATCCATCAAAATCACAGCCGGAGACAGCCCCGACCGGCAGCAACAGTATTCCACGGCGCAGGAGTGTCATTGATTCTCCATTTCTTCTGTGATCTGGTCAACGGATGTCACAATTTCTTCAATAATCGGCTCGATTTCGTTTACACGAACATCCAACATCTCAAAGGCCTTGTCCTCAATGTCAATCGTTATTCCATCCGTATCCATACCACTCCACATTGCCAGCTGGTCTGCCACATACACAATAAAAGCCAAGTTGTTCCCTCGCAAACGCGATGGATGGTGATGATACTTGATAGCAACCGAGATTGATTTAGGGAAACTCCACTTCTCACAGACCCTTGCGGCAATCTCTGCATGATCAAAACCAAGGATCTCTTGTTCTGCGTCAAGGAAGGTCTCTTCGCCATCGGCCAGGAATTCTAAAAACTCTTCTTTTCTTTCCAGGACATACTCGTCCAAAATAATTTTTCCTGCATCGTGAATAAGCCCGGCTGAGAAGGCGTCACTTGCCGACCCGGGCTGCTTTTTGTTTGCAATAATCCGAGCTCCAACAGCCACGCTGAGAGAATGTCGCCACAGAGCTTTAGGCTGAAGATCGTATCCTTTCAGCGAACGATCGAGAAGCTTTGAAGAACAGGCCACTGTAAGTAGCTCTCCAAGTGTTTTGAGTCCAAGAACAACCGCGGCCTCTTGTAAAGACGAAACTCTTACAAGCCGACTGTAGTAGGCGGAATTCGACAATCTTAGAACCCGCATGGCAAGCGCCGGGTCGGTTTCAATGAGATTGGCAAGGTCGGCTAGGCTTGAATGGGGGTTGTCTAATATCTCTCGGGCTTTATGCATAACTTGAGGCATTGAGGGAAGTTTTTCAACAGTTCGCAATATCCGCTGTCTCAGTTTTTTTTCACCAAGAATTTTACCGTTCATTCCTTCAACCTTTAGTCTAAACAGCTTCAGCCTGACTACGTGAGTAGTTACTTCCCAGGATCATTTAACAAGGATCCAGCATTTCTTTTTTCTGTCTTTTCGATGTCAATGTCTTTGTTTGAAAAGACCGTTATCCTGAAGCCATGAGAGCTTAAGTATGTCCAACCGCTGCTAGGCAGGATGTTGGGAAGTGGACTTTTGGGCTTAGACGCTATTTCTGTCATTTGGAGAATATTGTTCATATCAGAAAATTCTTGAACAAATTGTTTGGCGGTATGATCAGCTGAATTAAACAGTTTGTCTACGAGAGTTCCCTGTATTGATATAAAAGTAATCCTTTTGTTAGCGTCTGTAGCGAAAACGATGGGAGATACAACAGATCTCCTTACGTCAGAAAACCAGTATTTGTGCTCGTCACATTGAAAAGCTCTGAATTTGTATTGTGAAAGATTGAAGGGCATCAGTTTATAGTTGGTTAAATCAGTGAATATTTCAGCAATCACTTTAGCATCATATAATGTCATCCCAATATAGAGACCCTTAATATTTAGCTTCTTTGCGCCGGCACTACCTGCGAAAGAAAGACTTGAACAGCAGGCAGCTATCAAGATACCTGTCAAAAGTCCCTTCAATAACCGCCAACCTTTTTTCCCTAAATAATCTGTGTCCATCTCTTGACCTCAGTGATTCCTATGTGTCCAGAGATAACCCATCTACTTTATATCCAACGGAAGTGAAAACCAGAAACGGCTTCCTGTGGGTGATACGGTCTTCACGCCGATCCTACCTTTATGGGCTTGCACAGCCATTTTACAAAAAGCCAATCCCAGGCCTGTTGTATAGATTCGACCATCCGGCTTTTTGTCAAGCTGTACGTACTTCTCGAAGATGGCTTTCTGGTGTTTATTGGGCACGCCCGGGCCCCCGTCTCTAACAAAGAACTCGATTCTTGAAGACACTGCGTACTCAAAGCCTATATCGATCGTTTCCCCAGCAGGAGAATGTTGAATGGCATTACTTAGAAAATTCTGAAGAACCCGCAGCAAAATGCCCCGGTCTGCCATAAAATAGCGCCTATCTTCAGTTGGAGGGAATAACTCTACGAATTTAAGCTCTCTTGTTTTACCCACCTTTGCCAGTCTGTCCAGGGTCTCCTTGACAAGGTCTTCAGGATCGATCTTTTCGTAGACCAATTTCAGCTGGTGTTCTTCGAATCGGGCAATATCCAAAAGATTGGCAACCATCGTCTGTAGCGTTTCACAGCCAATCTGGGCCGACTCCACAAATTGTCGGTTATCGTCCTTTAAGGTATACGTGAGAATATCAAGGTTAGCCACAACCTCGGAAATCGGCCCTTTCAGGTCATGTATCAACATATTAAAAAGATCGGTTCGCAGTTTCTCCAGTTTTCTCAGCTGTAGGTTCTTCTTCTGAAGGGTTCTTTTGTTTCTCTTTAAAGATTGGGTCAAGCGTTCATTTTCAATGGCACTGATAACTTGTCCTGTGACTTCCAGGAGTATTTCCTGTTCCAGCTTGTCAAACTTGTCTTTCCCAACTTTTTCCGTGATGCTTAGGACGCCGACAACCTTGTCATTGCTTATTATTGGAGCCACCAAAAAAGCTGATTTCTCGTAATCGTGAGTCTTGGCCACAAAATCCCCATGCTCCGTCTTTTGGTCCACATACAACAGCTTCTTGTTCCTCAAAACCCAGCCGGAAGGAGACTCTTCATCCAGCAATTGCTCCACTCCGACCAACTCGGGCTTTGTTGAAGCTGCGACTTCCAGAGCCTTGCGTCCTTTTAAAAGCATAATGGAGCCACGTTTGGCCTGCAGACTATTTACTACTTTGAGGAGAACCCGTTGAAGCTTCTCATCAAAAGGCAGTTTGGTGTTATTCGAGATATTGGTAATAGTAAGTAGGATCTCAAGAATTCTTTGTTCTCGTGTCATTGCGTCATTCTCGGGTTACACACAATTTTTCAAAAGGTTCTTTGCTTCTTCGTGCTTTGGGTTGACCTCCAGTATGTCCCTCAACGGTTTCTCGGCTCGGATCGCCTTACCGAGGGCTAAATAGGTTCTGGCAAGATGTAATTTAATGTCGAGATTTTGGCTGTCTTCCTTTTCGGCATTGGCCAAATGTTTGAGAGCCTTGGAATGTTCGCCGAGTTCTTCTAATAGTACCCCCAACTTCAGGGAGATCCCCTTTCGGTTCGGATCTGATCTGAGAATGGACGCGAGAAGCTTTGCCGCATATTCCTTGGCATCTTTCCCGATGCAGAGTTGGGCTATTTGTTCCTTCAGTTTCTGGTTGTCTTCAGTCAGATTGAGGGCATTATTAAAAACCCGAGTAGCCTCTTTGACCATCTTTTTCTCGAGCAGGATTGTTCCGAAATAGATGGCTCGAGTCACATCACGAGGGTTAATGGCCATTGCTTTTTCAAAATACCTGAACGCGGCTTCTATGTCGTTGAGTCTCACGTATAACTTGCCAAGATTGATAAATGCAGAAACGTCCAAAGAATTCATCTCGGCAGCTTTCAATAGCCATCTTTCAGCTTCTTTCAAGTCCTCTTTTTCGAAAAAATAGTAGCCCAATTCATGCACGGGTTTCGATGATCCAGGATTGGCTTCCATGGCAAGCTGTGCCTCTTCAATAGCCCCGTCCAAATCTCCTTGTTCTGCAAGCCTTCTTGCTTCTTTGAGGTGAGAGACCATGCGAGAGGGTTTATTCGCGCTTTCAATGACAGCCAGCACCTTGTCTGTTAACACTTTCATCGTCGGAGGTTTCAGTATATAGGCATCAATATCTGATTCAGCAGCTTCAGCGACAAATTCCATGTTGGCTTGAGCCGTGACCATAACAATAGGAAGATCTCGAAGATCTCTGTCTGACCGTATGAGATTTAATAGCTTCGAACCGGTCATCATAGGCATGTTGTAATCTATGATGGCTAGCTCTATTGGTTCTTCACTTTCCTTCTTTAATAATCGCAAAGCTTCCTGTCCGTTATTGGCAGGAATGAACTTCTTGCCGTATTTGAGCACTTTCATCATGCTGCGGATTGTGGTGATCATGTTTGGCATGTCATCCGCAATCAATACCGTCATTTCGCGAATATCAATCATAGTAGGTGATTCCGGTAACCCGATAAAAGCATAGAGAAGTCAAATAATTTTTCTGATAGCAATGAGTAGCCATTTGAGGCTCTAAAGATCTCAACTTGCCACTTATAGCTCAGAACAAAGGTTCTCAAATCATAACCTCCCTTCTGACACTATGAATGATATTGTTCAGAAAGTTTCTTAAATTCATCCGGCATCATCAGTCAAGATTCAAGGTCGCGACTCAGAATTCAACGTCGGCCTGCCCATCGTTTCGACTGATGAAGTCCTTCATCTTTTCACACTCTTTGCTAAGAGATTGAAATGCTTCCGCGGCATGGTCCAGGTTTGCCTCCTTGCCCATTTTCTCAAGCTCATAGGCGATGTCGGCCCCGTCCTTGGCAGCCAAATATTTCAAGGTTCCTTTAAACCTGTGAGCTGCCTTGCCAAGATCCGATGCATTACTTGCCTCAATGGCATTTCTGATATTGGCAAGTAGTTCGGAAGAGTCGCGAACAAAATCATCAAAGCATTCCCGCAACAGTTCCATGTCGTCGCCCATTATCTCTAAAGCCTCTTTCATGTCTATGGGCGGTGGTCGTTCCGCCATTTCCGCCCCCTCCTTCTTACTGAAAAATGCTCCATCACTTTTGTCATTTGCACTTTCAATTTCAATGTTTCCACTTTCTTTCATTACTCTGTCTATCACTTCGGCAAGGATTTCCCTTTTTACAGGCTTGGTGATGTAGTCATCCATACCGGCAGCTAGAAACTTCTCTCTGTCACCTTTCATGGCATGGGCCGTAAGGGCTACGATAGGAATTCGTGTGCCTGTCATACGTTCCCTTTTTCTGATCTCTTGTGTAGCTTCCAAGCCGTCCATCACGGGCATTTGCCCATCCATAAGAACAAGATCGTACTTACTTTCTCCAACCGCCTCGACAGCCGCTTTACCGTTATTGGCAACAACCACGCTGTGGCCCATTTTCTTGAGTATGATTACTGCTAACTTCTGGTTCACCTCATTGTCTTCGGCAAGCAGTATTTGAATCTTATTCTGTATTTCAGCAATAGAATGCCTGGTTACAATGGACTCTGAAGGACCGTCTTTCCCCGATTGCTTCCTGCCCAGAACAGTTGAGATACAATCATAAAGCTGCGATTGTTTGACCGGTTTGTTAAGGTAGGCGGCAAAGCCGATCTTCTTCATGCGTGCAGCATCGCCACGCCAGCCAATTGATGTGAGCATGACCAGTAAGGTATCCTTGATATTAGAATCCTCCTTGATCTTACGCCCGAGGGTCTCTCCATCCATTCCCGGCATTTGCATATCCAGGATAGCAATATCAAAGGAGTGGCCTTCAGCTGCAGCCGCACTGAGTTTGTCTAAGGCCTCGGCCCCGCTTGATGCCTCGTCGAAACGGCAACCCAATGGTTTGAGTTGTTCTTTTAACACCAGCCGATTTGTCTTATTATCATCTACTCCGAGGATTCGTTTTCCACTGATGTCTTCAGAAACAGCGACATCAGCCTCACGGCCCTCGCCGTGCTTTTCAAAGATAGCCGTAAACCAGAAAGTTGATCCCTTGCCTTCGACACTTTCCATGCCAATCCGGCCACCCATCATGTTAGATAGTTGCTTTGAAATAGCCAATCCCAAACCCGTACCGCCATATTTGCGCGTTGTTGAAGAGTCTACCTGGGAAAAGGATTTAAACAGGCGGTCCATACGATCTTTTGGAATACCGATGCCTGTATCAACGACCTCAAAGCGGACTGTGGCCTGTGTATCATCTTCTTTTTCTAAAGACGCATGGATTGTAACTCCCCCTTTTTCGGTGAACTTCATGGCATTTCCTGCCAAGTTCATCAGGATCTGGCGCAAGCGTCCTGGATCACCCTTAAGTGTCATCGGCACATTGTGGTGAAAAAGACAGGCCAGTTCCAAACCTTTTTCCTGGGCCTTTAGCGCCAGGACATCTGTTACGTTTTCAACCGTTGACCTCAAGTCAAACTCAATAGTTTCAAGGTCGAGTTTTCCGGCCTCGATCTTGGAATAATCAAGTACATCATTAATCACCGTAAGGAGCGACTCGGCGCTGTTATTTACATTTTCCGCATAATCGCGTTGCTCATCCGAAAGTTGGGTATTGAGCAGCAGACCGGTCATGCCGATCACACCATTCATGGGAGTGCGGATTTCGTGGGACATATTGGCTAAAAATTCGCTCTTTGCCTGGTTTGCATATTCGGCTTTCCGGGTCATCTCCTTGGCCCTGGTGGTGGCCTCCTCGAGTTGGCGGTTGGTTTCCAGCAGACCCTCTTCCGCCCGCTTGCGTTCAGCTATTTCTATGGATATATTCTCAATCATATGGTTGGTTACTTTCTTCAGAGATTCCAACAGGTCTACTTGCGAACTGCCAGATACCCGGGCGCTCAGATCTCCTTTTGAAACCTTGTCCAATGTGTCGAAGTGCTCGGCAAGGCCGATGGCAAATTCATGAGACAGGTTTACAATTTCTTCTAGGTTTTCAGCAGTCCGGTTGACCATATGTTTTAATGTGCCAATCAACTCAAGGTCTGAGGTTTCGGCTATCCTAATTTCAGGGTTTCCTGAGGCGATTTCTTTCAACGCCTCGAAAACTTCAGATAAACCCAGCGCCAAGTCCATGCTGGTGTTTCGGGATGCCTCTTCACTCTCCTGCAGCGCCTCCTCAGCCTGCTTGAGCTTGGTGATGTCGATGAAGCTATCGACCAGATACTTGCGCCCGCCCTGAGTCATCTTACTCACAGTCTTGAGAACGGGTATACTTGACCCCTTGGCGTTTAAGAGCACCCGCTCTGATTTATCCATACTCTCTCCCAAGTCGGTGATAGGGCACTCACCATCCTCAGCAGGACAGATAAACTTGTGGCACATGCGACCGACTATCTTGTCTTGTGGAATACCAATCAATTCAACAGCCACGGGATTGGCATCAACGATTAAATGATTCTCCTCATCAATGATCACAACTCCAGTCTCTATTGAATCCAATATAGTCTTTAGGCGATCTTCACTCTCCTTTAATGTTTCCTCAGCCCGCTTACGTTCGAATATTTCCCCTTCCAGTCGTCTATTTATCGAACTTAGCTCATCAGCAGATTGCGCCATGATTTCGAGCTTGGTTCTATTTCTCTGGAGTTTCAAAAACACTGCGGCCATAGCAATTAGTATGACAATTAAGAGCCCCGCAATTATGCCCAGCTTTCCGGCATTTGCCTTAACAGGGCCTGAAACCTCGTTATAGCGCATCGACACACCTATCGACCACAACTCATTTTCTATTCTAACGGGTGCAAAAGCGGTTAGTTCCTT
>CAYSBQ010000051.1:0-10682 GCA_964429315.1 uncultured Desulfobacterales bacterium
GTTTCTACAACACCTAAAAGGACTCGTCCTATGCTGAAAGAACATGAGTACATCAGGCAAACCCTTGAGCGGTATACAAAAAGCCGGCTGGAAGAATTCTGCGACCACATCTTGATCACCAATTTCGTTGAATATGTGAACTGCTTCCACGAGAGGTCTAAGGGCCGTTACTCAGCAGGCAAGTTTCGTGTGGTACACGACGAGGACAGAAACTGCACCATAATCGATTTCGGTATAGGGTCTCCACAAGCGGCCCTTCTGATCAATTGTCTCGCTTACCTGGACAACCTTAAATCCGTGATCATGCTGGGGATGTGCGGGGGAATCGACGACACACTGGAGGTGGGTGACTTCGTCGTGCCCTGCGCCGCCATCCGCGGCGAGGGGACGAGCCGTCACTATCTGCCTTCCGAATACCCAGCAATACCTGACTCTTGCATCAATCTGTACTGCATCGGTGCTGTAAAGAAAACCGGCTTGACGCCCAGGTGTGGCGTCGTATATACAACCGACAGGCGACTATGGGAATTTGATGAAGAATTCGTTCAATACCTGAGACAACACAGGACCCTAGCTATCGAAATGGAGCTGGCCACGCTGTTTTCCGTTGCTTATCGTTTTGAGGTTCCCATTGGCTCCATTATGCTGGTTTCCGACATGCCTATACAAAAAAGGGGGATAAAGGACTCCAAACTGCATGCAGAGGTATACGCCAAGTATATGGAGTCTCACTTGGATATGGGTATAAACGCCATAAACACCTTACAGGCAAACTGGGCGGATGTAGAAAGAACGCTTTCCAGCGAGTAGTAGACAAAGAGAAAATGGGGGTTGGCTGTTCATTAAATCAACACTCTTTCCTTATCTTTACAGCTCGGGCGTGAGCGGACATGCCCTCAATCTCAGCCAACCGGATTATGTCATGGTAATCCTTGTTGAAGGCCCGCTTGCTGTAATATAAAACACTGGTCTTTTTTATAAAATCATCTACCGAGAGGGCAGAGGCAAATCTTGCGGTCCCGGCTGTAGGCAGTATGTGATTAGGGCCTGCAATATAGTCTCCCACGGGTTCAGGCGTGTAGGGCCCAAGAAAGACCGCACCGGCATTGTTGATCAAACCCAGGTGCTGTAAAGGTTCTTCCACGTGTAGTTCCAAGTGCTCCGGGGCGATTCTGTTGGCCAGGTCAAAAGCCATCGTTAATCTGGGAACAACCATGACGGCGCCATATGCCTTAAGTGATTTTTCTACAACGTCTCGCCGTGAAAGGGATTGCAATTGGTTCCTCACAGCTGTTGAAACCGCCCGGGCAAGCTCCTTGGAAACGGTGAGAAGAATTGCAGAGGACAGGGGATCATGTTCCGCCTGGGATAAGAGGTCAGCTGCAATGTAGTCTGGATTTGCCTGGCCGTCGGCAATGACCAGGACCTCGCTGGGTCCCGCAAGCATATCAATCCCGACCGTACCTGAGACAAGCTTCTTGGCAAGGGTTACATAGATATTGCCGGGGCCAACAATCACATCGGCCTGTCCGATAGTCTCCGTGCCGTATGCAAGCGCCCCAATCCCCCATGCACTGCCGGCCTTGTAGATGGTATCAACTCCCACCTTCTGAGCGGTAACAAGGAGATACGGATTTACACCTCCTGTCTTCGTCGGCGGAGTAGTAATAACAATATGTTTTACCCCTGCGATCTTGGCGGGAATACATCCCATAAGAACAGAAGATATAAGCGGGGTTTCTCCACCTCTTCCTCCGGGCACGTATGCTGCTGCGGTGTTTACGGGTCTGATCAATTGTCCCAGTACGGTGCCGGCTGCATCAGTTTTAAACCAGGACGTTGGAAGTTGATATCGATGAAAGTTCTCGATTTGTCGCACAGCTTTGTTCAAGCTTCTAAGAAAGGCCTTGTCCACAAGATCCCGGGCTTTGGAAATTTCCGTTTTTGAAACCCTTAGAGCATCAACTGTAAGCCCCGGAGCATCAAAGCGGTTAATATATTTAATCAAGGCCTTGTCCTTGTCCTTGCTAACATCGGATAGGATCCGTTGTACAGCAGTGACATCCTTGGCCTTAAACCCTAGGCCCCGGTTTACGATGGTATCAAGTTTCTTTTCAGCCTGTGGAGACGGAAACACGTATATCTTCATTATAATCTATCCTTTCCATTCATTTATAAAATATGATACCTTAGCCGAGAATCTGTGGCCTTGTCAAGCTACCGGAACAGCCCGGCGGGGAAGCTTTTCTGAAATGAATATCTTGCTCATTTATCCTTACCCCCTCTATGACCGAAGCAAGCCTCACGAAGAGGATATCAGCATAGTCCCAATAGGAGTCTATTACGTTGCCACCGTTTTAAAGGAACATGATTACAACGTCCATATACTTAATTGGTTCAACGTCCACAAGACCCCCAAGCGGGTTGTGGAAATCTTGCGCGAAAAAAAACCGGATATTATCGGCTTTTCAATTCTAAACGCCAACCGGTGGGGCGGAATAGAAATCGCCCGCATAGCAAAACAACTCAACCCAAAGGTAAAGATCGTCTTTGGGGGAGTGGGGGCTTCCTTTCTTTGGAAACATTTCCTGGATAATTTCCATGAAATCGATTTCGTGGTGACTGGCGAGGCGGAACACACTTTCCTGGCCCTAGTGAAAGCTATCGAAAGAAAAGATTCGACCAACCTTAAAAACATCAAGGGAATTGCTTTTAGAAACAGCAAGGGGATCCAAAAAACGGAAAATGCAGCTTTCATAGATAACCTCGATGATATACCCATTCCGGCAAAACATTTTACATATAACCACGTAATTTCCTCAAGGGGCTGTCCCGGAAAATGCAGCTTTTGTGGAAGCCCCAAATTCTGGGGTCGTAAACTCCGGTTCCGCTCTCCAAAAAATTTTGTCCACGAATTGGAGCTTTTACGCAGAAAGGGCGTGAATTTCTTTTTCTTTTCCGATGACACCTTTACCGCTAACAAAAAAAGGGTCCTTGAAATCTGCAAGATGATCATTGAAAAAGACCTTGATATCACCTGGTTTGCTATCTCCAGAGTGGACTGTGTCGATGAAGACATTTTGTGCTGGATGAGAAAGGCCGGCTGCATCCAGATAAGCTATGGCATTGAAAGCGGGTCGGAAAAAATAAGGAGAAAACTGGGAAAACCGCTTGACACAGAAACAATAAAAAAGGCGTTTTCTTGGACCCACCGCTACGGCATATTAGCACGGATCTATCTCATATATGGCTCTCCCGGCGAAACATGGGAAACCATAGAAGAAACTCTTAATCTAATCAAGATAATAAGGCCCTTCATCTGTATATCCTATATCCTCGAAATCTATCCCGGAACTAAACTCTATTCTGACCTTCTCATGAACTCTAATGTCACAGACGATATTTGGCTCAAAAAAATAGAAGGTGTTTGTTACTTCGAATCCGATCCTATTTTAACCCTGGATCATGTCTTGGCTTTTGGTAAAAGGCTTAGGGAAGAGCACTATGAAAACCTGGGTTCTTTTGCCGCATCATTAGAACTTATAGAAAAGGATGAATTCTACGCAATGCATTCCGATTTTTGTTCCAGGCTTGCAATGACTTTCAGCCACGGTGATTATTCAAAAATAGAAGCAATAAAAGAAAAACTGGCTCTCGCTGAAGCGCTATTTCGAAAGGCATTAAGCTATGCCCCTAACGAGAGAGCGTATTTAGGATTAGGGCATATCAAACAAAAGGAGCAAAGATTTCAGCAATCAGCCGAAATCCTCTACGAGGGAGTGAAGCATTTTCCAAAAAGCGCGGACCTGAATATTTGTCTTGGAATAAGTTACATGAACCAGGGAAAGTTTGATGAGGCCCTGAATTACTTGCTTGTGTTTCAAGATTCGCATCAAGCAATTCGCCATATTGCAATGTGTTATAAGGAGTTAGGCAATTATGATAAAGAGCTTGAATGCTCTGAGAAGGCCCAGAGATTGCAAAAAACAAGTCCTTCCGCTCGAAGGTCTTGACAAATTGCAGTGGGTATGATCATCTAGCAAGATTATAAAATAATAGAAACGTCTGATTGATAGTTTTTGATGGACTCGTAAAAAGTCCACAAACAAACGACGCAGTAGAAAGCTACAGATGCAAGGCATGCTTATCAGACGTCGCAATAACGAAAGATAAAGCGCAATGCCGCAGATGGACTTCCAGCTTTTTACGAAGTCGTTATTTTTTAAAGGATCCGATTATGAAACGAACTTATCAACCAAGCAGGATTAAAAGGGCTAGAACACACGGATTTCGCAAGAGAATGTCCACAAAACAGGGCAGAAAGATTATTAGTCGTCGACGTGCTAAAGGAAGAAAACGTTTATCTGTATAGAAAGGTGCAAGAGAGTCTGAGCGCTTTTTCCTTCCAGAAGGTCGATCGGATTCTAAAGAGATCTGATTTTCTTAGATTAGCTAGGAACGGCAAACGAATTCACGGAAAACATTTCGTTGTCGCTTTTTGTCGAAACAGCCTTGGAAATACGCGCTTAGGAATCACGGCAAGCAAAAGGGTTGGGTGTGCTGTAGCAAGGAATCGGATAAAGCGTCTGGTACGTGAGTACTTTCGTTCGCACAGGGCCGGGATCGATGGCACCTATGACTTAAACATAATAGCAAAAAAAGGCTCAGCGGACCTGTCATCTAAAAAAATCAACCAGACACTAGAAGGTTTTTTTCACAAGATTTCAACGGATTCACGCAATGAAGACGTTACTCTTGACACTTATTAAAACCTATCAATATATCCTATCACCTATCTTCATGCCGGTATGTCGCTTCCATCCAACATGCTCTCAGTATGCATATGAAGCGATCAAGCGCTATGGCATACCGAAGGGCTTTGTAATGGCAGGAAAGAGGGTTTTGCGATGCCACCCCTTTTGTCCCGGCGGTTTTGATCCCGTACCTTAGGGCCCGGGGAAATCTCTGGCTTCCTTTTCATAACAGCATCACGGCGAATAGACTATACCTCGGTCTTCGCCCTATAACATGGACGAGTTTCTAAAGATTTAAGGGAAAACGATTGATGTCCACGGAACTTAGGATGTTACTGGCTATTGTGTTATCTTTCTTGGTCTTCTTTGTCTATCAAGCCATGTTTGGCACTGATACCAAAGTCCATAAAACAGAACCGGTTAAAAAGGAAAATTTAACTGATAGGCACCTTGCCGCCACTGATAAACCAATTAAGATGTTGGATGAAAGAGCTGCGGTTGAGACACAAGATGATCTACGAGGAGATAACGGTCTAGGCCGGATTATCACCGTTTCTACTAAGCTTTACGAAACCCAGATTTCGGAACAAGTGGGGTGTTTCAAGTCTTTTAAACTCAAAAAATACAAAGAAACGCCGGCGCCCGATGCCCCCATGAAAGAACTGATCCTGTTGTCGCCCCGGGAGGGGTGTACTCCAACAGTCGCTTTCCTAAAAAAGGGGGCTCAAGCGGATAATTATCCAAAGACGTTCCTTGCTATCGGAGATAACGACACTATAGACGCCACTAAAACGGGTAAAGAGTTGTCTTTGTCTTGGACCTCTGGTGAAGGAATTACGGTCATCAAGACCTATTCTTTTGTCCCTGATAGCTATGCAATTGGCCTGCAAGTGCAAGTAAGAAACCTGTCTGACACATATTTGGAAGACAACCTGACCGTTTCTTTAAGAAATCACCTAAAGAAAACAAGCAATTCGACATATGCTTTTTCAGGTCCCGCTACCCTGATTGATGGAACACTCAAAGAGATCAAGTCTGACGACATCGCCGGCGAGGGTGCTTATTCGGGCACTATCAAGTGGGCTGCTATTGAAGACCAGTATTTTGTGTCTGCAATCATCCCGGATAAGGCCACAAAATCAAGTCTAAGGTTAGATCTGTCCCCGGAAAAATTGCTCCGTGCAACATATGTAGACCCGGCCCCCCCCGTGGCGCCAAAAATGGAAAGAACATATAGCTATAAGCTCTACTTTGGGCCGAAGAAACTTGACACCCTCAGTCAAGTAGGTTCTGAACTAAACAAGATTGTCGATTTCGGATTCTTTGACATTATTGCCAAGCCATTGCTTTATAGTATGAACTTCATTTACCGGTTCATTCCCAATTATGGCATCGCTATTATTTTCATAACCATTCTTGTAAAGATTCTTTTCTGGCCATTGAGCAACAAAAGTTACAAGTCCATGAGCCAGATGAAACGGCTACAGCCTAAGATGGCTGAGCTTCGGGCTAAGTACAAGAATGACAAGAAAATGATGAACCAAGAATTGATGAATCTTTACAAGATTTACAAGGTAAATCCTCTGGGTGGTTGTTTGCCGATGGTCCTGCAAATACCCGTGTTTTTTGCTTTTTATAAGATGTTATACCGGGCCATTGAGTTAAGGCATGCACCGTTTTTATTATGGATCAACGACTTAGCAGCACCTGACAGGCTCTTTCATTTCGATTTTAAGGTCCCTTTCATGGCCCCCCCGTATGGAGTGCCGGTACTGACCATCATCATGGGAGCATCTATGTTCTTTCAACAGAAGATGTCTCCACCCCCCGGAGATCCTACACAGGCAAAAATGATGATGTTTATGCCGATATTTTTCACGTTTATCTTCATAAACTTTCCGTCCGGGCTTGTGTTGTATTGGTTGGTCAACAATGTTCTTTCAATGGCCCAACAGTATTACATCACCAAAAAAACCGCTTAACATCGGAGGACTGTATGGTGTCTGAATATGAATTTGAAGGTAAAACCAAAGAAGAAGCCTTGGCAAGGGCGTGCGAGCAATTAGGTTTGACCGCGGATCAGATGTCAACAGAGGTGCTTTCCCGTGGTTCCACAGGCATATTCGGCCTCGTCGGGATTAAGAAGGCAAAGATTAAAGTTACTGTCCCCGAACAAACAAAAACCAGAAAACAGGATCCAGCCCCTACAATTGAAGGGCAAGAGAATATAATCGAAATAGCAAAAAGAACCCTAGACAAGATCGTCTCATACATAATTGACGATGCCACGGTTACTGTAACTACTAAGCCTGAATGTGTGACCTTGGCAGTGGAAGGGAGTAATGCAGCCCTTCTAATCGGAAAGCACGGCAAGACTCTTGACGCAATCCAGTATATTGTACAGAAAACCGTCCACAAGCAACAAAATGCCCGAATGCGTGTCTTGGTTGATGTGGAAGGGTATCGCAATAGAAGAAAAGAGTCTTTGACTAAGCTCGCCTTGCATTTGGGAAATAAGGTCAAGCGGTCTGGGAAACCAGCTACGATCAGCCCGATGAATGCTTACGACAGGCGAATTGTACACATTGCCTTACAGGGTGAGTCAGAGGTCCGCACCCAAAGCAAAGGAACCGGATCATTTAGAAAACTCATCATATATCCACAGCGGAAGCGGACACAAGCAAGTTCTCAGCAATAACGGATCTTGCCGATATGGATATTGAGACCATAGCAGCCATTGCAACACCTCCCGGTGCTGGTGGTATAGGTATTGTGAAGATATCCGGCCCGGCGGCTATAACTTCAATCCGCCCCCTGCTCAGTCTTTCAAATAACTCCTCGAAGTTGACGTCTCACCACCTTTATCATGGTTTCTTGGTCGATCCTGATACCAATAAGACAATCGATGAAATCCTCTATACTGTTATGAAGGCGCCTTACTCCTATACCAGAGAGGATATTGTAGAAATCCAGGCACATGGAAGCCGTTGCGGTCTATATAAAATCTTGGAGTTGGTTTTAAAGCAAGGGATAAGACTCGCGGAACCGGGGGAGTTTACAAAGCGTGCTTTCTTAAATGGTCGGATTGATCTGACTCAAGCCGAAGCCGTCATTGAACTGATCTCCGCACAGACCAATGAGGGACATCATCTGGCTGTCAGACAGCTAAAAGGTGAGCTTCACAAGGTTATAGAATCAATAAGAGCCTCTGCCGAAACGATGCTTGTTGAGGTAGAAGTAGCTATAGACTTCCCGGAAGATGTAGACGAAATACTGGAGCCTGAGACATTTGTAAAAAGAATTACCCTGGAAATTATTGAACCCTTAGAACAACTCCTAGCGCATTACGAAGAAGGCCATATCTATCGAGAAGGAATCTCCGTTATCATTGTTGGACGTCCCAATGTCGGTAAATCGAGTTTGATGAACCAACTAGTCCAAAAAGAACGTTCCATAGTGACTACTATCCCTGGAACTACACGCGATTTCATTGAAGAAACAGTCAATATTAAAGGAATTCCCCTTCGCCTCATAGACACAGCGGGGTTGCGCAGTACAGACGACGACCTCGAAGCTGTAGGAATTAGGCTGACCCTACAGCAACTCAATGAAGCAGATGTTGTGTTGTTTATGGTCGATGGAAGCGAAGCCATTACAATGGAAGACCAACAAATTTTCAACAATATTCGCAATCGAAAAGCGGCTCTGCTGGTTAATAAGATAGACTTACCTTGTTACATGCCGATAGCCGACGTTACGCGTAAATTTGATGGGGTGCGGGCGGTGGAGCTTTCAGCCCTCTATGGTAGGGGAATGGAAAGACTCAAGGAAATTATTGTGTCACTTGTGACAAATCAAACCGGGCCTGCTGAACCACCAGATATTGTACCGAATCTTCGACACAAGTTAGCGCTTGAAAAAGCAGCAATAGCCGCAAGGTTTACCACCGAGGGTTTTAGAACGAAGCGCTCCATCGAACTGATAGCTGTTGACCTTAGGGAAATCTTGGATTCTTTAGGTGAAGTAATCGGCACAACAACCTCTGAAGACATCCTAGATAAGATTTTTGATCAGTTCTGCATAGGGAAGTAAAGGGTGGAAACGTGATTTGTAAAAAGTGTAACAATCCTCTTGAGTTAATCAGGCGCTGACGCTCAGTAGTCCTTAGCTGCACGGAGTGTGGCCGGAAATATACCCTGCAAGAATTCATCAACGAACTGGATGACGATTTTCTGGAACAGATCGCCATCATCCAATGTGACCGGATCTAGGAGGCTATCCGAGCACAGATTTCTGCTACGATTGTCTGCAAATTAAATTTTATTTGTGATCTGCTGATAAAATTTCATGTATCGCTTTCAACGTTTAATCCATTATGGCCTTTGTAAGTGCATCTATTGCATCTGCGTAAAACTCGATGCTGACCTTGGTTGCCATATCATCTGAAAGCTCAAACAATTGTTTCCTTGATGATATTGGCATCAACACTGTTGCTGCACCCTTCTCTACAGCCAGTTCTGCGACTGCTACCGGATTTGGTACCATTTCAACGGAACCTCCAAGGTTTAATGCTCCAACGATGGTGAGTCCGCCTTTAACGCTCCGTTCAATCAACCCACAGCATAGTGCGATAAGGGCTGCCAATCCAAGCCCCTGACCTGAACTGTCAATGTCCATGGAACGTAGCTGGATTGAGAACTCATGGTTACGCGGATCACGATCTCCTACAAGCTCTTTTGCCCGTATATACAGGTTTTGTTCCCCGTAACGAACGCTTTCTCTAAAAGCAGGGGGCACCGGCGTATTGAGTATCCTTACGCCACTTCCCGGACCAACAGTTGCCTCGATACGATAAAGTGCTGGAGAGGCTTCTTGACCGCCCGGACTGATAGCCCATACCTGGCCTGGAGGGAGCGGATCAGCATCAATAAGTTCATCGCTGTGAAGCTCTGGCGTCGAAACAAATTGCTCAACGCCATCCACACCCATAAAATAGCTGAAATGGGTATTCCGGAATTCGGTTTTCAGACAACGTTTCTGTTGTTCTTTTACACGGCGTCGAGCTTCCAACGCGATGCGAACAATCGATTCCAATTCTTCATCAGGTATCGGCATATCAGGAGCTGGAAAAATGAGCTTTATCAAGCCACTGATTGTCTTGTTTACAGCCTCGATATCTCGACCACTGAGGGCTCCTCCCCAATTTACCCGCCCTTGTAATACTGGCAGGCGGCTTCCAGAACGCAGTTTGTTCCAACATTCTGACAAAAAGTCGCTGACAAGGCCAAAATGATTAGTAAGATTTTCAGGATTTAGCTTAGGGAAATCCCAACCAGGAGCATATGAGTGAATGCGGTCCATAAACGCGGTATCGTTTCGCATTTCAACAGGTAGCGGACTGAGCAAGTGCCCGATCCGTTGCTGTTGTTCGACGTCAACATCAAAATTTCCAACCATTACGATGCCACCGAAAGCTCGGATCGGTTCTTTACCTCTGGAAAATTCACCAGAGGCCATATAGCCTTTCATAATATTAACGCCATCCTTCTTGTCGAAAGATATCCCTGAAATCTCATCAAAACACACCACATCGTAATGACAAACAAGACCTCTTTGACCATTTGCCATATTAACAAACATTTTTGCCACAGTGGCTTTGCCCCCTGACACTAAATGAGAATAAGGGGATATTTGTTGATAAATATGACTTTTCCCGGTTCCTCTTGGGCCAAGCTCAACCATATTGAAATTGTTTTCAATAAAGGGGACCATACGAAGCAACGCTACCATTTGGGCACGTTCGGAGAGCGTTTCCGGTTCCAGTCCAACGGAACGAATTAAAAATCTTTTCCATTCATCAGTGGTGAATTGGTTCCGCCCTCGATCCAAAACGGAAAGAACATCCGCCTTCGAAAGCTGAATCGCTCT
>CAYSBQ010000051.1:10782-16496 GCA_964429315.1 uncultured Desulfobacterales bacterium
CCAGGCCTTAAACAATTCCTCTTCCCCGGTTCGGACGGTACGATCTTTCAGTTGCCTTTCAACAATTTTAAGGCCTTCCTCGATTTCTTCTTCATCAACAGTAGCACAATAGCGTCCGAGTAAAAATTCGACCACATAAGTGGGTACAGGATACTGTCGGCTGTATTTTCGGACCAGATCCTTGCGCACCAAAAATCCGTCAAATGCAGAGGCGGCAAGCTTGTCAAGATTGTCAAGTTCCATTTTTATTCATCACCTCCAATTGTGGTAGCCTGCTTTCCTATTACTGAACCGGAAGAATCAATTATTACCAGGCTGACAACGGTGCCTTCCAGTTCCTCATTTTCGACAAGCAGACTCACATGCCCGTCAGCGCTAACCATTTTAGGAAAGGCTACACTTGATGTTTCATCATTTGGTTTTGTTCGAAGGTCTGCTGTTGTTTTGGCTCCGCCCGGATCGATGGTGGCGCGGCATCGCATGCCAAGCCACTCAATTTCTTTTATTTTAGCGATGGTTTTAACAGGCACACCGCTCAGGCTGAATTGGAGATCCGGGATGAGGCATTCCTGTAAACTCACACCGCCATGGGCGTATTCGTTTCCATTTGAAAAACAATTGATTCCCGGCCCATAAGCAAAATATTCATGAGAATTCCAATGCCAGTTGGCCATCGGAAAATCGACTTTTGAATGATCTTTAATAGCCGCACACCTTGCCCATCGGCATTCGGTGAGGTATTTCGGCAGCTTCACAGCAGGCAGACCGCCCGGAACCATGAGCCAGCCATGATCCGTTATCACTCTTACCCGTTTCCATCCGGCTTCAAGCAACTCTCTGATTCTTTCAATCAAAAGCTCTATCTGTTCCGTGATTCTGGCTGCCAGCTTGCCTTGTAATTTATGGCCAAGCTTGTCAATCTCACCGAATTCCGTCCATGCGCGGGCATCTGCTTTTTCAGACTCACCGACCTCGGACGGGCTAAAAACCTGATAGCCCTCTGAAGTAAGGAGCTTACGGAAGCGGTCAATTGTTAATGGCTTGCCGTCTTCTTTTGTCACTGGACGAAACTCTTCTCCTAATTGCTTTCCTGTGATCTGGTCGGCTACTGGAGAAAGCGCGGGTTTGGCTGTTGCTGTAACTGTCGGCAGGGATGCCCAGCGCCAATTGAATGACACATTTAATTGTTGTTCCTCTGCCAACGCAGTTAATCGATGTGAAATGTCAAATCGCAGGCTATCCGTAAACAACAGACACTCACCAACTTCAGCACTTATTCCAGTTAGCTCACCACAACCTGATGGCAGAGGATTTGCAGTTATCAGTTTCTGGAAATGCCGCGCCGCATCATCCAACCAGGGCAAATAAATGCTTCTCAAAGCCGCTTCAATCGCTTTACTATCCTCAGCGGATTTAACGCTCGCCAGTGCAAGTATGGCGGACATATCCGCTTTGTAACCGCTGTTTCTGTATATAGATGCCATTGCATCCGCAGAATCACCACCAATACTTTGTGAAGTTTCTTTAGCCATCACAGTTAGATGTTCTAAGGCTATTGCAAGCGGGCTCTGTCCGATTGTGGCCCATACCCAGTCTCGGCGTTTATGGTGTTTCGCCTCCAATCCTTCAATTGTCTTTCTGGCTTCTGCAGCGCTCTCTGTAGACAAACTCAACAGATCCTGACGCAATGCTTTTTCCTCGTTGTCGTTTTCATCAGGCCATGGTTCTTTGTCAAAAATTAGCTTACCGGAAGGTTTCGATTTTCTGAGAACTTCCGGCAGGCCAGGGTACAGTAATGGCGATTCTTCAAAGCGCCTCCAGAGGTTCTTCCATGCTTCATCTTCCCTTAGCCCAAGTTTTTCCCCGGCGACAATTACACCTTCCTTTTCCGGGTCAAAACCGTATTCAGCCTTACAACGGGAAACGAACGCCGCCCACTTATTTTCATCCCACTGTTCTTGAATTTCAGATGGAGAATTCATCCATACCAATAGATCTCGTGGTGTATCTTCAACCATCAATTTATCAAAATCTTCCGCCTCAAGCCGTTTCCCGGTCAGCCGTGTCAGCGGTGTCACTGCAAGTTGGGCTAATGCACCGAGCATCGACTGCCTGGTGTGTCTATCCCTGGCAACATCCAGTCCCAAGCCCCCATCCTTTGAAACCAAAAACGCCTTGACGGTCCAATCCCTTCCGTTACGTTGCGTCCAGACCGCACCCCGATATTGCAGCTCAACAAGCGGTTTCAAACTGTTCGGACATTCCTCAACGGCCCTCAATGTCTGTCTGCTGACATTCGGCATATATAAAATAGGAATGGCGTTCTCCGACAGCTCAATGTCCGGTAAAGATCCTTCAATGACACATCTTAGCCAGATAGCCGGACCGGTCTTCTCTTCAGGGTGATATTCACCCAGGGTTAAAAGCTCTGGCATTAGTGGGCGAAGCTGGCTAACCAGCGGTTCCCACTGCGAGTCGGCATCAGTCCATAAAATGGCTGCTGGGGCGACCATATCGGAGCGGTTGAAACGGGCGGATGCCGTCAATGAATTTCGCAACGCTTCTATGATTGTCTGATTGCTCATTAAATGTTGCCTTTATGGGGTACTGCTCAACTGTTCAGCACCTATTAATTGTGTCCATTGCATATTTACAACTTACAATTTAGATTATTATTTGTTTTAAAACATCAATATGTTAACCCCAATAATGGTCTAAATGAATCATCTAAAGTCGTCTAATAATCATCTAAAATCCATTTCGATTTCGGCCCGGGTCCATCCACAAGACGAATGCTGCCGTCCGTCTTTGACATCTCCTGAAGCAGATTGCGGATCTTGTTTTCTTTCTGTTCCTGAGTCAGAATGTCTGGCAATTTTTCAAGCAGGAGCGTGTCGATTTCCTTGCGGCTTGTTGGCCCAAACTTTTTGAGCAGCGAGAGCACCATTTTCTTATAGTGATCCTTATCAAATGCCCGGTAGCGTATATAGTCGGCCTTGCCGTGCGTTGCCTCGGCAATCCTGGCGGCAACAAAAAGATTCGGCCGGCGGCCTTCGACAAGTTTAAGCCTTTTTAATCGACTAAATTCTTCGTCCAAGAGTAGGTATTTTTTTTGCACCTTATCAAGGGCAATGACATCGAACAGACTAAGATCAGTATTTGTCATCAGAAGCCTTGTATAATTTTCATCCAATATTTTTCCGAGCAGCCGAACTTTAACCCACTGGGGGGCAGAAAAATCATAGTCCGGCATGGGAAAAAACCGATTGCGCTGCAAATTGAAGATCCTTTTGATACCGCTGCCGATGGTGTCAATCATCTGTAGGTTAACCATGGCATCAGATAAGAACTGGTTTCTGTAATATTCAGGTGGGGCATCAAGGCGGATGACATTTTCAACACTTTCAGGAAGAAATGAACCTCCATTGACGAACAACAGGGAATCTTCATCCTCCACGACATTGATTCTCCCCCTGAGTGCATAATCCTGATGCGCAATACAGTTATGAAGCAGCTCACGGATAACCCATGCATCATATTGGGTGATCTCCACTGGAAAAAGGGAATGGTCTCGCATATAGCGATAGGTAAGATTGCGAATTTTGTTGAACAGACGGTCGGAATTGAGAAGAAATGGCGGACCAAAATGTTGATAATCCTTTTCCATGCCGCCTTGATCCCGCAAAATCCAACTTATTCTGGCTATTGCCGGTTCAAGGTGGTATTCGGCTTCTTCCCGGCCTAACAGAATAATAGCGGTAGTGGTTATTTTACCGCTTTTCAGGACCTTGGCTTTGTTGAGAAAAGTTTCGTCCTTCCATTTTTCCACTTCAACGGCCAGGTTGGGATACTTGGCCTTGAACAATTTCCTGGCGCGGGCGATGGCAGCAGGGTCGAGATCCGTCAGGTCAGCATTCGGACATATTTCACCAGACCAATCAGGTTGAGTAAGTAAACGGATAAGCTCATGTTCATGGGGATTGAGCGGGCCAATGGATTCACCGTCCCGGCCGTAATAATGGCCTTTCCAGGCTGTGGGTTCGCCCGGCCGGGCTGGTGGAATTTCAAACATCACCACGCGGCCTTCTGGTAGATGCAATTCATGGATTTCTCTAAATGTCAGACGGTTGGATGTTTGATCCGCAATTTCTTTTTTCAGCTTGTCCAGATCCGCTCGATTACGGCGGAAATCCGACCCCACGATCTTTCGCGGGTGGTCCTGAACGCCGAAGATAAACCATCCGGCCTCTTGTTTTTTCAAACGGGCCTCGTTGCTCAGCGCCGAAAAATACTGACCCAGTTTATCAAAATGAAACGATCGAGACGCTTTCTTGAATTCAAGCCATTCGGTTTCAACAGGCAGGGCCAGCAGCTTGCTTAGTTTTTGATACAGCACCTGGGCGTCATGCGCCTTCATGTTTGTTTTATCTCCTTCCGCGCCTTTTGTTTATCATTTATGCTCAGATGGATGTCATTAATTCGATCACCTCGATCATGAGAAACGGAGAGGGGGTGAACCGGCGAGAGGGTGTTTATTTGATTAACCATTTGTCAGCCTCCTGGATCATTTTGACGATCTGTCCGATAATGTGATCATATGCATCGTCCAATTCCTTCATCTGTTTCTGATTCAAATATGCGCAACGTTGCGCGAATTCAAGCCAGACCTGGGTCTCACAGGCTTCGCTTTCCGCATCGCTCAATTTGGCGATGAACGCATTCTGGTAACGCCGCTTTCGCCATGCTTCCGCAAGGTTTGCGCAGACAGACCTTGATGAACGGCGCATCTGGTCTGTCATGGAATATTTTTCTTCAGATGGAAACAGCTTTGTCAGTTCAAATATCTTCATCGCCGCATTAATGGCGTTCTGATATACATGTAACTCCCGGTGGCTATTGATCCTTTCACCCATTCTTCGCTCCCCCCTTTCTGCGACTCAGCGACGGGGTGATTGGGCGATGGGGCGATTTTCCAGCTACGACTGTGCAAATTCTTCTATCATTCATTCCCCGTTTCTCTCCTTCTCCCGTTCTCCGCTTCTCCCTCTCTCCGTTTCGCCTCTGCCCTTGCATTGCGTTTCTCCTCCAGACTTAAATGATGGTCACTAACCCGATCACCTTTAAATAGCGCGAACCACGGAGCAGAGGCAACGTCTTTCCCACGATCCTTATTCCAATTTATGTTGGGCTTCCAGCGCAAGATGCCGGCCCCTTTTCGCCCTCCTGGAATATCTGCTCCTTTTCTGCTTCCATCAGGCATGTCAGGAGCCATGAATGGGCGAATATTCAAGCGAATACCGTCATTTATATCAGGTTCCCAACCAATAGGCTGTTTCTCGATTGGCTTCCAACGCACAAAAATATCAAAAGGTGGTTCACCTTCGATGATTGCGATGAGTCGTTTCTGAAGCTCTAATGCTGCTGTCAAGCGGTCTTCAGCACCGCCTTCACCTTGCTTCACTCCCTCTTTTTGGCGTGTAATCCAGTCACCAAGATAGCTATAGGTTAGGCTTTCAAGAAGTTGTCGACCTTTTCCATTTCCTTCAGCCAATTTATGGTAATTCACAAGCGCATGAAATCCATCTCGCCTGCGGCCGTCCCATATGTGCCAAATGAAAGGGCGATGATGAAATAATTTGCAATGTTGTTCGAAGAAATACCCACGTAGCCATTCATCAAGGTTGCAGGACTTGATACCGGTTGCTCGGATGAGT
>CAYSBQ010000052.1:0-15970 GCA_964429315.1 uncultured Desulfobacterales bacterium
CTCTGCAGTTTCTGATTAAAAATTATACGATCCCTGCCGGACAAGCCTCGTAAGAGGGGCGGGATCATGATGGGGCCTTCACCTCATTCTTGCTCGGCCCCTAAATTTTGCCACAGGGGCAACGTGTGGATTCAGTCACCTGCCGAAGTTTCGGTAGATTGCTATCTTTGTGGGTTACATACACAAACCTTCGATTCCCTCGATGGCCCTGCAGTAGTGGCAAGGGGCACTCATTGCGTTGCGCAATAGGTGTGGCCCCCAAACGAGATCCAATCGCTTAAGCAACCTCATACGCCTGTCTTGGATCATCCTGGAGACACCCAGAACAAGGGGCCGTTTTGACTATGTTGAATTGTTGAGAGGAGAGTTTTTGGCCGTTGAATGGTTTGACTTATGTAGACGCTTGAGATTTTGTCTGGCTAGTGTCCATCTACGAACCGTCAAAAACCGTCGGGCACTGACATAAGTTTCCAATTCCCTTTTTTAGGCCAGCAATTGCCACAGCAGTGAAATGGCTGCCGAAAACGGGAAAACGGTTTCCACCAAGAATTCAAACTTAAAACCCGGTACTATCCAGTGACTTTCAAAGGCCTGAATAACCCATCCCAAGTAAAAAACTGAAAGAATCAAGCTATAAGCCAGACTTGATGCAAGGTGCATTATGGGGGCGAAAAGACAAATAGCCATGGTGAACATCAAGAGTTGCTTTAACAACGATAGTGCCCCTTTTTCCCCGATCACAATAGGGAGGCTTCCCTGCCCTACAAGCCTATCTCCTTGCATATCTAGGATATCGAAAAAGGCTGTTCGTACAAAGGCTATGACAGAGGCCAAGAAGGTAATAAAAAGCATGTCGGTGGTAAGTTGCAATCTTTGCGAAAGGTGAGGAATTGCCGCTGTCACTACTCCCCATGCCATGGCAATCAACACGGTTTTGGAACCTGGTATGTCGCTGATGCGTTGGATCTTTTCTCCCAGCTTAAGCCAATTCGGGACAAGCTTGACTTTGTATAGAAGACCGAAAAAACTAATGATACTGAGTAGTATGAACGGAACAGCACCCAGAAGAAAAGCCATGAAAAGCCCTGTAGCCCCCGATAAAATAGCAAGTGTTACCAGAATGCCCTGATAATATTCATAGAAGTAGGCCCGGTCAGGGTCATTGTACCTGACTGCCTCCTTTCCGATGAAGTTGTTCAATATGTGCATGGAAAGGACATAACAGCCGGCCATTATAGCAGCGGGGAAACTCGGGCTCATCCCGGATAAGAGCGCGCAGGTATAACTGAGGCACCCTGCTCCGAATGCCAGATATACGTTGCTCAGTAGCAACCAGCGTTGTAGCTTAAAGATGACCTGCCGCCATTGGCCCTTTGTAATATTAGGCAGAGTTTCCAAAGTTCTATAGACTTTCTTGATTACCCAATTCGGCGTAGACGCCCCAGCCGTAATACCAATAGCCTGCGCATGCTTAATGGCGTTGAAATCCACCTCTGTCTCACTCTCGATATGGAAGGCACGAACCCCTTCTTGTTCAACTACCTGGGCCAGCCTCTGAGTATTACCGCTGTTGTGTCCCCCAACTACCAGTACGGCATCAACCCCTTTTGCCATTTCTCTGACTTCTGCCTGACGTTCGCGGGTTGAATCACAAATGGTATTAAATACTTTCGCATCGGGAAAACGTCTTTTTACAGTACTAACAACGGTATTAAAAAGTGTTCCGTTCTGGGTGGTTTGAGCAACAATAATGGCATTTTCAAATCTTGGTACTTGGACGAGATCGCTAGGCTGGTTTACTACATAACCTCGCCCCTCAGCAAACCCTAGAAGACCTACAACCTCAGGATGGTTCTCATCACCTACAATTATTACACCATAGCCCTGCCCTGCATACTTGGCGATTATTCTCTGAACCTTGATCACTCGTGGGCAAGTGGCATCAATGATGGTAAAACCTGCGTCAACAAGGGCTTTCTTAGTCAGGGGCGAAATACCATGGGCCCTGATGACCACAGTCCCAGGCGGTGCTTCCGCGGGGTCATTGAGGATTGTGATCCCTTTTTGTGCCAGTATTTCTAAGACCTGAGGATTATGAATCAGTGAGCCAAGGGTGTAAATGGGGGGAGTGCAGCTGTTGGCAACATCCAATACCATATCGACAGCCCTATGGACCCCCATGCAAAAGCCCGCGGTTTTGGCAAGTTTAATCTTCACTTGTCTGCTTTTGCAATCAATCCTTTGAGGTGCTTTTCTATGAGTATTTCTATCAGCGGAGGAAGGGGTGTAAGGGGTAACCCAACAACGTGAACATCTTCCCGGGAAAGCGGGATCAAGAATTTCTTGGCAGGACTTGCGGCAACAGCTTCTGCTATAGGGGGTGTTACCTCCCCCATCATGGCATGGGCTAGGACAATGGCCATTGGACCGACAATAATATCGGCCTGTGCTACTGTGCGTACAATGGCATTTTCGCCTGTAGCACCTCGATTTGCCCTGGCTTTGAGCATCTGGGTTGTAGCTATGGCGTTGGTTCCAAGAGCGATGATTTCTACTGATTCTTCGAAAGTCTCCCGAAGCTTCTTTATGACAAGACTGCCTATTCCTCCACCTTGACCGTCAATAACACAAATCTGCATGATTTAGCCCGTTGTCATGGTTTTTATTAATCGTATAATAACCCGAACTTGCGTTGGCTAACTGTCTTCGTAAGCGTTCACAGGTTCAGGGTTCAACATTTAGGGTTAGGAACAAGGACAAAAATTAAGACCCAAATTCCAGATTTGTGGATATGTGGAAACGGTCGGTTTTCCCATACAAAACGTTCACAAATGACGTATGGTGATGAAAATGCAATCTCTGAACCTTTGAACCCGTGAACGGCTAACTGTCTTCTTTAGGCAATAGACCTTTGGCTCGAAGCTTCTTGCTTTTCTTCCGGCGCCTCCGTCGGCGATCAATCTCTTTTTGTCTTTCGATTCTCTTATGCCGTGCCATCGACTCTTCTTCACCTCCTTTTATCCTGATCTGCCAAGAACTTCTTTGACTGCATCAATTACATTGTCGGTTGTAAAACCGAACTTTTCCAACAAAAGTCCTCCAGGTGCAGAGGCCCCAAAGTGATCAATACCGAGCACTTTCCCACGAGAACCTACGTAACGCTCCCAACCCATGGGTGTGCCGGCCTCGATTGCCACACGCGCTCTGATATTTGTTGGCAACACCTCATTGCGATACATTTCGTCCTGAGCCTCAAACACCTCCCAGCTCGGCATACTAACTATTCTAACAGCGATTCCTTCTTTAGCAAGTTTTTCGTAGGCGGCCAAGGCTAAATGGACCTCTGATCCAGATGCCAACAGCAGGAATTCTGGTTCCCCGTCTGGGGGATCGGCCAGAACATAGGCGCCGCGAAGGAGGCCCTCGGGTGAAGCAAAGCGGGTCCGGTCGATAATCGGAAGCTTTTGCCGTGTAAGAACCAAAGCCGTCGGACCTTCCTTGCGGTCAAGGGCCAGCTTCCAAGCATAAGCCGTCTCGTTGGCATCGGCGGGACGCAGAACAACCAGATTTGGTATGATCCTTAAAGCAGCTACGTGCTCTATCGGTTGGTGTGTAGGGCCATCTTCTCCCACGGCTATAGAATCATGGGTAAACACATAGATTACCTGTAAATTCATAAGAGCGGCCAGGCGGATTGCAGGGCGCATATAATCGGAGAAAACTAGGAAGGTGGCGCCGTAGGGCACTAGTGCCTGACTCAGGGCCATGCCATTGAGCACACCCCCCATGGCATGTTCTCGGATACCAAAGTGGAAGTTTCTTCCACAAGGATCTTGCATTATAACACCAAGTCCCTTAACAAATGTCTTCGTAGACGGGGCGAGGTCGGCGGAACCCCCCAATAGGGCAGGCACCTTTGGGGCTACAGCCTCAAGGACCTTTCCTGAGGCACTGCGCGTAGCAATTGGGCCTTCGCTTGGTTTGAAGACAGGTAACGTATCTTGCCAGCCCATGGGCAATCTTTTACTGTGGAAATCCTTCCACTCCGCGGCCAAATCCGGATATTTCTTGGCATAATCCTGAAACACGTTCAACCAATCTGCCTCGGATTCACGCCCCCTTTCCAGTGCGGCGCGAAAGTGTGTCATCGCTTTGTCAGGGACATAAAACCGTGTTTCGGGCCAGCCAAGCTTTTCTCGAAGCAACCGCACTTCTTCAAGTCCTAAAGGTTCTCCGTGGGCAGAAGCTGTATCCTGTTTGTTGGGACTTCCAAAACCGATATGTGTGCGGGCAATAATCAACGAGGGCCGTTGAGCTTCTTCTTTCCCCTTATCCAGGGCCGAGACAATCTCAGAAAGGTCGTAGCCATCCACTTTTTCCGTGTGCCAGCCATAGGCCGAAAAACGCTTCGCAACGTCTTCCGTAAAGGTAAGCTCTGTGTTCCCTTCTATTGTAATGCGGTTGTCCAAATAGACGCAAATCAGACGTCCCAAACCAAGATGCCCGGCCAGAGATGCCGCCTCTGACGTTATTCCTTCCATCATATCTCCATCGCTGGCCAAGCAATATACGAAATAATCAACAATGGGGTAGCCCGGACGGTTGAAATATTCAGCAAGATATTCATAAGCTATGGCCATGCCCACCGCATTTGAAAAACCCTGTCCAAGTGGGCCGGTTGTTGTTTCTACCCCGGGCGTTTGCCCGTACTCGGGGTGTCCGGGGGTCTTGCTTTGCCACTGGCGAAACTGTCTAATATCGTCAAGTGAAACTTCGTATCCTGTAAGATGAAGAAGGGCATATAAGAGCATGGATCCATGACCGGCAGACAAGACGAATCTGTCACGATTAGGCCAATGGGGGTTTCCGGGATTGTGTTTTAAAAAGCGTGTCCAGAGTGTATATCCTATGTCGGCAGCCTCCATAGGCAATCCGGGATGACCTGAGCGTGCCTTTTCAATGGCATCTACGGCAAGCATTCGAATAGTATTTATACAAAGTTGATCAAGATTTTTTTCTTTGGAGACATCCATAGGATTGGTTGTTTGGCCGGGTTTCACTTTCTCCTCCCTTGGGGTTATATAATTCGGTTGATCGAAACGTATCGGATCACTAAAAACCGAGTTCTGTCCCTAAACAGGAAATAGTTGAATGTTTGGTCGTTGTAAAGAATAAAAAGTTTAAGGCGTAACGAAAATCGGCGGTAGCTGCTCAGGTAAATAGATTGTAGGCATTCATTGGCGGTAAGTGCTTAAAACCGCTGATTTTACTTTGACATTTCCGTTTATTGTACGTTATAAGAAAATACGGTTTTCCAAATACTAAAGATTGTTCAACAAGTCTCGCGCTACCTGGGGGCTCATCAGTGAACATTTCACAGCACATAGCAGCTAGGATTGAGGAAAAGAAGGCCAACTATACTAGCTACGGCTTTACTAGAGTAGAAAGTGATGCCCTGAAGACCTTCTTTGACTTGGCGCAGGAATTTGAGAACATAGAGGATATATACGAGATATCGGTGGGCATTCCTGGGTCTTTCTTCAATCTGAACGCACTGCTCTATGTTGTAGATTTCCCTAAGAGCCAATTTGTGCTCGTGGCAAGAAGTGAAAAAGTGGGGCCTGAAATAGGCGCCCCGCCTCTAAACCCGATAAAAGTTGGGGGGGTTCCTTACTCTAGCGGAAGATCGATGGTTTTTACGGTATATGGAAATAAGCAGCTTATCAAAGAGCTTCCCTTTCCTACGGATAACAATGTTGTTGGAATGTTGGAAATATATCCTCGTGACCATTTGGACCAGCATCAGGAGCTTTTCTTTCAAAAGTATGCCAATCGTATAGGCTTTAATGTACACATGCGCTTTTTGCTTGAGAAGTATAGCGAACATATAGCATTTATTAAAAGCCTAGTCGGTGATATTGAGCATAATGTCATTGTTCCCAATATGGTATACAAGCTCTTTTTGAGGCGTTTAAGGGGGAAGATACAGAAAAACAAGGAGATTGAGCAACTTTTCAAAAAACACTCTTTGCAAGCTGAGTCCCAGTGTAAAGAGCTTGGACCGATCTTGGCGGAGTTGCGAGAAGTAAATCGTGGGCTTTCGGAAGAACTAGGAAACATCGAGAAACACTATCAAAGTACAAGCCTTTTTCTTGAAACGCTACTTCGAAAGAGTCATTTTGATGAAGGCCACCTGACACTCAAGACCAAGACCTGTAACATGAAACATGCCGTCATTATTCCCCAACTAGAGCGCTTAGCTGACCAATTTGCCAAAAAAGGGATCACTATAGACAACAGGTACAGCGGCATACCTGACGATGATATGGTTGTAGTGGTGGATATTGGTCTGATTGCGCAAGTATATGCAAACCTCTTTTCCAACGCCCTCAAGTATACCCGCCGGATAACCGGCAAAGAAGGTGGGCCCCAAAAATATATATCCTACGGAAGGGAGAAGCTGATAAATTATTTCGGTCGAGATAAAGGCGGGATCAAGTACAACGTCTTTAGCACAGGTCCTCACATTGCTGCTCGGGAGAGAAAAAGGGTCTTTGAAGAGGGATATCGGGGAGCAAACAGCTCCAATAGGCCCGGCACCGGGCATGGCCTTGCATTTGTAAAAAATGCCGTCGAATTGCATGGTGGCGTAGCTGGTTACGAGCCGACTCCCGATGGCAACAACTTCTATTTTATACTTCCGGAGTAGCACCACTATTGGAATGATGGGGTAATGAGCCCAAAGGTCGGTAAATTATAGAAATTTCGGGACGCACATTTATATGCCTTCTACAGATCTTTCCAAGATGAGAACGGATGCGCAGGATATTTTTCGTGCGGGCATTGGAGCCGTGGAGGCGGCGGCGGCGGTTCATCGCCACTGTAAAGTTAAGGCAGAACATCTTTTCGTGGATGGTACGGCTTACGACCTTTCAGCCTTTCAAGACCTTTATGTGATTGGTGCGGGCAAGGCTGGAGCTTCCATGGCTAAGGCCCTTGAAAGGATGTTAGGTAACCGCATTAGAGCTGGTCTGGTAAACGTAAAATACGGTCATGTGACGGGCCTGAGTCATATTAGTCTCGTTGAGGCCGGCCATCCTGTACCGGACAAAGCTGGTCAATCCGGTGCACAGGCTATCTTTGAACTTGCTTTGCGGGCCAAGGAGGAGGATCTGGTCGTTTGTTTAATCTCCGGGGGTGGTTCAGCCCTTCTTCCACTACCGGTTGAGGGAGTGCGCCTTTCTGATAAACAAGATACTACCCGGTTGCTTCTTGCCTGTGGGGCCACAATCCATGAAATCAATACTGTTCGCAAACATATATCTCGAGTAAAAGGGGGTGGGTTGGCAAAGGCTGTCTACCCTGCAACGCTGGTTACCTTAATCCTTTCAGATGTTGTTGGAGACGATCTAGACGTCATTGCTTCAGGTCCAACGGTGCCGGACTCGAGTAGTTTTGGGCAGTGTATGAAAATCTTTAATAAATACAATATCGGCGAGAAAGTACCCGGGGATGTGCTGAACTATATTCAAAAGGGTGTTGATGGTAAACTCCGTGATAATCCTAAGCCGGGAGATCGAATCTTTTCCGCCACCCAAAATGTTATTGTGGGCAGTAACATTGAAGCCGTTTTGGCAGCTCAAGAGAAGGCCTGTGGATTAGGTTACAACACGCTGATCCTTTCCACCATGTTGGAAGGTGAAACCGCTGATGTGGCAAAGGTGCATGTCGGTATAGCCAAAGAGATCTTAAAGACTGGCCAACCTTTGCGCCGACCGGCCTGTGTGCTTTCTGGCGGTGAGACCACTGTTACCATAAAAGGGGGCGGATTGGGTGGGCGGAATCAGGAGTTTGTCCTCGCCGCAGCTTTGGATATGGAAGGCCTGGAAAGCGTGGTAGTACTAAGTGGCGGGACTGATGGGACGGATGGGCCAACGGATGCTGCCGGCGCCATAGCTGATGGCCATACCATTCAAAGGGCCGAGTCTCTAGAGCTGTGTCCGGCTGATTCTTTGGCCGACAATGATTCCTATCATTTCTTTGAAAAGCTTGAAGACCTCATTAAAACCGGCCCAACGAATACCAACGTAATGGATTTACGTGTTATGCTGGTAGCTTAAGCGGTGCTTGGGGAGGGTGTTGTTATGAGCGAATTTCACCAACAAGGTCTTATTACAACCATCCATGGGCTTTACGACCTGTTGGATCCGGAAGAATATCTGGCATGGTCGGAAAAGAAACTGGTGGGATTTTCCAGGCAAATGTGTATGGGGCTTCTTTTACCCTGTCTTTATGATGAGATTCGTGCTCCCGAGGTCTTGGATAATATCATCCGTCAAATCAATGAGGTCGGTTATCTGTGCACTATAGTTGTTGCGCTTGGTGGTGCCGGAGAAGAAAAGCAATTTACAGAGGCAAGAGAGTACTTTGGGAGATTGATGAATAATGGTCGCACGGTTAAGGTGGTTTGGGTGGATGGTCCACGGATTCAAGACATCTTTAAAAAACTCCGGGAGAAAAAGATCTCTACTGGTGTGCCCGGCAAAGGTCAGTCTGTATGGATCGCCCTGGGATATCTCTTTGCCACAGAAGAATGTGACGTAATAGCTTTGCATGATTGCGACATCGTTACTTATGACAGACTTTTCCTGGCTCGACTTATTGAGCCGACAGCAAATCCGAACAACGATTTTGAGTTTTGCAAAGGTTATTATGCCCGTATTTCTCCCACTGAGATGGAGATGAAGGGCAGGACCACACGCCTTTTTGTGGCTCCCTTTGTTCAAACCATGGCCAATATTGCGTATAACCGCGGTTACAATGAATTAGGGGGGTTTTTTAAATATCATTATTCCTTCCGCTATCCATTGGCAGGCGAGTTTAGTTTTATGACTCGTCTCGCCAAGGCCATAGACATAGCCTACGATTGGGGCCTTGAGGTAAGCACTTTGTCTGAGGTTTATAAGCGACTGACGATGAAAAAAATCGCCCAAATCGATCTGTGCAAGAACTACGAGCACAAGCATCAAGAGCTTTCTGAAGGCGATTCCGGCAGAGGGCTTCACCGCATGGTTGTAGATATTGCAAAGTTTTATCTCAATTATATGCGGTCCCACGGCATGCCTGTTGATAATGCCTTCGTCGAGATGCTACAGCAAACCTATTATCAAACAGCGTTAAGCTTTGTAAAAAGCTATAGTGATGATGCTGACGTAAACGGCCTGATTTATGACCGGCACAAAGAGGAACTGACTGTCTTTTATTTCATGGATTTCATTGCAGAGGCTTGGGAGGAGGCAAGAAAAAGCGGTGCAAGTGCCCAGCTTCACTCTTGGAATCGTGTTATCTATTCCGTTCCTGAAATCTATAAAGATCTCTTAGCTGCTGTAGAAAAAGACAACGGATACTAGGATCGTGGCACAAGATATTAGAGTCTGGTTTGTTGCACCAGAAGTGGCTCCCTTTGCCAAAACGGGCGGGTTGGCTGACGTAGCGGAGTCATTGCCCTACGCTATGAGCAAGCTTGGTGTAGGGGTGGCTGTAGGTCTTCCCTTTTATCGCACAATTAGGGAACATGGCGTTACCGCAAAAAAAGTGTTTTCCGGGCTAAAAGTTCCTTTGGGCGATGAAGTACTTCCGTGTGATGTTTTTGAAGTACGCACAGAGCAAGGAGTTCCTGTTTTTCTCTTTGAGAGAAACGACCTCTTTGACCGGACAAATCTATATGGCACTTGGAACGGAGATTATGAGGACAACTTGGAACGGTTTTCATATCTGAGCCGTGCGGCCCTCATCTTTGCCAAAGAGGTAAGAGCAAATTTTAACATTGTCCACTGTCACGATTGGCAGACCGGTTTGATTCCGGCATATCTAAAAACACTTTATCGCAAAGATCCCTTCCTTTCACAGCTTTCTTCAGTCTTTACCATCCATAACATGGGATATCAGGGAATCTTTCCTGCCAAGATGCTTTCTACCTGTGGTTTGCCTTCCAGTGAGCTTCGGCCGGATGGGATTGAATATTGGGGAGACATTAGCCTGTTGAAAGCCGGTATCGTATATGCTGATGCGATAACAACTGTGAGCCCGAAATATAGTCGGGAAATCAAGACCCCTGAATTTGGATTAGGTATGGATGGCATCCTTAGAAACAGATCGGTTGATCTGCACGGGATCCTTAACGGGGCAAACTATGCTATTTGGAATCCTGCAACAGATTTATTGATCGATAATCAGTATAGCGCTGATGATATGCAAGGCAAACGGATATGCAAGGCCACTCTTATCCGTGAAATGGGTCTTGATGCACATTTCCTGGAACGGCCGCTGTGTGGAGTTATTTCTAGACTTACAGCACAAAAAGGTTACGAACTGTTCGTCAAGGTAGTTGAAGATATTATCAGGTTGGATGTGGGCTTGGTGATACTAGCTGCGGGTGAACAAAAATATCAACAAGTAGTTGGGGAAATCGCTCAAAAGTATCCGGCAAAGGTGTTTCCTCGGTTTGAGTTTGATGAAACCCTTGCTCATCGTCTTATAGCAGGTGCTGACATGCTTTTGGTCCCGTCTCGTTATGAGCCTTGTGGATTGACCCAGATCTATGCCCTAAAATACGGAACAGTGCCTGTTGTCAGGGCTACAGGAGGGCTAGACGATACTATTGAACAATTTGATCCCGGATCAGGGAAGGGAACTGGGTTTAAGTTTGCCGGTTATGAAGCCAAAGATTTCTTGGAGCAAATTGAGACGGCGGTCAGAATGTATGACAATAGGGCAGCCTGGGAGAAGGTGGTGGAAAATGGTATGAGGGCTGACTTTTCCTGGAAACAATCGGCCCAAAAATATGTTTCGCTGTACAAAGAACTCGTTAGGCGAAAGCAAGCTCAACTCAACGGACAAGCTTTGCCCTGTAAAACACATACGAAAGGAAGGCGCATATTCAAGGGGAGGTCTATTCCGTTTAGTCGATGATCGTCTCAGGGGGTTTGCCGAAAAGGCAAGGGATTTTGCCAAGGATAAATAGATAACAAGTGCGCGTGAGGTCAATTCCTGATAACCAACAAAAAAACTCCCTGTATACGGTCCAGTAAGCCAATCGTAATCCTCGCCTTCTTTGTTGCATTTTCTTTTCCCTTCAAATAACCCTCATAGTCTGCGGCGCCTTTGCCAGAAATGGCTTGCTGCTCTTGGGCAAACTCAATGAGCTTGCTTTTAGTAGTCTTGTCCAGGACTTTTCCCACATCAAGACCAATCATGTCCACCTGGCTGTACCCCAGCAAACGACAAAAAGCCTGGTTGGCGCCTAAGATGGCATCCTGTCTACACACAAAAGCCGGGTCTTCTATTTCCTCAACAAGCAATAGCTTTTGCAGTATAGAATTTGAGCCGTCTTTATAAAAGGCTGGGCCATTAACTTGTCCGGCCTTCTTGAGTTCGTAGTTCTTCAGTGGTCCGGGTAGAGGTACCTTGTAATAATTTAAAACACGGATTGCTTCCTCGACGGGAACCTTATAATTCCTGCCTACTCTTATCCCCTTGATCTTGCCTCGCTCAATCCATCGTCTAGCTGTTGTATGGAACACACCAAGCCATCCGGCCACCTCAGTCGTAGAAAAAAGTGTCTTTTCCATTGTTCACCCCCTGCTAGTTAGTGGTCATCCATAAATAAGGATTATTGTTCAAGATTAAGGCATGCGAAAAAAATAACCACAGGCATATAGTTGATATTCCGAGGATTATTTTTTGAGCATAACGCAGAGATTGGGCAAAAAGACCATTTATGGATGGCCACTAGTTAGAAATCGCTAACCTTTTGCCTAATCCCGTATTCCTTAATCTTGTTTAAGAGGGTTCTATAACTAGTCTTCAATAGGTCTGCCGCCCTTTTTCGGTTCCAATCGGTATAAGAAAGTACTTGCTCAAGTGTGTCTTTCTCGGCCTTTTGGCCTGCTTTTTTGCCGGCCTCTTTGAGAGGATAGGTTTTCAGCCGCTTCGATTGTCTCTTTGTTATAATCTCCTCTTTTCCCACTGCGACAATATAACGTATAGCATTTTCCAGCTCTCGAACATTTCCGGGCCACTCGCGCTGTTTAAATTGCCGATGGACCTGATCCGAAAGAGGCTCGTATTTCTTGCCATAGTGTGCACTATATTTCCTCAAGAAATAGTCACTCAAAAGGTCAATGTCACTCTTGCGTTCTCTTAGAGGCGGGACACAGATTGAAGTCACACTGAGGCGATAATACAGGTCTTGCCTAAAATGCTTCGGAGAAAGGATTTGATTCAGTCTGGCATTAGTCGCAGCCAAGACACGGGTATCAATTTTTATGTTGGTTGTGCTCCCCAGAGGTGAAACCTCTTTATCATCAAGAACTTGCAAAAGTTTTGCTTGCATCAGCAAAGAGAGCTCACCGATTTCATCCAAAAAGAAACTTCCTGTATGAGCAAGTTGGAATTTCCCCGGTTTTTTCTTCAAAGCCCCAGTAAATGCCCCTTTTTCATACCCAAACAGTTCACTTTCAAAAAGATGTGTTGGCACAGAGGGGCTATTAACCTTGATAAAGGGTTTATTCGCCCTGGGGGAAAACCTGTGCATGGCCCGAGCCACCAATTCTTTGCCCGTTCCACTTTCGCCGGTAATGAGAACGGTCAAGTCAGATTTGGCCAAGCGCAAAATATGACGCTTCATTTTCATCACCGCAGGAGCCTTACCTATTATACTGTTGTCCAGCGCCTTGTATTCAGGAGTTTGAATGCTTATAACAAGGCTTTCTAGAGCCTGCTTCAACTCAGGTGGCCCAAAATTACTTCCCAGGCAGGAGACAGTAATGTTGTTCGGAAGCTTAACTCCTTCCAATCCTTCTTCGTCACTTTGTATAAAAAGAACGGGGATGTCTTTTTTTCCGCGCTGGGTAACTTCAGCAAAGGCCGCAATTTCCCCGTCATGAATGCCGGAACCGAAAAGAAGCAAATCGGGGGCTTGACAATCTAGACAAGTCAAAAATTCCTTTTTCCGCTCTACAGCATGGGAGCGAAAACCTGCCATGCTTAACATTTTGCTCAAATCCCCCCGTATGGAGGGAGAATCTTCAACTATGAGTACACTCTTTTCTTCCATAGCACGCCCCTCCGCTTCCCCTGTGAACGTAGAAGACCAAGGTCTCATCACGCAATCACTGCCACATCTTGCTGGTCTTTTGGGCCGTCTTCTGCTTTGCTCGGTTGGTCACATACCTTGGTATGCTCCCGCCAGAGCGCCTTAAATACAACCTAAAATACTTTGCCATCTTGAAACACTTATTTCGTGACAAACCTTACATTGCCTTTAGTCCAAAAAGATGACGACATTTGCCTGTAAAACTTAAAGGAATAGTAATAAGAAACCATCCACAGAGCCCGATGACATGCTATATTGCAAAGAGGGTGCCAAAGATTCGATCGGCGCCTAACGTATTGATTTGCAATGATTGCTCCCGATGTTGCTGATGTTTCTAATACGGGGCGGAACACAAATGAGACAGTTTATGTCTCATTTGTGTCTCATTTGTGTCTCGATCATGTCTCGCGCGAGACAGCTGCGGGTATCTCTGAGGGATCTATGCGGAGGTTAGTTAAGCGACGGTAAAGCGTGGCCCTGCTTATTCCCATTTCGCGGGCAGCAACGGTGCGATTCCCCTTTGCCGCCTCCAGAGCAGCCACCATCCGCTGTTTCTCGTTCTGATGTGGAACAACAGTAGACGACTGGGGGCGTTTTGAATGAAGAATTTCCGGGGGCAGGTCTTCGGCACTTATAACGGTAGGTTTGCAGTGAAGTGTAGCAAAGTCGATAGCGCTTTTGAGTTCTCTGACGTTTCCTGGCCAATCGTATTCCAGCAATATCCTCATTGCTTCGCGGCTTACGTGTTTGACCGCCTTTCCCGTAGCGGCACGGTTTTGGCTTAAAAAAGATTCAACAAGCAAGGGTATGTCTTCGCGGCGCTCGCGTAACGGCGGAAGTTTTATTCTGGCAACTCGAATCCGATACAACAGATCAGGACGAAATCGCCCTCTTTCAACTTCTTCGGTCAGATTCCGATGCGTTGATGCCAACACCCTAACATCTATTTGTCGCGCTGTTGACTCACCCAATCGAGTGATCTTTTTTTCTTCAAGAACACGCAGCAAACTTGTCTGCATGTTCCTGGAGATATCTCCGATTTCATCTAGGAGTAACGTTCCCCCATTTGCAATCTCAAAAAAACCTTTATGGTCCTCAACTGCTCCGGTAAAAGCCCCTCGTTTATGTCCAAAAAGCTCGCTGGTCAGCAGTGAATCGTTCAATCCGGCACAGTTGACTGCAATAAAGGGTTTCTTCTTCCGATGGCTTGAAAAATGTATGGCGCGAGCGACTAGTTCTTTGCCCGTCCCTGTTTGTCCTTCGATCAGGGCTGTCCAATCTACCTTGGAGGCCTCTCTAATTTGCTTGTAAACATTCTGCATTCCCTCGGTTTTTCCTACAAGATCATGGAATCGCGCTTTGCCTTCAAGCATACGTCGCAGGTCGTATAGTTCCGACATATCGTAGAGAAAGAGGATCTCCTTTTGCGGGTTGCGAGGATCCTCTCGTACTTCGATATCCATCCAGTAACGCCGCCCTTCATGAAACTTAACTTGAGCTTGTAACTTCGGTCTTTCTTTAGAGGGGTGCTTCAGCATATCTTCTAGTTTGGCCTTGTCCCGCCCATTAAACAAAAACACCTCTTGCCAATGTTTTCCTAAAACGGCCATGCCGCTTTTCTCTATAAGTTGTTGGGCTGTCCGATTAAGAAATGAGATACGACCACTCCGATTAACAGTGGCAATACCCAAACGCAACATATTCAGAATGGACAAAAGGTCATCATGGCCCTTTTTTACTGTCTGAAACATCTGCTCAAGCATTACTTCTACACGCTTGCGCTCCGTGATTTCATCAGAAACGCTTTGAATCGTCTCGTTTGTCATTTTCTTTAAAAATTCGAGCAGTTCTATATTTGAAGAGCCCGAAACCTGTGCCTTTAGATCACCTCTAGATACCCTGTGCAGCACGTCAAAGTGCTCCGCCAGGCCTATGGCAAATTCGTGGGATAGATCCACGATTTCTCCAAGATTTCTAGCGGTAAGATTTACGATATGTTTTAATTGGGCTAACAAATCGATTTTTGATGTTTCAGGTATCCTCACCTCGGGGTTTCCGGAAGATATCTCATTCAACGCACCAAAAACCTCCGACAAACCTTGTGCCAACTCAACATTGATAGTGCGCAAAGCCTCCTCACTTTGTCGGAGCGCCCCTTCAGCCCTCTTTCGCTCACCAAGTTCGAGCCTAAGTTGTTTGGTCGTCTCAGCTAACTTCGCGGTACGCTCTTTAACTCGCCTTTCCAATTCATCACGTGCCTTTGTAAGGGCTTGCTCTGCCTGTTGTCGCTCGGCAATCCTTTCTTCTTCAATCTGAAAGACATCCCAGAACAGCCGTGCCGCAACGTAATCCATCAGCCGGACGTACCCCGGCTTGTCCTGTGAAATCTGGTTGGCAACCGCATCGTGACCTGTCAGTTCAATGATCATGTTGAGGTCTTTAAGCTTAAAAAAATCGCGATAGTCCCTTGTTGTATAGATCCCCTGTTCCTGTGCATAGCGGTAGCCGATAGCCCGGGAGTTGGTACAAGCCACGCCAACAAGTTTCATCCGAAGCTGGCTAAGTCTTTCGGCAAATATCATGTCCATGATTGCCTTGCACCCAGGTCCACCACCAACAATGGCTACATTAACCGGCTTAAGTGGTTCCATGGTTTGATCCTCTTGCACGAAAAGAGCAAAATCAGACTTGTTACGAAACAGTCAAGCTTTCGCCTTACGCATCTGTGGCAAAATAAGCATATCAAAGGAAAAAGTCAACTAGTGCCTGTCCATAAATGTTTTTAACCGAATAGGCACTAGCGTGAGTTTCCAA
>CAYSBQ010000053.1:0-15879 GCA_964429315.1 uncultured Desulfobacterales bacterium
TCTCTTCTTGAAAAAAGATTTTGGAAACAGGTTCATGCAGAAGTGTCTAGTGAGTTAATTCAGGATTCGTACAGTAAAGCCTTAGGGGAGGCTGAGATTAAGCCTGTAAGTGAGCCTACACTTGACCCGTCCGAGTTGGCAAAGGGGCAACCATATCGCTATTCGGCAACCATTGAGGTACGCCCGGTTGTTGAAGAGCTGAATTTAAAAGGTCTCGAACTTAGAGAAAAAATACACACTGTAGATGAGGAGGAAATCAATACCCACCTGAAGATGCTTCAAAAGCGTAATGCTCAGCTTAAGAGTGTAGATGAGAATCGGGCTGTCAAGGATAAGGATATTGTAATTATCGATTATGAAGGGTTTAAGGATGGAAAACCCGTAGAAGCTGCCGGAAAAACAGAGAATTTTCAGGTGGAAATTGGTTCGGGCCGGATATTAAAAGATTTTGAGGACCAACTGATCGGCATGGAACTCGACAGCACCAAGGAAATTCAAGTGCGTTTTCCAGATGACTATTATAACAACGCCCTGGCTGGTCTTGATGTGATCTTTAAAGTGACTCTAAGGGAGGTAAAGGAGGAGATTCTGGCGGCATTGGATGACGAGTTCGCCAAGGATTTGGGAGAATACAAAACATTAGAAGAGCTGAAAGAGGCCCTTAAGGAGGATTTAGAACGAAGGTATAAGGCCGAATCCAGAAGGCAGCTTCGAGAAAACGTAATCGACAAGCTCATTGAACAGTCTGGTTTTGAGCTTCCATCCGCCTTAGTGGAAAGGGAGCTTTCCGGCATGGTCAGGGATGCTCAAGGTCTCATGGCTCAAAAAGGTGTGTCACCGGATCAATCGGCCCAAGGTGTCGAAGAGCTTTCCGAAAAATATCATCCAGTGGCCGAACGGAAGGTGCGTGAGTACTTACTCCTCGAAAAGGTGATTGAGCAGGAGGGGATTAGTTTAACCGACGAAGAGCTCGATGAAGCTTATGGTGAAATTGCCAAGACACTGAATCAGCCCGTAGATGTTATAAAACAATATTACGAAAGCGCTGAAGAAGACCGTGAAATTTTTAAACAAAAGGCCCTTGAAAAACAAGCTGTCAAGTACATAATCGATAACAGTGATGTAGAAAAGATCGAGGCTGATAAAGATACAGCCTAGAGAAGGAGACTTATAATGGCGCTTATACCGATGGTAATTGAACAGAGCAGTCGTGGGGAACGAGCCTATGACAGATATTCCAGGCTACTGAAAGACCGTATTGTCTTTCTTGGCTCATCTGTTGATGACGAACTTGCCAATCTCTTGATTGCCCAGTTTCTGTTTTTGGAATCAGACGACCCTGACAAAGAGATTAATTTCTATATCAATTCTCCGGGAGGCATGGTAAGCGCTGGCCTGGCTATCTATGATACTATGCAGTACATTAAGCCTGATATATGTACGTTATGTATGGGGCAGGCTGCCAGCATGGGAGCGGTATTGCTGGCAGCTGGGACTAAAGGAAAGCGCTATGCGCTACCCAATGCCAGGATTCTTATTCATCAACCAATGGGCTCATTTCAAGGGCAAGCCTCAGACGTGGCTATACAGGCTGAGGAGATTTTACGGATGCACAAGTTATTAAATGAGATTCTTTCATTTCATACCCATCAAGATATTAAAAAGATACGGAAAGATTCAGACCGCGATTTCTTTATGAGCGGCTGGGAAGCCAAAGAATATGGCATTGTAGACAGTGTCATAAGTAGGCGGGAAGCAGCGGCCGGTGAGCAGGAAAAGTAGGAATAGTTCTTGCAGCAATCTTTTCCTGAGCGTTCACAAGTTCCAAGTAAGCTGAAAGCTCAAAAGTGAGGCTGAAACCACCATAATTATGGTTTTTCTTTGAGCCTTGAGCTTTGAATTCTGATCTCTTAACCCGTGAACAGTTGCTTTTTTATTCGACGTTCGACGTTAGATGTTCAATGTTTGACGTCATTAATCTGGGAGGAATGCATGGCTAAACGAAGGGGTGTGGACGGAGATGGTCTGAGGTGTTCATTTTGCGGGAAGAGTCAGGAAGAGGTTAAGAAACTGATTGCTGGGCCAGCCGTGTACATTTGTGATGAATGTATTGAGCTTTGTAACGAAATTGTCGAAGAAGAGTATGAAAAGGAGGCTCACACCGAGGGGAAGAAAGGGTTTTCAGCTCCTGCCGCTATTAAGTCTAGTTTAGACGATTATGTGATTGAGCAGGAGCGAGCCAAAAAGATTTTATCTGTTGCTGTTTATAACCACTATAAGCGTCTCGAGGCCCAGGTTGGTGCAGACGATGTCGAGTTGCATAAGAGTAACGTTATCCTGATTGGCCCCACAGGTTGTGGTAAGACTCTACTTGCCCAAACGCTCGCCAGATTTTTAGATGTGCCTTTTACTATAGCCGACGCTACTTCGTTAACAGAAGCAGGTTATGTTGGAGAAGATGTAGAAAACATCATTGTATCACTTCTCCAAAACGCTGATTACGACGCAGAGAAGGCATCACAAGGTATTGTCTATATTGATGAAATAGACAAGATTGCCAGAAAAGGGGATAACCCTTCTATCACGAGAGATGTCTCTGGTGAAGGGGTGCAACAGGCACTTCTGAAGGTTATAGAGGGAACGATTGCCAGTGTGCCGCCAAAGGGAGGGCGCAAGCATCCACAGCAAGATTTTATCAAAATAGACACATCGAACATCCTTTTTATCTGTGGTGGAACATTCAATGGGTTGAGTGAGATCGTAGAAAGCAGATTGGGCAATAAGGTAATGGGCTTTGGGGCCGATATCCGGAGCAGGAAGGAAAGGAATATCAGTGAAATACTAGAATTGGTCCAGCCTGATGATCTTGTAAAATTCGGGTTGATTCCAGAGTTTGTTGGCCGATTACCTGTGATAGCGACACTATGTGAGTTGAGCGAAGACGTTCTTGTCAAAATACTGACAGAGCCCAAAGATGCTCTGGTAAGGCAGTTCCAGCGTTTGTTAGGGTTTGAGAATGTCAAGCTTCGGTTTACCGACGGTGCGTTGAGGTTAATTGCAAGAAAAGCTCTCGAACGAAAGAGTGGCGCACGAGGGTTGAGGGCCATCATGGAAAATAGTATGCTTGATATTATGTACGAGATTCCATCCATGAATGGGGTGAAAGAGTGCGTTATCAATGAAGATGTTATCTTGAATAACGAAGAACCGATTTTGCTCTTTGAGCAATCTAAAGAATTGGCTATGTCCTAGCTTAGGAATTTGTCGGCTTGTCAAGTCGGTTTGTTAAATTATGATAGTTTCGTAAAAAATCAATTATGTTCGATATATTGAAAAGGAAAAAGATGATGGATGATCTAGAACAAAAGTTCAGCTTGCCATTTCTTCCGCTTAGGGACGTTGTTATCTTTCCACACATGGTCGTTCCGCTTTTTGTGGGTCGGGCAAAATCAGTAAATGGGCTGTCTGCCGCGATGAATTTAGACAAAAAAGTTTTTTTAGTCTCACAGAGGGATGCTTCTGTGGATTTGCCGGAAGAAAAGGACCTGTATAAGATGGGTACGATTGGTACGGTACTCCAACTGCTTCGGTTGCCTGATGGAACAGTTAAGGCCTTGGTAGAGGGGAAAAAACGTGCCAGGATGAACAGGTTTGTTTCTAAAGACAACTACTATATAGCCGAAGTCGAAGTGATTATTGAACCCGAAACGAGCAGCATTGAAAGGGAGGCGATGACGCGAACAGTAGTTGGGGCTTTTGAGGATTATTCGAAGATCAATAAGAATATCTCAAAAGACGTTATCAAGAATATTTCAAAAATTAAGGACCTATCGCAGTTGGCAGATACGGTCTCGGCTCATTTTAACTTTAAGCTCCCAGACAAGCAGGAACTGTTAAAAACGGTCTCACCGGTTGATCGTATGAGTCTTCTTTTTAATTTGATGCAAACAGAGATTGAGATCTATAAGACCGAGCAACGGGTTAAAGGCAGGGTCAAAAAACAAATGGAAAAGACCCAGCGGGATTATTACTTGAATGAGCAGATGCGGGCCATCCAAAAGGAAATGGGCAGCAAGGATGATTACAAGACCGAACTGGAGGAACTTGAAAAGCGTATAAAACACAAAAGAATGTCAAAAGAGGCGACTGCCAAGGCTAAGCAAGAATTCAAGAAGTTGAAGCTAATGGCCCCAATGTCGGCGGAGGGAACGGTTGTTCGAAATTACATAGAGTGGCTTATTACCCTGCCATGGTTTGTCCGTAGCAAGCTTCGCCTAGATGTTGATAGGGCGGAGGAAATTTTAGAGGAGGATCACTATGGATTGGATAAACCGAAAGAACGGATTTTGGAATACTTGGCTGTTCTAAAATTGGTTAAGAAGGTGCATGGTCCCATCCTTTGTTTTGTAGGACCGCCAGGGGTTGGCAAGACGTCTTTGGCCAGATCTGTTGCAAGGGCTACCGGGCGGGAATTTATCCGATTGTCCCTGGGTGGAGTGAGGGATGAAGCCGAGATTAGGGGGCATAGGCGAACCTACATTGGTGCTATGCCGGGAAAGATCATTCAGTCGCTTAAGAAAGCAAAGGTTCAAAATCCTGTTTTCTGCCTGGATGAAGTCGATAAAATGAGCATGGATTTTCGAGGTGACCCGTCATCGGCTTTACTAGAGGTGTTGGATCCCGAACAGAACTATGCCTTTGGCGATCATTACCTCGATGTGGACTATAATTTGTCGGAAATCCTTTTTATTACTACTGCGAATAATCTTCACGGTGTCCCGGCGCCGCTTCAGGATCGTATGGAAATAATAGAATTGCCAGGCTATACGGAGTACGAGAAATTACAGATCGCGCTGGGGTTTCTGGTGCCCAAGCAGATCAAACGAAATGGATTATCAGACAAAACATTTGCCATTACAGAAAATGCCCTCCAGATGATCATTCGCCGGTATACTCGGGAGGCAGGTGTGCGCAATTTGGAGCGTGAGATTGCCTCTGTTTGTAGAAAGGTGGCGCGTGAGATTACAAAAGAGGGCGGAAAAGATTCTGTTAAAGCATCAGCCCAATCAATTCAAAAACTTCTTGGAGCTCCTCGATTTAGATATGGACAGCTTGAAGAGGAGCATGAAATAGGGCTTGCTACCGGTATGGCTTGGACCCAGGTCGGAGGTGAACTCCTTTCAATTGAGACTGTGGTTTTGCCGGGTAAGGGGAAACTGACAGTTACCGGAAAGCTTGGAGAGGTGATGCAGGAATCTGCCCAGGCCGCGGTGAGTTATGTGAGATCAAGGGCTGGAACACTTGGGCTTGAGAAGCATTTCTATAAAAAGGTTGATATTCATATCCACGTACCTGAGGGGGCTACACCAAAGGACGGGCCCTCTGCCGGTATAACCATGGCTACGTCGATTGTATCCGCTTTGATCAAAAAACCAATTCGTCGTGACCTGGCTATGACTGGAGAAATTACACTACGCGGTCGGATCTTGCCCATCGGTGGATTAAAGGAAAAGATCCTGGCGGCCCATCGTGGCGGGATATCTCAGCTTGTTATTCCCAGGGAAAATAAAAATGACTTGAAGGAGATCCCGGCAAAGATCTTAAAACGCTTTGAAGTGGTTTTGGCAGATCACATGGATGAAGTGCTGACTCGTGCCATTGTTTTAGAAGATGGTGAAGAGCTGTTTAAAAGTGCAGATAAAGAAGTGATTTCGCCGGAAATGATTCCAAAGGCGGAGGAATCTGTAAATCCGATGCAAATCAACTGATTTTGCTTGACACCGGAAGGCGTGTCGGCTACCAATACTAGGTTCAACCAGGTGTTTTCCGTGCAAATGTAAATGAATAACGAATATGCGGGCGGGTAGCTCAGTTGGGAGAGCATCGGCCTTACAAGCCGGGGGTCACAGGTTCAAGCCCTGTTCCGCCTACCATATATATAAATAGATTTTGGGGATGTAGCTCAGTTTGGTTAGAGCACCGGCCTGTCACGCCGGGGGTCGCGAGTTCGAGTCTCGTCGTCCCCGCCATAATATAATCAAGGGGTTAGGCCAGATTGGCCAGCCCCTTTTTTCTTGGGTAAAAACCGGAGTTATTGTTCGAGGTATTGAACGCCGCTAAACAGCTTGCTTTGTCCTTCAACCCACTCCACACCCGGTATTCCTTGACCAACCGTCCCCTTTGTTCTTGACAATAAATCATGTAAGGACTACAGGACACTCCAATCGGCTTTTTGAGTTAAGAGGGGAATGCGGCGATGAGTACTAGAGCCCATAAGGCCCAAGCACCTGAATCACTGAGGACTGCTATTCTCACAATTTCCAGCAGTCGCAGTTTTTCTAATGATAAAAGTGGACAGTGGATAAAGAAAGCGACTCCGAAGAAGCATCATGTGGTGTTTCATGAAATAATCCCCGATGACAAGACTGCCATCTGTGAAACGGTACGACGAGTTATTGAAGAACACACACCGGATGCAATCCTAACAACAGGTGGTACCGGTATCAGCTCAAAGGATGTGACCATTGAGGCTATACGCCCCATGTTTTCCAAGGAACTCACTGCCTTCAGCCATCTTTTTGCTTCTTTGAGCTATGAAGAGATAGACGCTGCGGCATTACTTTCAAGAGCGACCGCGGGGCTAATCGCCAAAACTGTCGTGTTTTGTATGCCTGGAAGTCTAAAGGCCTGTAAGCTGGCTTGCAAAGAACTCATCTTCCCCGAACTCGGACATATAGTGAAACATGCCCGGGAGGATTGACCCATACAGTGATTCTTTCATACCCCTAAGAGGCGGATATGCTCAAGTTATTACTTGTAAGGCCGAAGAATAACACCTTGCACGAACTGGCTTCAGTTCTCTCGACACACAGCGAGGTTGATTTGTCCTGCGCAGAATCGGGCGAAATCGCCTTGGACCTGGTTTCGCATACTCCCTATGACCTGGTCATCGCAGACGAAAAGGTCCACGATATGACAGGTCTTGAACTGGCGGAGAGAATCGTGCGAATAAACGCCATGATCAATTGCGCAGCTGTGAGCGCTCTGTCGCCGGAGGATTTCCACGAGGCCAGCGAGGGACTTGGCCTTATTGCCCAGTTACCCACACAACCGCAAAGGCAGGACGCTGAAGACCTTTTGGAACGTCTAAGAACCATCAAGGGACTTGGCAATCACTCAGAATAAGGGCTCGTCACTCAATCACTGCCACAACAAAATCCTTCGCATGTAGATGTTGAAAACGGCAAGATCAACACTGCATCAGCCTGGCCGTAAAGACGCTTCAAAAGGCGATTGCGGAGTACAAGGTTAACAATAACGGTCATCAAAAGAAGAGAAAGTAGTTATGCCACTGTTTGATATTTTACCTTACTATTTACCAAAGGGGCATACCTTGATGCAGATTCCACATATAGGAACGCCGACTTCAGGAATCTTTGCAAATTCTCCGACGACCTTCTCCTTGCACCTGGAAAAATACATTGCCTCATTTCTGCTGTTGTAATGGGTCTTTGTATTTACGCCTTTTATGGCCTGGGCAGGGCATGCATCTTTACACGCGTTACAATCTCCGCAGCGATTTTTTACCGGCCCATTAATATCAAGGGGAGCGTTTGTGAGCACAGTTACAAGGCGAACCCTGGACCCGTATTTAGGAGTTATAAGAAGCAGGTTTTTACCCTGCCAGCCCAATCCGGCCATTCGAGCTACTGCCTTATGGCTGATTGCCGCATACCAGTTCTCCCGATCCAGGACCTGGGATGCGGGAACAGGCAGGCTGTAATGGCTGTCATCCTGGAGGACCATTGCAGCGCGGAAAGCAATCTGATCAAGGGCAAGATTGGCTGTCTGGTAAATTGACTTGTAAATAGGTGTCGGCCGATCGGAAATCTCTTCGAATACTGCCTTAGGGAGCTTGAGAGCAATTGAAACAGCCCTGGTAAAAGGCTCAAGTAGATCGGGCGGATCAACTTTGAGTTCTTTCAAGGGCTCGACATCCGCAATACCAACAAGATCCGCGCCCAGGCCGATTATCCTATCCTTAATCTTTTCAGTGTAACCAGAAGAAACGTTTTTTTCTTTCATGGGCTAATATCTCTTCAAAGGTTTTCCTCCGCTTGAGAGGGCGTAGTTCTTCATGTGCCTTCATGAACTAGTGCTCATCCACTTCTGTTTTGTGTTTAACCAATAGCTATCCTCATGCTTTTGCAACTGGAATGTCATTCCAGCGGGTTGTGTAATGGGGTGATTTAAAGTCTCGCTTCATTTGCCAGGGTTGATGAATTCCTGCAGAAGCAATCTGGATACTTCCATAGCCATATTTTTCGTTAAGAAAATCGAGACTTTTTATTAACTTTCGTTTGCTGGGAGAGGAGGGCTTCCAGAAGAAATCGGCCTGATTTTTATCCTCTGGTATCAAACCTGTCAATACGATCCCCGCCTTTTTGTATCGATATCCTGGTTTGAAAATCCTTTCCATGCCACGGCACGCAAAATTGACCAACTGGAACGGGTCTGACGTAGAACCGGGGAAATGGACTTGAATGGCATTGCAATATTGGGGGCTACGCTTAAACCGATTAGTTGTGATGTAGACTTGTAAAACCTGCGCTACCGACTTTTGTTTTCGTAATTTCACTGCCGCCTGGCAGGTATATTCAGAAACAGCCTCTCTTAACTCTTGGAGTGATGTTACAGGATGACTGAAAGACCGAGAACAGATGATTTGTTTTTTTGGTGGGGGAAACTGATCAAGGGGGATACAAGATGTTTCCCATAATTCTTGTTGGGTACGCAAACCAACGACTGTGAAATGCTTTTTAACCCATTTCGGATTCGCATATTTGAACTGCTTTGCATTGTAAATCTGATGGGCCTGTAGTTTTTTTGCTGATTGTCTTCCAATGCCCCATATTTTTTCTATAGGTACTTCCCCCAAGATATCATCCAGTTGTGATGCATTCAATAAATTGTAATACCCGTTGAAACGCTTTTCTTTCTTTGCGATTCTGGTGGCTATCTTTGCCAGTGTTTTCGTGGCCGCAATACCAACAGAAACGGGAATGCCGGTCCACTGTTCAACAGTTTTTTTGATTTTTGGACCGTATTGATCGAGATCTTGATATTCAAATCCGGACAGAGAGAGAAAGGCTTCGTCAATCGAATAAATCTCGAGATCCGGTGTAAACTGTTGCAAAGTTTCCATTACTCTTTGGGACATATCCCCATAGAGGGTATAATTCGACGAAAATACGGCGACGTTGTTTTTTTGAATTTGATTCCTGCATTTGAAGAAGGGTGTCCCAGCAGAAATGCCCATGGCTTTGACCTCATTGGATCTTGCAATAATACAGCCGTCGTTGTTTGACAGTATCGCCACGGGACGATTCCATACTTCAGGGTTAAATACCCGTTCACAGGAAGCGTAGAAGTTATCACAGTCCACCAGTGCAAATATTTTACTCATCTTTGTTCTTAAAGTTTGTGAATGTTATACGTTGCAACGCCCCAAATCAAAAAATCTGTTTCTTCATTAATTTCAATAGGAGCAAAATCGGGATTTTCTGGTAGCATATATAATTTATTATTTTCTTTTTTCAGTTTTTTCACCGTGAATTCTCCGTCTAACGCGGCAATGACGATGCTGTCATTTTGGGGTTGTAAAGAGCGATCTACGACGAGAATATCATCAGAAAAAATACCTGCCTCAATCATGGAATTACCTTCCACTTTCACGTAGAAAGTTGCTGCGGGATGCTTAATGAGTATTTTGTTTAAATCTAGGCGCTCTTCAAAATAATTTTCAGCTGGTGATGGAAAGCCTGCTGAAATTTTTGGATAGACCAAGGGCAATTCCAAGGGCTCTGTGTCTAAGTTCGAATATATGGAGATGACCCTCAGCAAATTCTTGTCTTGTTTGCTCATCGGATGCTATGTGTTTTAATCATAATTTCTTCTTCGGGATATTGATGCAACATTTGGAATGCTGAATCAGGCGTTAAATTTATATCCAACCATGTATCTTCCTCTTCTTGTGTAAGAATAACAGGCATCCTTGTATGAGGAATTTGAGCAATTGCCTTGTTTGCTTCTGTCGTAATAATCGCACAGGAACGAAAGGGGACATTCGAATCGGGCAGAACACACGAATCCCAGATACCGGCCATTGAAAAAACTAGTGTTTTCTGTAGGGTTATTTTATGCTCCATCCGTTTTGTTCCTGGTTTTATCAACTTTTTATCGGGCCATTCATAGAAAGACGTGGCAGGGAAAATACAGCGCCGGCCTTTTAGCCAAGCTTTTTTGAATGTTGCTTTTTCTTTAATGGAATCAGAACGGGCATTGAATGATACATAATTTTTTTCTGTAAGAGACTTCTTCCACCAACCTGGTATCAAGTCCCACCGTAAAAGTTGAAATGTTCGAATTCCATTTTCGTTGAGAATTATCGGGATATATGCATGTGTTTCCCCGTGCGAAGGGTAATAATCATTGGTTGCTTTAAGATCAACAGGTGGGCTCGCGCCAGGCACTTCACTTAGTGAAAATCTTTCAATGAGTTGAGCTATTTTTAAATAATCAATGGAAAAATGACCACACATACTCCATATGCTCCCCTTGAGTCAGTACCGTGTTCTTCCTGGCGCCGGCGGCCTTGATCCCTCTAAAGATCGTTTCCGGTATTACCAAGGCTATACACCACTGTTGCGGATTCCTTCCTAAAAAAGATACTTGGCCGACAACAAGATCCGGTATACCATATCAAGGCTCATTTGGGAATCATGAAGAGCCGTAACGATATCGATATGTTCACGCACGATGTGAAACACCGGCCATTTAAGCTTCTTAAACCGGTCAAGGGCTTCTTGGATTTTCGGGATAGTGTCGTAAGCGCCGGTTATGCAGGAAGACGATTCACGCCTGAAAAGTCATTTTTCGACTATCGGTATTTTACCATACCTGTGCCTAAAGATACTATGCTTAACGGTCAATAGCACACGGTCAACAGTAGACTTGACTAGTAGCTTTTTTTTTAGGATAGTAATAACAAGTTTTACCCTTTCGTTTGTCCTGAATTCGTGTACGAACCTTAATCATGCAAACAATGCTATTTCAAATGGTGCAACTCATCTTATGAACTTATTTTCCATAATTGCTGATCTGCGAGTTCGTGACATTATTGATATCGTTTTCCTCACAATAGTGGCATATCATCTATATCTGTGGTTTAGACAAACGAAGGCCTTCAAGGCTTTGGTCGGCCTGTTGGTCCTGGGCATAATCTACACAGCGGCAAGGGCATGGGGACTTTTCTTGACCACATGGGCATTTCAGGTTTTGTGGCAAGTCTTAGTCATTCTTCTGATTATCTTGTTTCAATCGGAGATTCGCCAGGTCTTAGAGCGGGTAAATCCCCTTCAGAGGATGGGCTTTTACAAGATATCCAGGCCTGAAAAGTGGATTTCGGGATTCACAGATGCGATATTCAGTCTTGCCAAAAGAAAGGTTGGCGCTTTAGTCATACTTGAGAGGGTAGACAGAGTGCAGGAATTCATTACCGAGGGCCAATCTTTGGAAGGAGAACCGGGCTTAGAAATATTAGTTAGCATTTTTCAAAAACACTCGTTGCTTCACGATGGAGCAGTGTTAATCCGGCGTGGCCGGGTTACACAGGTGGCCTGCTATTTGCCATTGAGTTCTGATAATGGGTTGCCAAAGCAGTGGGGAACCCGACATAGAGCAGCCCTTGGTCTTTCCGAAAGATGTGATGCTTGCGTGGTAATAGTGTCAGAAGAAACGGGAGAGGTATCTCTTGCCATAGACAATGAGATTATTCGGGTGGAGAATGCCGAAGGTCTTTCTCGGCTTGTCATGGAAGCCATTACCCCTAAAAGCTCTGTGAAAAGCAATTGGTGGGAACGGATGCGTTTTTTTGCCGTGAATCAATGGCGAGTTAAGATTAGCACTCTGTTTTTAGTCAGCACCGTGTGGCTCATGTTGGCAGGTCAACAGGATTTTGAAACTACCGTAAAGGTGCCACTGAGGGTAACGGATATGCCGTCACAGTTGGAGATCCTTGAGCCGGTGAACCCTACTGTCGAGATCAGGGTTCGAGGTCTTCGCAAGGATGCCGGCACTTTGAATGAAAACAATGTAACGGTGGATATAGATCTTTCTTTGAGCCGCCTTGGCAGAAGGACTTTTGCTATTACGAGAAGTCAAATTCATCTTCCCAGCGACAAAGTTCAAGTCCTTGACATTAACCCGACTAAGTTGAAATTCAAGTTTAAAGAAAAGCCTGGCAATGGGAAGGAATAGGCGAAAATAGAGACGGCAGGGAATGCATGGTTTTCGAATTTCACCACGCGTGAGTCCCTAAAATGGTTAAGTCGAATAGGGTCTGACCCATGTTCTATAAAGAAGTTCATTGCCCGATAATTTTAACCAGAACCCGCTTTTTTCGACGTCCATCAAACTCGCCATAGAAAATTTGTTCCCATGTTCCGAAGTCCAACCTTCCATCGGTCACCGCAACAACCACTTCTCTGCCCATGATTTGTCTTTTCATGTGGGCGTCGGCGTTGTCTTCACCCATGTTGTGTCGGTACTGGGAAACAGGTTCATGGGGGGCTATCTTTTCCAGCCACACATCATAGTCATAGTGTAAACCAGATTCATCATCATTAATAAATACCGAAGCGGTTATGTGCATCGCGTTACAAAGTAAGAAGCCTTCCTTGATGCCACTGTCCCGCAGGCACTCTTCAACCTGAGGCGTGATATTCATGAAGGCTCGTCTTGAAGGTATTTCAAACCATAATTCTTTTCGATAGCTTTTCATTGTAGTCATCCTCCTGTACTGCTTACGTGTTCAACTCTTTGGTGAAAATCAATTTCTGCCTTCGGCATAAAGATGGCATATGGAAAATCTGTGAGTGGATATGAAGCCGATGATGCCAAGCATATTCATAGACCTCTTATAACAGAAAGGGGCATTACGCTGCAACTTATTGCCATAGGTCTCGAGAAAATGGTATGGAGTCGTTCTATCGTGCAGTTTGTTTAAGAAACGAAACAGAAGCCGGCAAAAAGGACAATGCCGTATGAATAGACCCATGGTTCCAGAAAACAAGAATAAGCCCTTTCACTTGTTTGTAATTATCGGCCTAATCGTTTTTGTTGTTCTCATCGTCCTGTCCGGGAAGATCTTGGGCGCTATTGGCCAGTGGCTGGTTCTGGACGAAAAGTCGGTCCGTTCAGATGTGGTCTTGGTGCTGAATACAGGGGCGGGGTGGTTCCTCGCGTTATGGAAGCAGCTATTCTTTACCAAAAGGGGTTTTCAGGGAAAGTTGTTATAGACGGCAATCGGAAGACCGATACATTGAGACGACTTGAGGACATGGGCTTTCAAAGGTGCTGTCCCTGGTTTGAAGACGGGGTGAGGATCCGTCGAGGTTGTTAAATATACTTATGCCTGATTTGACTTATAACCGTGCTGGGTTTATAACGATATGGAACTATTTAAAGGTGCTGCTGACGAAATGGTGGTTTGATAGGTATTACATCTATGATAAGACCAAAACTGGCTTTGTGCAACTTTCTTTCGGATCCGCTACAACTCAAGACCCTAGCCCGTGACCATGGCTTTTCCGGCGTTGACTGGTCGTTCGACCTGGAATCTTTCACCGACTCACCTACTGAAGAATCAAGGTGGCTCGAGGCCATTTCTGCGCTTGCGCCGTTGGAGATTCGCTATCATTGTCCCTTTTACAAGCTTGATTTGGGCCATGATGACCCTGAAGAATCGGCAAGGGCCGCCGATGTGTTCCAGCGCATTATCCGCCTTGTTTCCAAGGTGGCGGGCAGGTTTCTGACCGTTCATATCGGTCTTGGACGCAACTCAACGGAACCTCTGTCATGGGATATTACGATTTCCAACCTGCGAGATCTCGTCCAATATGGGGCGTCCATGGAGGTTAAGGTATGCCTGGAAAACCTCGCCTGGGGGTGGACCAGTAAACCCCACCTTTTCGAAAAGCTCATTCGGGGAAGCGGGGCCGGTGTGACCTTCGATATCGGTCATGCCCATGCCAGTGAGGTGATACAAAGTTATTACTTTGCTCCAAAGGATTTTGTCAGCCCGCATATTGATTGTCTTTTTAACACCCATATTTACCATACGGAGATCTCCGGCCTGGGCCACGTGCCTCCCCAGAAGCTAAATGATGTCAAAGATCGCCTGGATATTGTCCATGGCACATCTTGTGACTGGTGGGTTCTCGAAGTCAGAGAGGTGAGTGGGCTGCTTCAGACAAAGCGAGTAGTGGATGAATACCTGAGACAACGAGATCATTGATGAAGATCATTCTTATCTTGTTAGACGGCCTTGGGGACCGATCCTATTTGCAATTGGGTGACAAGACCCCGCTTCAAGCCGCGACCACGCCAAATTTGGATCGTCTGGCTTCTATGGGCAGCAATGGGCTTTTTCACGCAAGTGCTCCAGGGCTATGTTTTCCCAGTGAGTTGGCCCATTATCTCCTCTTCGGGTATCCCAAGGATGACTTTCCCGGTCGCGGGCTATTGGAGGCCGTAGGCGAAGGGATTGCTTTCGATGAAGATGACGTCATTTCCTTGGCCCACCTATCCCACGTGAAGTGGGAAAATGACCAAGCGGTCCTGGTGGACAAACGCCCCCCTATGCCGGGAGAAGACCTTAAAGAACTTCTCTTGAAAATAGAAGCGGCGACGTTTGGTGGGTGTGATTTCCGGCTCCGACACACCCGTAGTCATGATTCCCTCCTGGTGATCAAGGGGTCCGTGTCGGCGTATGTTTCAGATTCCGATCCCATGGCTCCAGGCCAACCGATGGCCCGTATCTGCGCACTTGACGACAATCGGGAATCCAAACGGGCCGAGCGGACGGCGAATGCCTTAAACGCGTACCTTACGTATTGTCATAAAACCCTGGAAAATCATGCCATAAACCGTCGCCGTCGGGCAATGGGCCTCCCCGTGGCTAACTTCCTGGCGACCCAGCGGTGCGGCAAACGAATCGTTCAGCCCCCTTTTCATGACAAATGGGGCATGAAGGGGCTCTTGATTGCCTCCGGAGCCGTGTATGGAGGCCTCGCCCATGAACTCGGGCTTGCCTTTCAACGTGTTGAAGATACCAACGCCCCTGGCGAAGACCTTGAGCAGAGGGTCCGTTTCGCCCTTGATGATTCGAGACATGATTTTGTACACGTCCACACCAAGGTGCCTGATGAAGCGGCCCATACGGGGGATCCGGAAAAAAAGAAGGCCGCCATCAGTATGCTGGATGCTGGTTTAAGGCAGCTGGTTGACGTCGTGCAGACCCGCCGAGAGGACCTGTTAGTGGCCGTTACGGCCGATCATTCCACACCGAGTGTGTCTACTTTGATCCATTCCGGAGAGCCTGTTCCCCTGATGATGGTTGGTCGAAACGTCAGGCGTGATGATGTTTCATCTTTTGATGAGATCAGTGCCGCAAGGGGATGCCTGGGGTTTCTTCGGGGCCGGGAATTGATGCTGATGTTATTAAACTACGCGGATCGTTCCGCCCTTCTGGGCCACCGACTCGATGGCAGGGAAAGGCCATACGTATCAAGAGGCTACGCTTCCTTCAAGCCGATAGAGGAATAGAGAAGATGCCACGGTCTTTTAACGGATGATCCCGCCGCATTTTTGACCATTCGTTTGGTGGGGGCCGTTTCGTAAAAAAAAACAGCTCATCTGGCTGTAGGCGAATTGACAAAGTACACCCTCCTGGATGGGCCAAAAAACCTTTGCATCTATTCCTCATTGTCGTGGCATACAAACCGGATATTATAGTTCAAGTAATCTGTCAATTTATAA
>CAYSBQ010000054.1:0-13323 GCA_964429315.1 uncultured Desulfobacterales bacterium
CATGCCTTGTACAATTATTGTACATTGGATTTAAGTTCTTTTTATTTAGATGTCCTAAAAGACAGACTCTATACTTCGCCTCCCAAATCGGTGGCCCGACGTTCAGCCCAAACGGCGCTGTATATCATAATAGATACATTAACCCGTCTTGAAGCTCCGATGATGGTTTTTACTGCCGACGAAATATGGTCCTATATGCCGAAGATAAATGACAAGGCAACTAGTGTACACCTGTGCGATCTTCCTGTAGTTAATGAGTCGTTTGTAGATTCCGGATTAGCCGAGAAGTGGAAACATATCCTTGATCTGAGGGCTGAGGTCAGTAAGGCCTTGGAAGAAGCTAGGACGAGTAAGACAATCGGACATTCCCTTGACGCAGCAGTTACAATGTCAGTGCCGGAAGGCTTCCTTGAAGAGGCGATGCCAAGCGCTGAGGAATTGCGAACCATCTTCATCGTTTCCAAGGTTTCTATTTCCTCTGACGAAAGTCCGAGGGATGCTTACAGAAGTGTCAATATTCCAGGGTTGGATATTGGTGTGACCTGTGTTGAGGACGCCAAGTGCGAACGTTGTTGGATACATGATCCTTCCGTAGGTGGTAATGAGACACACACAACAATTTGTGCTCGATGTGTCAAAGCCCTCAAGAATGCAGAAAGTCAGACTTGAAAAATTACTATATGAGACTTGCAGTTTTTTGTGGCATTGTGGTTCTGGTTGATCAGGTAACCAAGCAGATCATCCTAAGTGTCTTTGCACTTAATGAAAGCTTGGGGGTTATACCTGGTTTTTTTGCTCTGACCCATGTTCACAATACCGGCGGCGCCTTTGGACTCTTTGCTGGAGAGGCCTCAAGTATTCGTACGGCGGTTTTTCTGGCAGTTTCGTGTTTGGTCCTGGGAGTTATTTTCTACTTATATACGACCATGGCCCGTGAGAAACCATGGGTTGCTTCCGCCTTTTCTCTCATCTTCGGAGGGGCCTTGGGGAATCTTATTGATCGGATCCGTTTCGGGGAGGTAGTCGATTTCCTCGATTTTCATATTGGCACGGCACATTGGCCGGCTTTCAACGTGGCAGACAGTGCCATCTGTGTCGGTGTGGGGATATTGCTTCTTAATGTGGTACTAAAAAAGATATGATATGCATCCCGTATTGTTTCATATAGGTCCCTTTGCGCTTCACACTTATGGGGTATTTGTTGCCACGGCCTTTTTGTCGGCCATAGGTTTGGCCCTTAAAGAAGCACGCAGGGTTGGTGAAGACACAGACAAGATCTTGGATCTGTGTTTTTATGTGCTTATTGCAGCTATAGTGGGCTCAAGACTACTTTATGTCTTCATTAACTGGCAGGTTTTCCGGCAAGATCCCGTGGAGATCATACGGATATGGCATGGGGGCCTTGTGTTTTATGGCGGGTTCATTGCTGCTTGCCTTACGGCGGTGTGGTACACAAGAAAAGAGGGGCTTTTCTCATGGAAGACTGCCGATATCTTGGCTCCCTCAATTGCTTTTGGACAGTTTGTCGGGCGTATAGGGTGCTTTTTTGCTGGTTGCTGTTACGGCAAACCTTGTGAGTTGCCATGGGCAACAACCTTTATGCACCCGGATTCATTGGCTCCAAAAGGTATACCGCTTCATCCCACACAGCTCTATTCATCCATTAATGGGTTAGTGATATTTGTTGTTCTTATAAGCCTTAAGCGAGTCAAGTCATTTGAGGGGCAACTCTTCTGGATGTATGTATTGCTCTATGGTGTAAGTAGATCAATTATCGAGATCTTCCGAGGAGATGAACGAGGTATGCTTTTAAATGGGCTCCTTTCGACATCCCAGTTTATTGGTGTTCTCATGACAGCGATTGCCTTAGTTATGATGATAGTATTGAGGGCTCGGGATGTCAGAGGTTAATTATAGCAAAGTGGGACAACTGGTTGAGGGAATGCAGACAGGAAACCTTGTTCCAGTATACCTTTTGTACGGTGATGAATTTCTATACAAGAATGCTTTTCAAACCCTTTTAGACGTAATGGTGCCGGAAAAGGAACGAACACTAAACTACGAGGCGTTGGATGGGGTGACAGTGGGCGCTGAAGAGGTAATTGGCCGCTTGAATACGTTCCCGCTGCTTTCAGGTTCGAAGGTAATTGCCCTCCACGATACAAGGGTGTTTTATTCAAAGGTAAGTGCCGAAGATCTTGCCGGCAAATCAAGGGAGGCCTTTGAAAAAGAAGACCTAACGGGAGCTTCCCGTTATTTTGTTCATATGCTGAGTACACTCGACTTGTCTTTTGATGATGTCAACGACGGACAACTTGACAGAGTGTGGAAAAAAGGATCATCAGATAATCGTCACGCCGGCAAGGGGGGAAACGGTTTATGGCTCAAAAGGGTTGTTGAACATTGTTTACAGGAAAAAATAGAGATTCCCGGCCAAGACGATGCAGCCGATTTGTTGAGTGAGGCCATTGTGGCAGGAATTCCTGATACGAATCATCTTGTGCTGACCACTGATTTTGTTGATAAGCGTAGAAAGTTGTACAAGACAATCAAAAAGGTCGGTGTGATTGTTGATTGTTCCATTTCTCAAGGCACCAAGCAAGCTGATGAAAAAGAGCGGAAAGGGGTTTTGAAGACTCTTATGAAAAAGGCCTTGGCACAGGAGGATAAGACCGCTGCTGCCGGCCTTTTTGAAGCCATGTATGAAATAACCGGTGCAAGTTTGCGGACATTCGCCGGTGAAATCGGAAAACTTGTTTCCTTCGTGGGTGATAGCAAGGAAATCTCGGTTGATGATGTCGCGAAGGCCTTGGATAAGAGCAAACAGGATCCCATCTACGAGCTTGGTAATGCCATAGGGGAAAGGGATATTGCAAAAACACTCTTTTATGTGGATAGCCTCCTGAAAGCAAATTTTTATCCCCTTCAGATCTTATCAGCTGCCATTAAACAGGTGCGAAGATTGATTTTGGGAAAGGATCTTGTACGCAGATGCTTAAAGGGCAAATGGAACAAACAGCTTGACTATGGCAGGTTCCAAAGGGCGCTGTTGCCGGAGTTGAAAGGGCTTGAAGAAGATTCTTTGGTCAAAGAGGTGCATCCTTTCGTTTTGTACAAGACGCTTGAGTTTGCTGAGAACTATACTTTTAGAGAGCTTGCAGGGAGCTTGGAGATTTTACTGCAGGCTGATAGAGCACTCAAGTCAAGTGAACAGAGCAGCAAGCTTATCTTAGAACATGCGATAATGGAGATTTGCGGAGTCAATACCTGCTAATCCTTGTGCACTCCGGCTTCTGATTATGACAGAAGGCCTTCCAATATTATTTTCTTTGCATCGAAGATAGAATAGCACGAAACGTTATTACTACCATAAAAGAAGGCATCATCCTGGGTGTGCATTCCTACAAGGTTCGAACGACCAAAGACCGTATCAGTCTTTACTTTCCCTTTGAGATCATACCCATGGTGAGAAAGAACGACTAGATCCGGGGCTTGATCGACATACGGTCCACGGTAAAGGTCTTCCTTGCAATAGATTTTTTTGACGATCTTGTCGCCGTCTTCGTAAGCAAGACCTTCAAGGCCCTCCTTAATCTCCTGCCGTATCCGTCCATAGTCAGCAGACTCGACGGTTCCAAGAGGGTATTTATCCTTTAGATTAATGTAAATCCGAGAAGGATCCATGGCAAAGGCTTTTGATCCCCGGCCGATATCCATGATGCTTTCGGGCTTGGCCTTTTGGTATTTTAAATATCCGTTTTCTTCTAACCAGCGATTTAGGTATACTTCTGTTATGATACCCGTAAACCCGTGGTCAGAAAGCATGTAGAATTGGTTTCTCCCTTCCTTTGAACCTTCCAAGGCCAAAAAGCGGTCATAAATACAGCCTACAAAGTCATCCACCCTTTTGTAATATTGTAAAAAGGCTTGATGGTATTGGTGTTCTTTTTGTTCATAGGCCTCCCAGAGAAAGTGCATCAAGCGATCAGTGCCGGTGACCACTACGATGAAAAGATCCCAGTCAATCTCGTCCCAAAGAAAATTTGCTGCTTCTTTGCGTCCTTGAAGTGTGGCATAGAGGTCATTAAACAGAAAGTCGTGGTCTTGGCGAGCTTTCATGGTATCTACATCGATGCGGTAGTCCATTTCCTTCAAATGGGGGATGAGGTTTGGTGGGTAAACCGCCTTGTTGATGTCAATGGCGACAAATCCTGATATAAGCGCCCCGTCAATTTGGCGGGCAGGGTAGGTTGCCGGCATGTTAATGACTACGGTCTTTTTTTGTTGTGTTTTAAGATTATCCCATAACGTTGGAGCTCTGAGGTGTGTGAAATTGGGGAAATACATCTTGTAACTTCCTGGTTCAAAGTCCATGAACCCAAAAACGCCGTGTTCGCCTGATTGGGTGCCTGTCATAAAAGACGACCAAGAAACTGACGAGATCTCCGGGATACAGACACTCGTTTGACCAAAGTATCCGCCGTCAAAAATGGATGCCATATTAGGGATATGACCATTGTTTTTAAGAATTTTTAACAGACTATGGGGGACACCATCCAGACCGACAACAACTGCCCGTTGTTTTGTTTGTTTCTTGAATTTGTCTAAGATACCCATTTAGTTGTCCTTTCTTTCGATGATTTCAATTTCAACCCGCCTGTTTGCTGCTCGGCCCACTATTGTTTTGTTAGTTTCAACAGGTTTTCCTTCCGCCATGCCGATGGTTTGCATCCTCAACGGGCTGACTCCCTTTGCCACCAAGTAACTTTTCACTACAAGTGCACGGAATTCGGAAAGCTTCTTATTAAAGTGATGGCTTCCCATTGCATCGGTGTAGCCCTTGATCAGAATGCCTGCATCAGGGTTTTGAGTTATGGCTGAGGCGAGACTGTCAAGGTCGGCATATACTTCGGGTGAGATTTCATTGGTATTAAAGTTAAAGGGAATTACAAGGTTAAAATCCTCGGATAGCAAAGGTACGTTTTTTTCTTGGTCTTGAGAATTTCCTTTAAGTATGTTGCTCGTTATCCCTTTTATTGTTGTGCTTTGATCTATAGGCTTTGGTTTCGGTAATAAAATATTGGACGAAGCGACTTCTTTCGTATCGCTATTACTATCTTCCGGTTGATGAATATCTTCTTGTACTATCTCTAATGGTTTGGAGACTTTTGTTTCTCTTTGGATGATATCTTGACGTCCTAGAGGAGGTTGTGGCGTTGGCACTTCAACTCTTTGGGCTTTACTATTAGGATTGGTATGTTTGTTTTCCAATACCTGCTTACGGCTATTATAATAACTTATTGCCTTTTCAATATAGGGTCTACATCTTTTTTCATTAAGCAAGAGATATCCCGAAAAGGCCACTAACAGCCCTAAGCCGGCGTAAAGTACCGGCCACAGGATGGACCACTTTCGCCGGCTTCTTTTACGGGGCTGTTCTTGAAATCGATATAGTTGCCTCTCTGTTGGTAATGAGAGTTCTTGGGCGCATTCCTTTATGATGGAAGGGCTAATTGATCTTACTTCCCTCACGAAACCGGTCAGTAGGGCATGATCACAGATGATGTTGATAAGACGTGGATAGCCGTGCGAAAAGGTATATATTTCCCGAACAGCTTTTTTGTTAAAGATTTGTGTTTCTGTGCCCGCGACTCTCAAACGGTATTTTATATATTCAGCTGTTTCTACTTTCGTCAATGGCTTGATTTGATGTGTGATTGTAATTCGCTGCCTAAGAGCACTGCAGCTTGCGAGTATGCCGTTGAATTCGTTTTGCCCAACAAAAAATATGTTTATGAGTTTTGTATCCTCCAGCTCTATGTTTGACAAAAGCCTGGTTTCTTCCAGGAGTTGTGGTGATAGCCTTTGAGCTTCGTCAATAATCAAGAGGACAGTTTTATTATTTGAATGGGCCTCTTTCAGAAACCGTGTAAAGTCATCAAGAAAGTCGACCTTTCTTGTAAACTCACCTTTAATGTTGAAGGCCTGTGCAAGGAGATTGAAGAACTCGAGTTCTTCCAGGTGTGGATCTACGATAGTTGCAACGATTACATCACTGCCGAGGTTTTGTAGGAGTGTTCTTATGAGAGTTGTCTTGCCGGTGCCCACATCACCTGTAAGAAGCAAGAAACCTCTTCTGTCAAGAACTCCGTAATTGAGTGTTGCTAGGGCTTCTTGGTGCTTTTCGCCTAGCCATAGGAATTTGGGGTCCGTGGTTATCTGAAACGGCTTTTGTGTCAGACCATAGTGCGATAGATACATACCTACATGTAACCCAAGGAGCGCAGTTGAGACATAATCTGTTCTTTGTCTTGGCCACGACCTGCCCGTTCGGTTGTGTTTTCGAGGTCTTGTTCCCAAGCGGGGATATCGGAATCCTTGGTTGTAGAACCCTTTGCACCCAAAGACCGATAGCCCTGGTAGTAGAGTGAGCAAAACGGAATCTTATATTGATGGATAGTATTCCATATATCACGTTCTTTGAAGTGCAAAACAGGGTGAACTCTGGTGTGATCCGGATTCGTCCTTTGACTTAGATAGGTTTCTTCAATTCTGGCTTCTTGTTCATCCCACCGGATTGCCGTGGAGAGTGCCTTTACACCGTTTTTTTCCATAAATAGATTCATGGCAACTGTTTTCATTAGATGATTGCCGACATACGATTCTGGTTCGAAGGGAAAGCTATCTTCAGTAAAACCAAGCTTTTCAATCTCTTGTCGGTTTCTTTCGTTAAGGTCTTTAACCTTGATTGAATCTCCAATATTTTGTGCCTTGTTGCTTACGTCAGTATTCTTTACGGTATGGACCTTGACATTCCATTGATTCTTTACTTGATCTACAAGATCTAATATCTCTTCAAATACATGTCCTTCGTCAATGAACATGGCCTGAGGTAAAGGGTAGCCGAGTTCTTCGCATGTCTGGCAGTAAAGCCAAAGCATGGTGGTGCTGTCTTTGCCGCCTGTCCAGGCCACGAAAAGTGTTTCATGAGGAAATTGCTGAAAGGCTTGAGTTATGACTTCCTTGGACTTTTTGATCTTTTCTTCCAACGGAAGGTTCATGAGTTCTTGGGGGTCGTCTTTCATCACATAGGCTCCTTTTCTAAAAACGGGATCAAGTTAGTTCCGCTTCGCTCCGCCATTGGAATGTTGGAATAGTGGAACGATGGAATAATGGGTCCCTGGAAAATGGGTTAGTGGTTTATTGATGATATTCCTCATACCAAAATTATAAGTGTTTTGACACCCCTTCTTTTTAACATTAATCCATCAAATCCTCAATCCTTTGTCGGTTTCGTTTCTCCCTAGTGTGTAAAATTTGCCGCCTTTGTGTACGTTTTGAGTAAAAAGTGCCACTTTGAAGAATGAAAAATGAGGGCTACTTTAATGGCAAGATTTTGCGGGAGGGAAAATATGGATTTGAATTAGCAGGGAAATGCCGCAATGCTTATAGAGAAACAAAGCACGGATTTGTTCTTGGCATAGGGTTTGCTTTATGTTAGTAAAGAACTAAATATTGTGATGTACCCCTTCTAGTAACCCTATATATAGATGTTGGTGTATTGGTATCATGTTTTTCGGTAGAAATAAAAAAAGCCGTTTTCTTTCGACATGTTGGCGACATGTGGTCTGTTTTATAGCTGTGCCCATGTCCCTTGTTGCCTTTACCGCGGTGGCCCATTCCGCACATCTCACGTTGGCTTGGAGTCCGAATGGTGAGCTGGACCTTGCCGGCTACAGGGTTTTTTGCTGTGAGCAAGGGCAAGCCTATGACTACAATGATCCCGCTTGGGAGGGTTGGATCGATCCGGATCCTGATGAGCCGTGGAAAAACGAAGTGAATAAGGATAATCCGAGCTGCACAATAGACTTGGAAGGCGGTGTCACATATTGTTTCGTGGTCCGTGCCTTTGATACTTCGGAAAACGAGAGCAGTAATTCCAATGAGGCTTGTTGGACCCCCCCTCCTCCTGATATTGTTCTTGAGAGCCTGTCGATCAGCAGCGGGCCGGACTCTCTTAATGAGAACAGTACGGCCAATTATGAGGCAACGGCTACATTCAGTGACGGGAGCACGCAGCCAGCTACGAACAGCAGTTCCTGGAGCGAGGACTCTTCCTATGCGAGCATCAGCGGGAGCGGAGTTTTGACTACATCCTCGGTGAATAGCGACCAAACGGTGACAATTGTTGCCACTTATACTTTTGATGATGTTACAAAGCAGGCGCAAAAGGAAGTTACGATTGTCGACATTCCAGGGCCAAATCTTCCCCCGGGCCAGCCCGGGATTATCTCGCCTTACTCCGGTGAAGAAGATGTTTTGCTAACGGTTGAGCTATGTGCCGGTTATTTTTCCGATCCTGACGGAGATGCTCACGCACGCACCAACTGGCAGGCTAGCAGTAAGGCGGACGACTTCTCGGAGGCTTTTCTTGTACTTGAGGTTAACTCTGATTCTCATCTTACTTCATTGACAGTTCCAAGGATGGTGCTGGACGAAGAGACAACTTACTACTGGCGGGTAAGATTCTGTGACAGCGCTAACAATTGGTCGGAATGGTCAGAGATTTATTCATTTAAAACGCAGTCTTTGGGAGATGACGTAGATCCAAAAAATGGCATACCCGATGTTCAGGAGGTTCGTGCCGGTGTTGATCTGGACGGCAATGGGATTGCGGACTCGAATCAGTCCAATATCAAGACTGTCAACACAGTTGTAGGAGACGGGCAGATCGCGGTGAAAGCAGCTCCTGGCGTTTCTGTGGAAAAGATTAGATCAATCGATCCTGGGACACTTTTAGACTTAGGTGAGAGACCAGACGATATGCCACTAGGGGTTATTGGTTTCAAGGTGGTCGTTCCTAGCCCTGGTGACAGCACTGAGGTCACTGTGTATCTGTCCGAGGCCGCACCTAGTGATGCTCAGTGGTATAAGTACGACTCTGTTAACGGTTGGCAGGTTCATAAGTTAACGGTGGTTTCTGTTTTTAGTGATGATAGAAAGACCGTATCCTTGCTACTCGAGGATGGTGATTACGGTGATGCCGATGGTGTCAAAAACGGCATAATCGTTGATCCGGGCGGCGTTGGCCTAGCGTATTCATCCCCATCCGAGACTGGTGGCCAGGGAAGTGGTGGTATAACCGGTGGAGGCGGTGGAGGCGGCGGATGCTTTGTTTCTGCCATTATCCCAATGCCGTGATCTTTAGGTCTTTATCAAAGAAATTCCTTTACAAAGTACGTTTCAACGTATATAAGAATTAGCCGTCAAGCGAATAGATGCTTGGAGGGCAGGGTGCAGGAAGAACAACTGTCTGGAGATAAGGGTAAACAGGGGAGAGAGAAGCGATGTCAAGCCAGGATGAAAAAGACAAGACGAAAAAACTCCTTTTTAAACGTTTTGATGATGGGCCATCAGCCACAGAGGGTAAAAGTGCATTTGAATCAGCCAAGAATGGGGGCGGGAGTTGTCGGCCGTCAAGTTATGAGCCACCTCCTGAAGAGCCGATGGACAAAACGGTAAAATATGCGATTGGAGCTTTTGCGGTTGTATTGGCGATCCTGTTGGTAGCGAGTTGGTCAAATTCTAATAAGTTCTACTTTAAGTCGAATAAACAAATGGTTGAGCTTTGGAAAGGTAGATTTGCACCAATGGGTGAAATTAGGGTGTCTACTTTTTCAGATTCTAAGATCCTTGAGGGCGTTCCAGCACAAGATTCGTATAGCAAGGAAGAGGCCTTTGGCGTTTTGTTCGATTATTTGCTCGATGAGGCCGATCAAATCCTTGCCACGGAACAAACTCCTGATTTTAAGGCGGTGAAATCGTATCTGGCGCACGCCTCAAAATATGCAGTGTCTGAATCAGATAGGCAAGCAATTCGCATGCGCTTAAATAGTATTGATTTCCTGGTGTTGTCCGGGAAAGTGGATTTGGCTCTGAGTAAAGGGACCTTGTCTGATTTTAAGGCTGCCAGCGAGCACCTTGGCGAAGCCCTTCCTTTGGCTCCAACAAAGGTGCAAGAGGGTATAACCAAGAAGAGATTAGCAGCAGTTAAGCATGCCATTGTCGCCAGCAAGAACGGCAAAGAAAAAAGACAGCTCATCGATATCTATCGGGAAAGCTTAGATCAGCTGCTTAAGGGGCCGGCAGGCAAAGATGCTTTTACACGCAAGACGAGGCGGGACTAATAATCTCGCCTCTTTTATGTGAAATACTGCTTGGGTACGACCACAATACCTCGAGGGGTTACAGTGAATCTCTTGCGGTCCTCGCTCGGATTGTATCCAATTTCAGTATCCGGGGGTATTTTATTTTTCTTGTCGATAATTGTCTTCATTATCCTGCAGCGACGGCCAATTTCTACATCAGACATAATCACGGATTCTCGTATCTCTGACCAGCTTCTTACCATGACGTTATAGGACAGGACAGAGTTTCTTACCTCGCCGCCGCTGATGATGGTACCGTGCGAGACGATGGAATCCAGTGCCATGCCTGTTCGTTTTGGGGATTTTGTTTGAAAGACAGTCTTTACAGGCGGATGCTGTGCCTGGAATGTCCTTAGCGGCCATTTGGCGCCATAAATATTAAAGGCTGGTTCCACCCCAGTGAGGTCCATATTTGCATTCCAATAGGCATCCAGATCTCCGACATCTCGCCAGTACGATGAATCACGAATGTTAGTTTCGAGGACTCGGACACGGGTGCCGTCCTCTTTGATGGTATAGACAAAATCCTCAATACGATTTTCCTTCTTATACGGAAAGGCGCAAAGGGAGTATCCCCCCAAGGACTGGGGGATGATATCCTTGCCGAAGTCGTCTTTATCAGATGACTTGAGGAGGTCCGTCAATACAGGTGTTTTGAAGATGTAGATGCCCATCGAAGCAAGTGAATGATCAGGGTCTCCGGGGATGGGGGTGGGTGATGATGGTTTTTCCTGGAACCCGATGATTCGGTAATCCTCGTCAACCTCCACGATTCCGTAACGGTGGGCCTCGGCGATAGGCACTTCAATGACTGAAATTGTGATATCTACGTCCTTTTCTTCGTGGTAGCTTCTCAAGTGGCTGTAGTCCATCTTGTAGATATGATCTCCGGAAAGGATCAGTGTGTATTTAGTAGTGTCCCTTTCGATTAGATAGAGGTTTTGACGTACCGAATCGGCCGTGCCTTGATACCACTTGTTGCCGGTACGCATCTGGGGGGGGACTACCTTGAGATAATGTCCAAGTGCATAGCTGAATATATTCCATCCTGCTTCCAGATGTTCTACCAGAGATTGGGCCTTGTACTGGGGCAGGACGATTATCTTGTATATCATGGAATTGATGCAGTTACTTAGTGTTACATCTATTATACGATAGATACCCCCAAAGGGTACTGCCGGCTTGGAACGATCCTGCGTTAATGGATAAAGACGCTCGCCCTTCCCGCCTGCCATAATAAGAGCAATGACATCTCGCATATTTAAGCCCCTTTTAGTACGTCTATCATCGTGAACACCCGACCAGTTGCACCATGTTTCAGCTGTTTGGTAAGATAACGAATAGCATCAATTGTGCCACTGGCGTATATGTCTCGGCCGTTTACATTGTGGGTAAACTGAAAAAAGACAGTGCCGTCTTCTGAGCGGAGCGTATATGTATGCCAGCCGTGCCCGCTTAAGTAGGCATCGGGGATTCCCCACTTGGTGCGTTGAACTTCGGGGTCTCGCTCCATAATAATCTGGTCTTTTGAAAAAGGGGTGCCAAGTTTGTTGAAATACTCAATCATGGCCTTGGCTGTTCCACTGGTGTCGGCCTTGCCTTTTTGATGGCTTTCTTTGACTTCAAGGCTATATCCATTGAACATGCCTGGGAAAGTCTTAGCGGCATATTCCATCATTGCTTGGAAGGCCACAATTTGTTTGGCCATGTTTGGGGCAATGACCGCTGCCGTACGAGAGGCTTTTATTGTATTAGCGAGTTGATCTCTGTCTCCCCCTGTAGTACCCATCACGAAGGCAATGTTATTTTTGCAGTAGAAAGAGGCGTTGTCGTTAACTGCGTTGGGATGTGTGAAATCGACACAAACGAAGTCTTCTTCGGTTTGTTTGACGGAGTCTATTAGTTCTTGCCGCTTATCCGGGTGTATCAACTCAATAGTTGTAGAGCCAATGTGAGTTGTCTTGTCTAAGATCTCAGGGCCGGTTAGGGCATAGGGGAGTAGTTTAAGCCCCGAGTCTCCAGCGATATGTTCGGCTACCTTGGTGGCCACTTTGCCTGGAAGACCATTTACCATAACATTAATAGATTCCATATCGCACCTCCTTAGGACTAGCTCAAAAAGATTATGGCATAAGATGCCACTACAATCTCGTACAATCTCGGGATTTCATATCACAAAAACACCGTGTATTCAATAGCTGATCTACTTATAGCTGATCTACTTATTCCATAGCTCAAGAAGTAATCTTCTGCTAATGTCGAGATATTGAAAGAGGACATCTTTATTATTGCAGAAAACTTCCAGGGTAATCGTTTCATCGTATCGAATTTTTTTCAGTTCGGTTACTGCTTTCTCCCAATTTATGTTTCCTACACCCAAAGGCATATGGTGGTCTTCTGTGGAACGGTTGTCGGAAAAATGAACATGCTTGATACGATGGCCTAAGTGTTTGCAAAAAAGATCAGCATCGTCTCGGCCCATGTTCGTATGGCCAAAATCGAGGTGTACTTGTAACTCCGGAATCTCTTTAAGGAGAGTTTGAAAGGTTGAAACGCGATCAAAGGGTGGCTTGAAGTTTTCCAGTACGAGTGTGAGGTCGTAACTTCCTGCCATTTGTGCAATGGATTTGAGGGCCTGGATATTATGTTTTATGAGATCCGGCTTCATAGAAGGGGGGCAGAAATAACACGGGTGTATATTCATGACCTTTGCCCCCACAGATGAAAAAATCTTTGCGCAGCGCTCCAGTTCCTCGAAACATGCCTTGCGGACTGCTTTAATCGGGTAGGCATATGGAAGGCATGGATCGGTGTGGCCGACGGCGAAAAGCCCGTGTTTGTCAAGGAGGTTACAGACTTTTTTGGGATCTACGGCAAAGGTGGGACCTTCGATGGTTAAATCTACAAAATCAAAGCTCGCTTTGCCAAGAGCCTCAATTTCATCGTACACAGAAAAACGTGGATTGTTCATTTTACCGATTTTCATGACATTATCTCCAGTGAAATAGAAACTACGGCAATTAGAAACATATTGATAAAGAAATGACAACAGTAAACACATATTTTTTTACGAGGGTTTTTTGTTGACTCGGTTTTTATCCGTTTAATATGATAA
>CAYSBQ010000054.1:13423-15783 GCA_964429315.1 uncultured Desulfobacterales bacterium
GTTACTTGAGAAGAGACGATGAGTGTGCGCAGAGTTTTGATTTTTGTTCCAATTGCAGTTATCATATTTCTACTGCAATCATATTTCTGGGTGCCTACCTATGAAGAGCAGACCAGGGGAAATCCCAGTCGTCTCAATGAGTATATTACTGCCTCCATTGGTGATGCCAGTCTCCTAAACCCGATCCTGTCTGCAGATTCAGCCAGCAGCGATATTGAGGCCCTGGTATTCGAGGGACTCATTGACCGTGATGAGGATCTGCATTTTAGGGGCCGTCTTGCCAAATCATGGGAGATTTACGAAGAGGCGTTTTTTTACATAAATAGATATGCCGATATTCCGGGTTTGGGCAGGGCAGGGGGGGGGGCAGTCGTCCGATTTCTTCAAAGTGCTTTAAGTGAGGCCTTTGAGGCGTTGCCCAGGATTAGGGCTTCATTGAATAATATTAAGGAAATTATGCTCTTGCCTTCTAGAGAGTATTCTGTGGCCAGTCAGGTAAAAGCGCCGGGTAAAGGCCATGGGAAAACTAATATTAAGATCAATGTTCATGCGCCTTCAAGAATCAAACTAGTCCTCAAGAGTGTTGATCAAGACCTTTTCAAGAATTTGCGTTTTCTTTTAGGTAAGGACTATTTCACGTCATTTGTAGCCAAGGAGTACATAGAGATTGATCGGAAGGCGTACCAAAAAAAGAGCGCAAAATACGCAAAACAAATCCTACCGGCCACCGAGCACAATCCGGTGGTCTTGTTTCATCTTAGAGGTGGGGTGAAATTCCATGACGGGCATCCCTTTGATGCAAAAGACGTGAAATTTACCTTCGAGGCGATTATGGATCCGAAGAACCTCTCTCCCAGGCTTGCCGACTATGAGCCGGTAAAAGGGGTAGAGATTATTGATCCGTTGACGGTAAAAATTGTCTATAAACGTCTCTATTCACCCGCCCTTGGTACTTGGGGTATAGGGGTCCTGCCGGAACATCTTCTAAACGAAGAGGTGTTGGCGGCTGAAGCTGTCTCCCGTGGCAAGGATCACGAGGATTTTTCTATACGACAGAGCAGTTTCAACCGCCATCCTGTCGGGTGTGGGCCTTTTGTCTTCAAGGAGTGGAAATCAGATCAGTATATTGTCTTGGATCGCTTTGAAGACTACTGGGAGGGCGCTCCCAACTACAAACGTTATACTTATAGGATTGTACCGGACTTGCTCACTCAGGAAATGGAGTTTTATGCCGGCACTGTAGACAGCTATAGTGTTCAACCCCATCAGGTTAAGCGTTTAAGCGAGGATTCCAAGTATCAGAGCTTTTCCGGCCTTTCCTTTGGCTATACCTATATAGGTTACAATATGCGAAGGGCGCCCTTCGATGATTCTAGAGTACGAAGGGCATTGGGAATGGCCATAGATGTGGACAAGATAATTAAATATGTCCTTTATAGCCAGGGAGAGCGGATTACCGGGCCTTTTGTTAAGCAAACAGATTATTATAATGATAATATCGAGCCATTGCCCTATGACCCGGACGGTGCTTTAAGACTTTTACGGGAGGCCGGTTGGATACGCAACGATGATGGCTGGCTGGAAAAGGATGGGAAAAGACTCCAGTTTACCTTGATTACCAATAACGGCAATAATCTCAGGAAGGCTGTCTTGGCCATAGCACAAGATGCCTGGAGACATATAGGCATAGATGTTCGCACCGATCTTTTGGAATGGTCTGTATTTATCCAGGAACGCGTAAATACCGGCGATTTTGACGCACTTGTTTTGGGATGGAGTATGGGAATAGAGCCGGATCTCTATCAGATATGGCATTCCAGTCAGACCAATTCACATCAGCTTAATTTTGTGGGATTTAAAGACCAGAAGGCAGATGATCTGATTGTCATGATCAGACAGGAATATGACCACGATCGACAGGTAGCCTATTGTCGCCGGCTGCACGAGATCATTGCTAGAGAACAACCTTATACGTTTCTTTATGTTGCAAAATGGACTGCTGTCTTGGATAGGCGCATTGTTATTACGGAAAAGGGGGCCGATAGGAGGGTATCTTATAAGAAGATTACCCCAACAAAGACTGGGAATTACACATTTTACTTTAATAAATGGACAAAGCTTGCAGAAGTTCCGAGCTTTGCCGCCGAGGGTTAGGCCATGTTGTCATTTATCGGGAGAAGTTTGATTCAAAAGATCATCACTCTTTTTTTTGTCTCCGTGGTCTCTTTCTTGATTATCCACTTGGCCCCCGGTGAACCAAGCCAGGTAGATCCTCTAAACCCGAAATTCACACCTGAGATGGTGGAACGCTTTCAAAAAGCCTTCCATCTAGATAAGCCCCTGTATATGCAATACCTATA
>CAYSBQ010000055.1:0-15692 GCA_964429315.1 uncultured Desulfobacterales bacterium
TCTGACTATTACCATGCAATAAACTGATGTCAACAGAATAGATTGACATTTTAAGCCACAGTATTATGTTTGGTCCAAATGTAGAATTTGGAGGTTATAATGGCAATTCTCACAAAAGAAGACGTATACAATAAGATTCTGGAACAGGAAAGACCGCAATGTCCCCACTGTGGTGTGACAATGGTTATATGGGAATGTCCTCCAATGAGTTTTTCAGATGGATTAGGGTGGGGCACTCCTTTTCTGTATGTTTGTTTTAATGATGATTGCCAACTGTATGTGAACGGATGGAAGAGCATCATGGACAATTATGCCAGGCATGCTTCCTACCGGTGTATATGCGATCCCACATCGAAGTCAGGGACAATGGACTGCATGACTGTATTCGGCGCTGAAGGGGGGACGGGTAGCATCGTGGACGAAGAATTTCGGGCCGAAGAGAAGGCACGAGAAGAGACTTGTAAAAAGGACCTTAAACAACTGGAAGGCCTTTTTGCCGATGGCGATGCCGACACTATTCTCAAAGTCCTCGTGGCGCACGGTACATTGCCGGAAGTTGCTTGTAGGGCGGCGGAACTCATGGGGAAAATTGGCACGCTGGATGCCATAGAACCGATCAGAAACAAAGTGTTTCAAGACAATGCAGTAAGGGAAAAGGCAGAGGCAGCCATTAAGGCCATACACGAACGCAATTACACGAGGGAGTGTCCGTTTTGTGCCGAAATCATCAAAGCCAGGGCGGTGGTGTGCAAGCACTGCGGGAAAAATCTTGGATAAACCGCCACCGAATTCATCGGTGTTTTGGGTTCCTTAATTTTCTTTGAACATTTACGTTCATGTCGTCATATGACCGGAATATGATTCTCTCCCTTTCCACCTTGTTCTCCGGGTAAGGGTGAAGTCGGACATCTTCCATATACCGGGCTGCCTCTTGTCTGGAAGGTATGCCGTCGATTCCTTGGCGGATCAGATCTCCGGTTACAGAGTCCAAGATGTCTGCATCCTTTCCATCGGTCACCACACACAAAGGGATCTGGTAGTCATCGAGCAATCTGGCTGCGGCCAAGGTTTCTCGGTGTCTGGAACCCAGAGAACCAGGGGCGCATTTTATGACCATGAACCTCTTGCCATTGACGCTGACTACGAGGTTCACATCGGAACGAAAGCGTTCATCTGACATGTCAAACTCAATTGTGGCATCCACTTCGATGTCACCCCTTGTGTAACCCTTCGATTCGACCAGGAGCTTTTCGACGGCCTGTCTGTTTTCTTCCACACCAATATTGGGGACTTCCTTCCGGGTAACAAAATCTGTGATCATTTCGTGGAGGCTCGATTTTTCCTGCATTTTTACCTCTCGGTTTGTTGAGATGATAAGGGGTCGCTGAGAGCGTCCTTATGGTTTTAATTCTTCTTTAAGTAAACAGCATGCAATCTTGTACTTTGGTTTTCCGTGCTTGTCGTATTCTAGGTTTCCGGGCTGTATGAGTTTGTTCATTACACAGCCTTCCGGGATAGAGAGCTGAAACAGATCCTTTTCATTTATTGGGGGCTGCTGTACGAGCTTTCCTTTCTTGAAGGCGAAAGAGTGTAGTGGGAAATCCTCACACACAGGGCACTGGTAAACCCTTCCGTTCGGGAAGATGAAGTAGTTTTCGGCTACTAGACCAGCACATTCAAAAGGTTCTGCTCTGTTCAAGAAGACCTTGGGATAGGTCACGTGGATGCCCATCTGTGCAGCTCGGGCTGCTATGCGAGGCACCCTAGAGGCCCATTGTTTCCGTGTTAGTTGCGGATTATCTCCCGAACCTTGTGCAGATCTTCCCCTTATGCCTACTACCTGAATGAAGAACCTGTCGATTCCCATTGTCTTTAACAGGTTTGGCATGTTTTTTAAGTCATCAATATTCCACCGGCTTACTGTGTAGATCAGGCTTGTCTTAAATCCCTTTACAAGGGCTGTTTCGATACCTGAAACACACTTGTCGTAAGAACCTTTTCCGCGAATGCGGTCATTGACTTCTTTGCATGACCCGTCCAGGCCGACGCTAAAGTAATCAAGATCATTAGGAGAAACCTTTTCTAGGATCTGATTAAAAAAGAAACCGTTTGTGTCCACAGTGATTGAGGAATACCCTATTTCTCTCGCGGTCTTGATAAGGAAAGGAAGCTCAGGGTGAAGTGTGGGTTCGCCACCTATAAAGATGAGGTTTGTCTTCTTTCGGCTACGAGCCAGTTCTTTTAGCCACCATTGTATTGTCCCGGTTTGGAGCGTTTCTTTCCCATGCTCTTTCGGATTGACGTAACAGTGCTTGCATCTCAAGTTACATCGTGTCAATATGTGAAAAAAAACGTTCCTTGCATTTTTTTGAAAGGCGACTGTTTTTCCCATAACAGACCTCGTTTATTTAATTTTAATTTGCGCAATTGCCTACCCGCTACTATCACCGAAGGGTCAAACAAGCAATGAAATACATAGACAAGGATGAGAAGGATGTGGTGTTGGCTAAGAGGCTCCGGGATGGGGAAGCCTTTTCGTTTAGCTGCCACGCCGGCCTGAGCTGTTTTACAAGATGTTGCCGAAACCTGAATTTGTTCTTATATCCCTATGATGTCCTACGCCTGAAGAATCGGCTTGAGATTTCATCTGAACGATTCCTCCAAGACTATGTGGATATGGTCATGCGGAAGGGAAATTATTTTCCGGATCTGTTGCTCCGCATGGCTGATGATGATGAAAGGACGTGCCCTTTTCTGAACCGATCAGGATGCATCGTATACGAGGATCGTCCCGATACCTGTCGTACCTTTCCCCTCGAACAAGGTATCATGTTTAATGGGCCAAGAGGGAAGTCTACTGACATATATTTTTTCAAGCCACCTGATTTCTGTCTGGGGCAACACGAAGCAAGGAAATGGACTACCGAAAGCTGGGCAGAAGACCAAGGAGCAGTCAGCTATCACAAAATGACTGCCAGGTGGTCAGAGGTAAAGGCCCTGTTTCAGTCTGATCCATGGGGTGCGGAAGGACTGTCTGGGTCCAAAGGGAAGATGAGCTTGATGGCCACATACAATATGGACAGTTTTCGTGACTTTGTCTTTCAGAGTACTTTTGTAAAAAGATACAAAGTTAGAAGGGAAATTCTAAAGAGGATTAGTGCAGATGAAGCGGCACTATTGAGGTTTGGTTTTGAATGGGTAAAGTTCTTTCTCTGGGGGATGAAGAGTCAATATCTTAAATTGCGACGTTAGAGGTTTTCAGGCCCCGCTGTGTTTTCCCGTACATGTTTTGCAAGCACAGTTTCTTTGAGATAATTGTTGTTGGGATCGGAAAAGAATGTTTTAAAGAGCTTAATACTTTCCTGCCTTAGGATACCTGGTATTATTTTTACGCTGATAGCCGTATAAAAAGGTCTGAGAACTTTTAGGTCTACATCCGTGCCGCCCCCCAGGACATCTTCGTAGGCATACACGATAGTCCTTATGCCATTGATAATGAGTGCCGAATAGCACATGAGGCATGGCTCCAGCGTGGTAAAGACATAGGCTTTTGCCCTCGCAATATTTGATCCGGTATCGACTAACCGCCTTAAGGCCAACATTTCAGCATGGTCAAACTCGTTATAGCATTCAGGAGCACTGTGATGTCGTGACCCGGTAACAATTACTTCGTTATTATAAACTATTACACAACCAACGGGAAACTCTCCGGCAGCAAGGGCTTGTCCGGCTTCTATCAAGGCCTTATGCATAAAGAACTCATAGTCCATTCGGATATTCCTCCTTTACACATCATACAGCATTTAAGCACAGTTCTCAATATTGCTTTACAGATTGCCCTCGTTATGCCATGAATAGGTTTTTTAAGTCGTTGTTTACTCCAAGCTCACCCGGGCTTTGGGAGGTGTGGGAATAGATGAGAGGCTCTGAGGCTTTAAACAGGCTGTCTCCGTTAGAAAAGGGTGCATGCGTACGGCAGGAGATAGAAAAGTGGGAAAGGGAATACCTTTCTCCCTGTGCGTCCCTAAGCAGTGAATCTAGGGGCAGGAAGATCCGTGAGGAGCCATGCCTTATTCGTACGGAATTTCAAAAGGACCGTGACCGAATCGTTTATTCCAATGCCTTTAGACGCCTCAAGCATAAGACGCAGGTTTTTTTGTCTCCACTGGGAGATCATTACCGTACAAGGCTCACGCATACGTTAGAGGTTTCTGAGATTGCTCGTACAATTGCCCGTGCACTGAAACTAAATGAAGACTTAACCGAAGCAATAGCGCTTGGTCACGATCTTGGACATACCCCCTTTGGGCACGGTGGCGAGGTTATCCTCCAAGAGATCTATAAAGGGAACTTTTCCCATCCGGAACAGAGTGTGCGGGTTGTCGATGTCCTAGAAAAGCATGGCAAAGGATTGAACCTGAGCTTCGAGGTCCTGGATGGCATCCTTAGACACTCCAAGGGCTATGGGGCGGTTTTGCCTGAGAATTCTAACGAGATGCCTATTACCATCGAGGGCAGGATAGTACGGTTTGCCGATATTATGGCCTACCTTAACCATGATTTAGATGATGCCATCCGCAGCCGTGTTGTTTGTACGGAACAGATTCCGGCACAATGCGTAGAGGTGTTGGGGTGTTCCCATTCTGAACGTATAAGGACCATGATAAGTGATCTGATAACATCAAGTACGTTTGAACGGGGACAGATCTGCCTTGGTTTGAGCAAGAATGTTTCTGATGCTATGGCAAGGCTCAGGCAGTTTCTTTACGATAATGTTTACAGATCCGCTCAGGTCCATGGTGAGTTTATCAAGGCGAAGAAGATTCTTTCCGAACTCTATTACTATCTTCTTGAGAATCATGAGGTCTTTGAAAGGGAACTGGTGAAGATGGAAATGGGAGGCTTTTCGCCTGACACAGATCAAGAACGAAGGGTTTGTGATTTTGTTGCAAGCATTACTGACCGTTATGCCCTGAACCTATACGAGGAGATATTTTTTCCAACACCATTGGTTTGATAAGGAAGCACTTATGAGTGAAACAGAATTCATCGCCTATGAAGAGGCGAAGAAGATAGTATCTGACGTGGTAGAAATGGAGCATCCTTCCGAAGATGGAAAGCGTATCTTTAATGTGTACAATCAAAGGGGAGATGCAATCTGCTGGTTTTACGCTGAAGACATAGAAAATGAAATAGAAGCCCTGGAATTTAGTGAAGTCGAAGAACATATCTTGCACTTCATTCCAAAATGGGCAGTTACCGAATGACGAACTCTTAGTAGTTCGGCTCTGGGGTGTTGTAACTTTTGTTGAACAAGCGTGCCTATGTTTTCTGGAGGACAAAAAGGTAGGGCCCCAGAGCCGAACGTCCTGCTACGGCAAACAAAAACTCTTACCGCGTGCCCAACCTAACAGCTCAACCCCAGGGTGTCAAGCATATATTGTGGGATAGTGAAAAAAAAACGCAATATGTTGTGCTTGGTCATCGGTCGGGCTTATTCAACAACCCCTTTTGGCATCGGTTCCGAATATTCCCCGCCCAGTATGTAGCCGCCATCTATTCTGACAACAGCCCCTGTCATAAATGGAGCATCCTTTATAATAAAAAGTGTCGATTTCACTACATCTTCTATGCTGCCTATACGTTTTAAGGGAGTATGGTCAAAGATCTCCCGGCGCTGACTTTCCGTAAGAAGACCCCATCCTCGGGTTTTGGGGCCATGCCTGGTTTCAACAATACCCAGCATTAGCTCATTAACCCGCACTTCCGGGGCTGCTTCACGGGCCCACGTTTCGGTAAAGGATGATACGGCTCGATTGGCGGCCGAGTAACCGTCGTTAAAAATCCTTCCGGCGGGCCCAGCCCTGCCGATGAGCCCTGCAATTGAAGAAATATTGATGACAGCGCCGTCGCCGGAAGCCTTTAAGTGTGGCAAAGCGGAGGTGTATGCCCACCATTTTGCACGGAGTGTCGTGGCTATTTCAAGCTCCCATTGCTTATGGGTGTATGCTCCATGAACAACAGGCCATCCCCCGCGTTCGATATTGTTTATGAGAATATCGAGGCGACCGAATTTGTCTATGACCCTTTCAATCAGGCGGGGTATGGCCTCCGTGTCACAGAGATCGGTTTTTATTGTAAGATGATCTGCCCCTGCTTCCTTGAAATCGTCTTGCATCAGGCTCAAGGATTCTTCACAATCATAATAATTGAGGGCAACTTTTGCGCCCTCTTTGGCCAGAGCCATGCCGATCCCATTGCCAATTCCCTTGATTGCACCCAGCACCAAGGCGACCTTGCCCTTTAGCTCCATCTAAGCTTCCCTATTACCTTCCATTCGACATTCATCGTTTCTTGTTCGATCTTTGCTGTTCTCGAAGAGTTTTTTTATCCACTCAATACCAAAACGCATTAGAGCCATATCATCCTTAAGCTCAGGTTTACCAAAGTCGCCGGCAACACAAGAATTTTCCCAGAGTCTTTTTTCAAATACAAAGTCCCTGAATCTATCCAGATCGTAACAGGCCATGCAGAAAAGATCGATTTCTATCTCGCTGAGTAGCCCCTTTGTACTGCGATTTTTCAATGATATAATATCCATCATCAAATCGTTCATCTGATTATATGTTTCCAGCGCCTGGCTTTTTTTCCATTCATGTATGGTCCATTTTCTCCCTTCGCTAAAACCAAGGCAGTGGGTCTCCTTCATGAGAAAGTATGACTCAGTGCACTCTTTTTCGCCTGGTTTTCTGGCAGCGATGCGGCCAAGGGGATATGTACGGCAGGCCGCGGGGCGATCCTCGTAGACAGTGCAGCCTGTTCGATTTACGAAGGGACATTTGAAGGCGTTATTTGCGGGCATTTTAAGAGAAACAACCGGAAGCCCGGTGCGAGGTCCTATATGGCGTTCAGTAAATTTTTTCAAAAACTGTTGCGAGGAAAGCTTGAGTCTGTTTTTTAAACGCAAGATGTCATAAGGGGTCAGGAATTGATTCAGATCACCGCAACAGCTGTTAAAACAAACAATGTCCGGATGGCAGGAAAAACAAAAGGTGTCATCCCTGCGAAGTTCTTGAAACGATTCCATGTGTCCTCCTAGTGGGCCGAGTATTGTATAAAAGCTTATTACAAACTTAGGTTCCGCTTATCACTTGTCTGAGCAGAAAGTCAATGGGAACCGACCGTCGACTGACAGTTAACCAAGCGTCCCGAAATCCCGAAAAAGGCCTTGACAAGACTTTCCTGTAATGATAGGGAGTGCTAGTTCTCTGGAGGGTTCTATAATAGTTTGAATTTCTTTGTGAAATCTTCCAACACCTTTTGGCCTGGCCTGGATGGGTGGAAGCTATTGTGAGTTTTGTTTTGACTGTGCGGGATTCAATCTGTAGAAACAATATCTTATGATTTCTGTAGTGTTTTTCGCCGGCGTTGCCGTGTGGTTGAGCCTATTAGACCTCTTTTAAGGTGACGGAGTCTGGCTGAACACATTAATTATGAAAGGGGGGATGTAAGGATCTGGATTTTGTATTGGATGGGGATTTTGAGCCATAGTAGTCTATGTGGCGGGAATCTCTGTAAAGGTTAGTCAAAATACGCATTTAGGAGGTAAATCAATGCCAAGTTTTGTAATTACTGAAAAATGTGATGGCTGCAAGGGCGGGGAAAAGACTGCCTGCATGTACATCTGCCCCAACGACTTGATGGTCTTGGATGCAGTGGCTATGAAGGCCTACAACCAAGAGCCGGATCAGTGCTGGGAGTGCTTCTCCTGTGTAAAGATCTGCCCGACTCAGGCCATCGAGGTTAGAGGGTATTCCGACTTTGTGCCCCTCGGTTCAAGTATTATGCCCATGAGAGGTACCGAGGATATTATGTGGACGTGTAAGTTCAGAAACGGCATGATCAAGCGTTTCAAGTTCCCCATCCGGACAACGGCTGAGGGTGAGGCCAACGCCTATGAAGGCCTGCAAGGCAAGGATCTTAACAGCCAGCAGCTTTCTACCGAGGAAGCCGACGGCACGGCCATGCCTACGCCTCAGGTCTAAAGGTATGCCGGGAGAGATTTTATTAAAAGATGGAATATAATATTTAAGGAGGTACTGATATGGCATTACCGAATAAACCGAATGCAGAACTTCTCGCGGTAAAGGACCCAGAGGTCGAAGAGCGAGACGTCGATATCTTGATTGTCGGCGGTGGTATGGCCTCCTGTGGGGCCGCCTTTGAAGTAAAGAAGTGGTCCGGCGATAAGAAGGTCCTTCTGGTTGACAAGGCAGCCATGGAAAGAAGCGGCGCTGTGGCCCAGGGGCTTTCCGCCATCAATACGTATATCGGCGAAAACGCCATTGAGGACTATGTCCGGATGGTTAGAAACGACCTCATGGGCATTACCCGTGACGACCTGGTCTATGATGTGGGCCGCCATGTGGACGATTCCGTCCACCTCTTTGAGGAATGGGGACTTCCTGTCTGGAAAAAAGACGCAGACGGCAAGAACCTGAATGGCGCCAAAGGTCAGGAGATGGGTACCTTGAAAGAAGGGGCTAAGCCCGTTCGTACAGGCAAATGGCAGATCATGATCAACGGCGAGTCCTATAAGTGCATCGTGGCCGAGGCCGCCAAGAAGGCCCTGGGTGAAGAAAACATCCTGGAAAGGGTCTTTATCGTAAAGCTCCTCCTGGATGCCAATAAGGAAAACACCATAGCAGGCGCTGTTGGCTTCAGTGTCCGCGAAAACAAGGTGTATATTATCAAGTGCAAGAGCATGATGGTCGCCTGTGGCGGCGCTGTGAACATCTACATGCCTCGTTGCCAGGGTGAGGGCAAGGGACGCGCCTGGTATCCCGTATGGAATTCCGGTTCCACGTATTCCATGGCCGCCGAGGTTGGCGCGGAACTGACCATGTTTGAAAACCGGTTCACACCTGCCCGGTTCAAGGATGGCTACGGTCCGGTAGGCGCCTGGTTCCTGCTCTTCAAGGCCAAGACCCTTAACAGCCTGGGTGAGAATTTTGCAGCGAGTGACTTTGCAAAGGCTGAATTGAACAAATACGCACCTTACGGCCTTGCGGCAGTGACGCCCACCTGCTTGAGAAACCACCTCATGCTGGCGGAGATGAAAGAGGGCCGCGGGCCCATCATGATGGATACCGTAACCGCTCTGGCCACGATTGCCGAGAAATTGGACAAGAAAGAGCTCAAGCACCTTGAGTCCGAGGCATGGGAAGACTTTCTTGACATGACATGTGGTCAGGCCAACTTGTGGTGTGCGCAGAACTGCGAACCCGAAAAGAAGAACTCTGAGGTCATGCCCACGGAGCCCTATCTGCTCGGTTCGCATTCCGGTTGCTGCGGTATCTGGGTGAGCGGGCCCGAGGAAGATTGGGTGCCTGATTCCTACAAGTGGGGCTACAACCGTATGACCACCGTAAACGGCCTGTTTACGGCCGGTGATGGTGTCGGCGCCTCGGGGCACAAGTTTTCTTCCGGCTCCCACGCAGAGGGCCGTATTGCAGTAAAGTCCATGTGCAAGTACGTGAATGACAATGCTGGTTTTACTCCTAGCTTGAAGGAATCCAACCAAGAGTTGGTAGATCTGACCTATAAGCCGGTGAGGATCTACATGGAAAACTCCGCGTATACCACGGCTGTTGATGTCAACCCCGAATACATTAAGCCCGCCGGCTTTGCCATGCGGCTCATGAAGGCAACCAATGAATATGGCGCCGGCTGGATGACCTACTACCAGACCAGCGACAAGGCTTTGGAGATCCTCCAAGACCTGTTCGATACCATGCATGAGGATGCCGAAAAGCTGGCAGCCGGCGACCTGCACGAGCTGATGAGGTGCTGGGAGATGAGGCATCGGCTCACGACTGTAGAGTCCCATTGCCGTCACATCTACTTCAGGAAAGAGTCTCGATATCCGGGCTTCTACTACAAGGCGGACTTTCCTGGGACCGATGATGAGAATTGGTTCTGTTTTACCAATTCCCATCTTGATCCGGCTACCAAGAAGTGGGAGATGAAAAAGGTTGACTACGTAAAGATCGTTCCAGACGCCTAGTCATTGTATATTTTGTAAACACTGAGACTCCAGGTGCCGCGTTTTGCGGCACCTGGAGATTTTTTTAAATGGGCATGGTAGGAGAACGACTTTATGATATGGATACCAGCCGGGTGAAGTGTTCGGGTTGCCGCAAAGACACAAAGACATACATTAAAGACATATACAAGGTCTGCAGGTGATATGTGTTGATATCTTTAGGGGGGGACGGCAAGACTCTATGTCTTGGTGCCTTTGTGGCGGAAGAGTTGCGCCTCAAACAAGAGGTCATGTTTTTATAATGGCAGAAGTGTTGTTGAAATAGCAAACGGATGGAGGAGTCTCATGACAGAAGAACAAAGAACCGGAGATCGGGCCAAGACGGGCAGCATCCTAGTTGTGGGGGGTGGAATTAGCGGGCTTACTGCCACCCTCGAAGCCGCTGAAGTTGGATATGAGGTCTTCCTTGTGGAGAAGAACCCCTACTTGGGCGGCAGGGTTGCTCAGTTAAAACACTACTTTCCCAAGCTGTGCCCTCCGACGTGTGGCCTTGAGATCAATTTTAAAAGGATCAAGGACAATCCGAGGATCAAATGCTTTACGCTGGCGGAAGTTGAAAGTGTTTCAGGGGGGCCTGGGAATTATGATGTAAGTATCAAACTGGCTCCTCGGTATGTGAACGAGAAGTGCACCTGTTGCGGGGAGTGCGAAAAGGTATGCAATACCGAGGTTCCAAATGATTTCAATTTTGGGATGGATAATGTCAAGGGAGCTTACCTTCCGCACCAGATGTCGTTTCCCATGCGCTATATCCTCTCGCCGAAGATCATCGGCACGGACGACGCAAAACGGTGTCAGGAGGCCTGCAAGTACGATGCTATTGACCTGGATATGCAGCCAAAGACTATTAATATGAAGGTCGGGGCAATTATCTGGGCTACCGGTTGGAGGCCCTATGATGCCTCCAAGATAGATAATCTAGGTTTCCAGTACAAGAACATCGTCACAAATATGATGCTGGAACGTCTTGCAGCAACAAATGGTCCTACAGGCGGCAAGATCTTGCGACCGTCGGACAATAAAGAGGTTTCGAGTGTTGCCTTTGTCCAGTGCGCGGGTTCAAGAGATGAAAACCATCTGCCATACTGTTCTTATATATGCTGCATGGCATCGCTGAAACATACCACCTATATCAGAGAGCAGTACCCTGAGGCCAAGATCTATATATTTTATATCGATGTCAGGGCGCCGGGCCAACGGTATGAGAAGTTTTATAGGAATATCAAGGCCGACGAGAATATCTTCTTAATTAAGGGCAAGGTTGCCGAGGTCAATGAAGATCCCGCCAGCAAGGACATAACGGTTGTTGCTGAAAATGCGATTACAGGTGAAAAGGTTAAGCAGACCGTTGATATGGCAGTGTTGGCAACGGGGATGGTGCCGAATACCGTCGACGTAAAACTGCCTGGCGGAGTGAAATGTGATCCTGATGGTTTTATAATTTCGGATTTGGTACAGGGTGGCATGTTCGCTACAGGTTGCGCGGCCAAACCCTTAGATGTAATTTCTTCTAATCAGCATGCCACAGGTACAGCTCTTAAGGCGATTCAGACTTTGGTGAGCAACTAGGAGGTAGTCAATGCAAAAGAAGGTCGGTGTATATATTTGCACAGGTTGTGGGATCGGAGATGCCCTGGATATCGAGAAACTCGATAAGAAGGTCCCACCGAAAATAAAATTCCGGGGTACGCATCCTTTCTTGTGTGGACCGGAGGGTGTCGAGCTTATCAAGAAGGATGTCGAGGGCGAAGGCGTGAACACCGTGGTAGTGGCTGCCTGCTCCAGGCGCGTGAACCACAATGTCTTTAACTTCGGCCCTGAGGTCATAGTAGACAGGGTCAACCTGAGGGAAGGGGTCGTGTGGAGCCACAAGCCTAAAGAAGGCGCAGCTCCTGCTGAAGGTGAAGAAGGCACTGGTGTAGATGAATTTATGCAGGAGATGGCACAGGATTATGTCAAGATGGGCCTTGCGGAAGCCGAAAAGATGAAGCTTCCCGAGCCTGTCGAAGAGACTATTGATAAGAAGATCATAATTCTGGGTGGCGGTGTAACTGGTCTGACAGCAGCACTTGATGTGGCAAAGGCCGGTTATGAGGCCACAATTATCGAGAAGGCCCCCAAGGTGGGAGGCTTTGCCGCTAAGCTGCGCAAGCAGACGCCGTCCACCTCACCTTATGAAGCGCTTCAGCAGCCTGTGATTGACGGGATTATAAAGGAGGCCGAGGCCCATCCAAAGATTACGATTCGCACAGAAACCGAGGTGGCCCGTATTGCAGGCCAGCCAGGGCTCTATGACATTACCCTGAAGCCTGCGGGGACCAAGAGTATGTGGGATGTGATGTCAAAAGAAGAGGAAGCGGCGCTGCTGGCGAAAATGGCGGAGGCGGGAGAAAACCCTGCATCCAGAGAGCCGACTCCTGATGCCCCTGCTACTATCTTGAGGAAAAATGAGGAGGCAGAGCGCTTTGGCGCTATTATCTTAGCTACAGGATGGAAGCCTTGGGAACCTAATGAAGAGAAAGTACCTGAGGAACCTGCGGAAGGTGAGCAGGTAGAGGCCAAAGAGGGCGAAGAGGCTAAAGAGCCAGCCCCTACCTTTGATCACCTTGGCCTTGGAAAGTTCCCCGACGTGGTGACCAATGTGGCCTTTGAAGAGATGGCTGCCGAGGGCAAGATCAAGCGCCCATCTGATGGCAAGCCCGCTCTAAGTGTTGCCTTCTTGCAATGTCCCGGAAAGGGGTCCGACGAGGACTTCCCATACGCGTCTTCTATTACCAGCATGGTTGCGCTAAAGCAGGCCAAGTATGTAAGGGAAGACAATCCGGAAGAAGGCAAGGCGTACATATTCTACCAACACATGCGTACTCCCGGACAAAACGAGTACTTTTACAAGAGTATTCAGCAAGATGATGGAATCTTTCTGACCAAGGGAGACGTTGTGGGCGTTTCACAAAATGGTAATGGTCTTATTGTGGAGGCAAATGATACGCTTCTAGGCGATAAGATCAAGGTAAAAGTAGACATGGTTGTTCTCGGCACCGGCATGGTGCCTACGACAAGGGATGAACCTGTCTTGAACCTGGCCTATCGTCAGGGGCCGGGGTTTCTGGACTTGGATCTTTTTGAAGGATACGCAGATTCGAATTTTATCTGTTTTCCCTATGAGACCAGAAGGACGGGGGTCTACGTGGCTGGTTGTGTGCGGAGAGCGCAGGGTATCCAGGAGAGTATGGAAGATGCCACAGGCGCAGCCCTAAAGGCTATCCAATGCCTCGAGTCTGCTAATCGCGGAATGTCGGTTCACCCCAGATCAGGGGACCAGACGACGCCTGAGTTTTTCTTCCAGCGTTGTACTCAGTGCAAGCGATGTACCGAGGAATGTCCTTTCGGTGCCCTGGATGACGACGAAAAAGGGACCCCGCTTCCCAATCCTACAAGATGTCGAAGATGCGGTACTTGTATGGGGGCTTGTCCGGAACGTATTATCAGCTTTTCCGACTACAGTATTGATTCTATCGGTTCAATGGTCAAAGCGATTGAGGTCCCGGAGGAAGATGACGAAAAGCTCCGGGTACTTGTACTGGCCTGTGAGAACGACGCCTATCCGGCCCTTGACCTATGCGCCATGAATCGTATGGAATACTCGTCGCTGATAAGGGTTATCCCGGTCAGGTGCCTTGGTTCCGTGAACGTAGTTTGGATCAAGGATGCCCTGTCTAAAGGTATTGATGGCGTCTTGCTGATTGGATGCAAATACGGCGATGACTATCAATGTCACTTTATCAAGGGAAGCGAGCTTGCCAATATCCGTATGGATAAGATCGGTGAGGCGTTAATAAGCCTGGCCCTGGAAAAGGAGCGTGTGCAACAGATCCAGATTGCCATCGACGAATATGACCAATTGCCGGGCATGATCAAGGAGTTTGTGGATACCATACAGGAGGTTGGCCCTAATCCGTTTAAGGGTTTCTAGAAAAAGTTGTGGGGTCAGGTCTTTACATTTGACACGTCAAGAAGCTTTTCATGAAGGGGTGTTTGAGTGTTTGACGAGTTAAACATGAAGCCATGAGCCCTTTCTTTGGCTAGCTGATAAAGGCATGAGGAGGTAAAAAATGGCAGACAGTAATTTGGTGGAACCTGATGTCAAATTTATAAAACAACTCAAGGCTATGGGAGGAGATACACTTAAGAAGTGCTATCAGTGTGCCACCTGTTCTGTGGTCTGCCCCATTGCTCCAGAGGAGCGACCCTTTCCGAGGAAAGAAATGATCGCGGCCCAGTGGGGTCTCAAGGACAGGCTTGTGGGGAGCGCGGATATATGGCTTTGCCATTATTGTAATGATTGCTCCGCTTATTGTCCAAGAGGGGCAAGGCCTGGTGATGTCCTCAATGCGGCCAGGGCGATTAGCGTGTCAGAGTATTCCTGTCCCAGTTGCCTGGGAAGGATCGTGCCTGACGCCAGGTACTGGTGGCTCCTAATGGCTATCCCGGTGGCAATCTTTCTTGTACTCCTTGGCGCGACAGGTCATTTGGGTATACCAGAAGGGGAAATCGAATTTGCCAAGTTTTTCCCCACGTTGTTGGTGGACCTGATCTTTATTCCCTTGGCGGTTTTGTGGATTCCCATTACCTTTGGCATCGGTATCAAGAAGTTCATGAATGCCATCCATGAAAATGCCATGGCAACGGGAACGGCCAAGCAAAAAAAGCTGGTTGTCCCAGAGTTCTTACGGAGCCTTGTCTGCGTCATCCCCGGTATTTTAAAACACACCAAGTTTAATAAGTGTACAGAGAACAAGGACAGATATATTCCCCACCTCCTGGTCTTGTTTTCCTTTCTCGGGCTTTTTATCGTGACCAACATTTTTTTCGTAGCCCTATATGTTCTCCATTCACCCGGCCCTTATAATCAGGTGAATCCCGTGAAAATCCTGGCAAACTTGAGCGCTATTGCACTCATTGGTGGCGCCATATGGATGATATCGAACCGGACAAAAAAGGCGGCAGAAGATGGAGGCAGCGGGAGCTATTCTGATTGGTCGCTTTTGATCCTAGTGTTGCTATTGGGCGCAACCGGCCTGCTTTCCGAATTGACAAGACTCGTCCATCTGCCGACTATTGCCTACCCAATGTATTTTATACATCTGACCTTTGTCTTTTGTCTCTTTGCGTATCTACCATTTTCCAAGCTTGCCCATCTCGTTTATAGGACGCTTGCAATGGCGTATTCGCATTATTCCGGCAGGGAGCCGTGTGAGTAAGGACTAACGTAACTCAGTCTAAACAGCTTCAGCCTGACTACGTGAGTAGTCACGGACTAACATAGTAAATAGGGGAGGCTTTTCGATAGTAATCGGTCTGTGGTGGCCCGTGGAGAAAGGGGCTCCCAGAGACTTTTTTGTTGGGGTTAGAGCCGGTTTTTTTGTGTGCCGGATAAAGGTGGGGGAATTCTGCTCGCCTTCCTTCGTAGTTTTGAGTTTTATATTCTTCCGATCCTTATCTTCCGCTGTCAATAATATGATGAAGCGCACCCGGCGCATCTATTCTTGATTGGCACGGCATACAAACCGGATGTTATAATTCAAGT
>CAYSBQ010000056.1:0-15581 GCA_964429315.1 uncultured Desulfobacterales bacterium
TTATTGATCATTTACTAACTTCGAAAACTTATAAACGTGAGTCTTGATCACTTGGCCAACCGCAACGCTTCAGCAGGAGCAATCTTTGCTATTCTGTTCAAAATGCCGGTGGCTTGTTCCTTCCCTGCCTCATCCGAACGGACGCCAAATCCTATCCATACCATCTCGAGACCCTTCAAGGCCAGATCCGGATCCCACTGTTCCAATTCATACCTGTCAATGTCTTGAAGCACCGATTCCAGATGGGGCAAAGCAAGGTGAGGTTTTTTGGCATTGAGAAGGAGTTGTGACAACCCCAGGCGCCACAGGAGCTGCTGTTTTCCAGAGAAACTGCCGCGCAGTCCCTCCTGAAGGAGCAAAACCGCTTCGGCAAGTTTCTTCTTCTTAGCCAGGCCTTGCGCCTTCTCAATGGCTTCCGCCATGCCCCCCCCGTCTTCAACAGGGCCGGCCACCCCCGCGCCCCCTCCCAGACTGATCCCCTTCAACCATTGCTGTGTATCCGCATCGGCAAAAGGAGTTCCATCGGAAAAGGACAACCGCTCCACACCGGCCAGGCGATACACAAAGGCAGCCGTCTCATGGCAAAGAGCGTCAATGGCGTCCTGATACGAATCCCCAAGCCCGGCCAACGCCTCTGCAACAAAACGGTTCAAGTCAAACCAGAAAATATACTCCGGCACTCGCTGTTCGGCCGATTCGGCCAAGGCCTCCCAGTTTCCCTTTTCCTTCAGTTCTTCCAGGACACTCCGGATACCAGCATCAGGAGGGGGTACAATGGTCTGACCATCCGTAGCGGCCGGCACGGCGTCTATCACCGTCCAAGAGGCAACCCGCCTCCAGCGGTACCCCTGGGCGTTCGCAAGATTCTCCCCAAGCAGATAGGCCCCTGCCCGACGAATGCTGCTAATGGCAGCGTCCAACACCTTCTCAGCATCTACAACAGAAGCAATCTCTCCCGGTTCCGTTGTCGCCGATGGCGGCGCCGTCTCCCGTGGCTTGGCTGCAGTGGATGCTGCCGAGGCCTCTTTTGACGTAGGTGACGTTTCCGGTTCGGAAGCAGAATTCTTTTCAGCCTGGATAGGCACACTCTCCAGGAAGCGTTCAAGGGGCCTTAACAAGGGCGGTTCATCCAGATGCTCCCGGAGGATGGTGTCGATTTGCTGAATGTCTTGTCTCAGGGCCTCGACCCGGTTCGCAGGCAAAGGAGCAACCTTTAAGGGCATCAGAGCCGCTTCGCTTTTCTCCAGCCACCAATAAATCGCGGCGATGCGACCCCTCATGCGCTTTTTGGCGGGAAAAAGGCCATCCCAAAACTGCTCCAGGAGATCCCGATATAAGCCCAGACCGGCAGCAAAACCCTCCACCTGGTTGATGTGGATCTGAGCTACGGCAAGATAGCTTGCCACAAGCAAGTCCTTTGCCTTTTTGGCAAGGATCTCCGAGGCAAGCTTTTCCACCCTGCTCCAATCCATGGTCTCCGAGGCAGAGGGAGACGAAAGTTTGTCTATCTCCGCCTGAAGCGCTTCAAACTCGGGTTCATACCGGGGATCAGAGCCTGTTGGCTGCTCCGCGCTGATCGGTTCCTTACCGAGTGATGAAATATCCATTCTCGTTGCTTTCTATCGAATTCATGACAGGCCTACTGCCTCCAAAATCAGGTTTTTTGACTATCACTTATTCTATCTCCTGTCCACAACTTCATAAAATCCATGGGATTTAATGCGCGTCTATAAACCGCTAGAGACGCCTCATCCGGAGTCCCCCCGACAAACACGGCATGAGGTATGTCTCTATTATGCTTCTTAAGGAGTGAATGCCACAATTGTGATGCAAGCGACACATCATCAATGCCTTCTCCGTTCAGCCCGATAAGGAAGGCTTTATCTTTCGACAGACCAGCTACTTTCTTTTCCAAACCCTCAAGATCTCCCTCTGTCAAATTTCGGCTTTCTGAATCAAATTCCGACCAATGGGAAGCAGGTGATTTCAACATCCGAATCGCACCTTCGAACTCCTTAAAATCTGAAAACCTTCTTGCAGACAAGTACTCCATCTGACCCCATGTCTTCTCGCAAGCCAGAGGCAAAAGTTCCCACTGTTCAGTCCACCCCTCAAGTGGACCTGTTCCCATAATCAATAGTGGGTATGGACGGCCAACACTGTCACTGCTGTCTTTCCCAATACCTAAGACCAGAGTCTCTCTCTTAGCCCCTCTCGCCCAGAAACGGAAGGAACAACCAAAAGAAGAACTCCTTTTTGAAGTTAGAATTTGATAGCCCTTTTCAACCCAATCAGAAAAGGCCTTTGCCATAGGTATCATAGGGCCTACCACGAAATAGTCCCTTGCCGCCGGATGTTTTCCATGGGCCGCCCACTGCCATGACTTTGTAGACCCTACTGATCCCAACATGCTACGATATCCCCTGGAACCCTTCCTGGGGTAGATTCGAGTAGTTTCAGGACCGGCTTATGGCCTTTGAATCGATACTTTGCCTTAATATATTTGATCCCTAAGCGCTTTAAGGCAGCTTCTTCGCCGGGAAACTCACTCGGATAGAATGTATGTTGGCCATTCGAAAAATCTTTCAAGAACTTCGGAAAGGCTTGATACCCACTGTATTTCTTTGTCAAGACAAGCTTCCCAACATCAATACTGAATATGACGTCCCCGCAATCTTGATGTGACCAGTCAAAGGTCTTGCCCACAGGATAGTTCAGATTCAATAGGCTGAGGGTCTCATTAGCGCATTGGACCTCAAGGCGGGTGGCATGAGCCCTTAGCTTTGCCCCTTTGTTGGTATCTGTGGGTAGCCCTCTGATGGAAACAGCATAACTTCCCTGAGCAGGCCTTGCACTTTGAGCACCCTTTGTAAGAAACGATAAGAAGGAAGCCTCAAACGGTATCATCTCACTCAGGGCCTTCTTTGCATAATAGCCCTTTGTTAAACTCCGACTCACAAAAGGTGCGGCCGAACCCTTTATGAACTTCGTAGCATAGCCGTCTTCTCCCAGAAGGATCTGGTTTGCGGACTTTTGACTGGCTATGCCTTGAAGCTCAACTAAAACCTCTTTTTCCCAAAGCTCTTGCAAGTAGCAAGCGGTTTCCATACGCACGAAATACCACAAATAATCAAGGGGACCTGTGACAAGGCTCCAGAACACCTTCTGCTCAGACTTTCCCTCACCCATGTATGACTTGAGTTTATTAACTCCCCTTTGTGCGTCAAAAAACGGTGATTTACCGGTAGCCGGATCTTCTTTATAAACATTAGCAGCCATTTCGTAAGCTACCGACCTGGAAGCTGAAGCGGGCGTAATCTCCGACAAGGCTTTTTGATATTCGCCAAATGATTTGACCGCAATCAATTTAGACTCCAAGGCCTTGTCTTTGTCCAGCCTTTTCATCTTATTTTCCAATTTGCTAATGAGGCTTTTACCTTTCTTCGTAACCTTCAAAAGCGCCCCCTTATCTTTCATGGACGCCTGTTGAGCAGCCTCTAATTTTGTAGCCTTAAACTCGTAAGCCAGCTGAGCCCATGAAGGCAAATCCAGGCCATCTTCCCACGGTTTCAGTTCCACACACATCTTTTCCAAAAAAGAGAAGTACGGTCCTTTGTCGGTCCCCATGATTGCTGCCAGCTGTTGACGTTCTTCGGTGCTCTGAAGCCTTGCCATACCCTTTGAAAAATCAGTTGCAAATTCATTCCAGGCTGCAAGATATACCTTCCGATACCAACCCTTGAATTCCAGCTTTTTGGCGGCAATTACCAAAGGATCGGTAAGGGCGGATTCTATCTCCTTTAAAAAAGCATCGATCCGATCTTTTCCTTCCAACGTAAATGCCGGCGCTACCGTTATCTCGTCTGAAATCTCCAGACTTCCCTTCCAAAAATCTTCCAAACGAATAGGATCAACGGAATCATCACTATTTACCCACGTAATAATCCAATTAAGATCACGTTCTTTTAAGGTGAGTACATGCTTTAACCAGGTTTGCAACTCGTTCATCTCTCTATTAAGGTCTGCCGAATCTTGTCGCCATACTAAATAGTGAAGATACAAATCAGAGAACTTCTTTCTAATCTCGGGTATCACCTCTTGATTTGCCATTGCCACAATAGGTACATAAGAAGGCTGAGGCATTGTTTGAAGCATCGCCAAGTCTTTTTCTTCAATGCGCGTCCGCAGGAGATTGACGCGTCTTGCAAGATGAGAAACATGCTGGCCCAACACCTCATCAGGCGTGGCGGAAGAGAAATTTGACATCTTATTTGCCATCTTCTTATCGAAAGGCACCAAGAACGCTTCCTTAAACTGCTTACAAAACTTGTCCTTTAATTCAACCTCGACTTCTTCACTCTCATCCAATCCAAATCTGGGGATCCACCAGTTCCTATTTTCACCTTCTACCCTAACAATGGCATTTCGGAAATGATCCATCTTGACTACATCCGACAAGACATCTCCCTCAAAAACAATAGGCTTTGAGAATTCGTGGCTAATATGCCTGAGCGTTTTTAGATTCTTGACAAAGGAAAAACTCAGTAATCCACAAACGGCAATCGCCACAGCCACCCATGCAGTTAAACCAAGATTTCTTGTTAATCTATTCCACTCAATGGCCCGTCGGGTAGGGGCAAACAAACTCCTGTCCTGAGGAAGGATCTTGCCAAAAAAATCATGGAGAAATAATCCCCTATTTGTTCCCGGCAGAATATCCCTTTCCTGGATCAGGCCAAGTGCATTTAGAAAGTGCGAATATGGACTTCCCTCCTGACGTCCACTGCTAAAATAAAGCCCCCTCAAAAGCGGTGTCTCTTGATAGGGATTTTCCTGAAAGGCGCCCTTTATAAAAGAGTCCAGACCGGACTTTAACTTCTCAAACTCTTCCGGGAAAAGAAGCAACTCGGGATCCACGCTTTGGCCGGCCACTTTGAAATCGGACTTGTGAAAAAGCAAGAGTCGCAGGTCTCTAAGACGATCAGCGATACCACCAACCGCACGTACATAAAAGGCGGAAATATCTCTCGACAGATCATGATTTACAAGACCCATGGCCTGGTTAACGCCCTTTTCGGGGAGATGATCACAAAATTGGGTCATCCCCTGAACAAGGTCGCACTTGGTTACAAGGAGGTATACTGGAAACTTGGTCCCCAAAACACGCATCAACTCATCAACACGACGTCGGATGCTCCGACCGTCTTCTTGAAGTGCTTCGCCGCCGGATTCAAGAAGTTTATTTGCCGCTACTGTTACAACAAGACCATTTAAGGGTTCCTTCTTTCGAAACTTGGCCAATAAGCCAAGGAAGTTTTGCCATTCATCTTTGTCCCGGCCTTCATCCACGGGAATGGCATATCTTCCTGCTGTGTCAAGCAGAATTGCCTGCTCAAAAAACCACCAATCACAGTTCCTGGTGCCGGAGATGCCCGATATTCGGCTTACCTCTGCAAAGGGCGACGAAAGCCCGGCGCTACTAATAGCCGTTGTTTTTCCGGATCCACTTTCCCCGATAACAACGTACCAAGGCAATACATATAAGGGATTACCGTATTTTTTAAGGTGAGATTGCTTCAAGGTTTCTATCGCTTCTTTCCATTGCCCTTGAAGCTCTTTGGAACGTTTTCTTTCTTTATCATCCAAGCCCTTCAGATACGAATCATCTTGCGCAATAACCTCCTGCACAAAATCCTGTTCCCTGCGTCTGAGTAGCAATTTTCTAACAAAAAGAAAGCCCACCCCTATGCCTACAAACCCCAACAATATAAAAAGACCTACCCACCAAGGCCAATCAAGGCTTAAGACGACGCCAAAGACTAGAAGGAGAACCAACAAGACCAGTGCAATGATTAGAAAAACCTTGAGACACTTTAACAACGTTTGCTTCATTTTCCGCCCCGTATTCTTATCAGTGGGTCTGTTTCATTAGTTAAATTAGTTGGATTAGTTTAATTGGTTGAATTTGTTAGATTGGTTAGATTAGTTAAAAAACCAATTGAACCAATTAAATCAATATAACCAACAAACAAGAAATTTTTATCATTTCAAAATAGTTTCTCCCACACTGCTCAAGATAAATTGATAAATCAAAAATAAGACGATAAAAAGTCCCGCTGGCCCACCCAAACAGAGCAGCGTGAAACCGGAAAAACGAAATTTACCCTTTGCTTTGCTTACTTCTTCCGAGTCCACCGGATAAGCTTCCGGAAAAAGCTCAGTACGTTCAAGAGAAGGAATACCAACAGAGCTTCCGGTAAGGAGCTTAAGATTCGAGGTCTTTAGCTGCTCCAGGAGATATTCATCTCCTTCATTACAATACCGCCCGGAAAACCCCATAGCAAGACACAGATAATAAACCTCTCTTACATCTCTTTGGTGAGGACCAAGGGCATTCAGGCGATCAAAGAATATCTCACCGGCATCCGTGGTCTGATAATAGAGGCGTTGTATTTGTTCCCCTTGCCACCGATTTCTTTCATTCCAAGAAGATCCCAGGATCACCTCATCAACCCAGGCGCAAATGGCAAAACGGGCAAGATCGTAGTCCTCTTGGGAAAAGGCGCCTTGCCTCCGGGATTCTTCCGTTTCTCCCATGAGTCGTTGAATATCGGCCTTTGCCTGATCAAAGGGCGGTTGCTTCGAAGCCACCGTTCTCAAAAAATAAGCCACATAGGCAATTACGTCTATAAAACAATCTGTCAGGCGCATCTCTAAGATCTCCCTACTACCATGAGTTCCACCTTCAAATCCTCCGGAGCAGTATCCCAGTACAGGGCCAGATTTTTGGCCTTTTGCACTTGTGCCCACTGATCACTGAGGTGGTCAATCTGAAAATAAATACTCCGAGCCCGCCGAGGCAACTCTTGAGGAGGTACTGGAAGGTGTTGCAATTTAATGCCGGGAAGAGCACGGGCAATAAGAATGGGCAAAGACTCTCGAGAACCTAGTTTCACTATTTTATCAAGGGATTCAAGAACCGACGCCGGATCTTCTTCAGTTTCAAAAACCAGGTAAAATCGATTTCGTCCCTCAAAAATTCCCGGAGATAACTCGGCCCCATAGTAGGTTCCATCGAACAGTAGTTCCAGTACATATTCAGGTCCCGCTGTAATTTCATCCAGAAGCTGTGTGATCAAGCCTTGAGCGGATGAAAAACACTTTCCCAGCTCCCGATGATCATAGTTCGGGACGATCTGGGTCCCATCCTCCAGTTCCCCCATGACATTGATACTATCTGAAAAGGTAGACAACTCTCCGATGAGCTGTCGCAATATGCCAAAAACTGCCCACGGGTGAACCTGTTGCGACTTTGTAATATGAGAAAGTGTGGGAACATAACGGTTCAACGACCTTAATGCTAAAAGATAAACCATATCTCTTGATCCAAACTCGGCGGTGTTAATTCCTCTTTGACTCTTATAGGCTTCAAGCTGATGGGCCCTTGATGCTATTTGGTCCCTGACTTCCTCCACAAGCTTTACCAACCACGTTGAACTAGAGATGTTGACACAAGGCGGAACAAAACCCTCTGAAAACACTATCTCCTCACCTGCCCTTTCAAGCTGGGCTATGGGCAAAAGGACATAATCTCCGAGTTGATCTTTTTCAGACTCAAAGAATACCTTCAGACAGTAGTTAAGCTTCTTCACCTGCGCAGGCGGACCACCTTGATGGAGATCGGAGACTTCTTCCGGATCAGTCGTTGTCACAAATCGTGTTGTAACATCGGAAAGGTTTTCCAGTTTAGGCAGGACTGTAACATTTTCCCCGGTCCCATTCCATTTCTTTAAGCCCACAAAGACAGTAAAAGGCTTGCCGCCTTCCACCCAGGCTTCATCAAAAGAACGGGCCTGAATAACTGCATTTTCCGGTAACACTGCATAAGTCATATCCGGAAACAAGAATTCTCCGCCACGAAGGTTGAAAGTGCCTGTCCCCAAGGATGCCCCTTGTATTTCGTAGTTCCCGGCGCCCCAAAAATGGGGTTGGATGAACTTGAAAAAGGGCTCTAGTAAGGACTGAAAACGAAGGTCCTCAAGTTGAAAATGCTGGGGCTGGAGAAATAAGCCTTGATGCCAGAAAAGTGGTCTTTCCATTATTATTCCCCGAATTTCTGAATCTGTTGCGAACCCAACACTAGATCGATACTCAGCGCGGCAGGTTTTGCAATCTTGGTTTGCCTTATGAATCCTTTTTTCTCTACAAACCATGGGACATCGTAGAGACGAATCATCCCTTCTTTTTGAATTAGATAATAACCGGCAACAATAGCGACATACCTTGCCCCCTCGGCCCGATCCATGTCAGTAGTCAAGTCCTTGCCTGGTTGAACGATTAAACGCTTGGAATTGGCTACACTGGAGTCAAAACTGCTACATTCCAGCAGCTTATATAGACCATCTTCATCTTCTGCAAGCTGGTTAAATGCATTCGGGTCTCTCAGTTGATATATACAAAGAAGAAGCGTATGAGGACTTCCTTCGTAAAGATTCAATTGAGGATCGGCCTTCAGGTTAAAATGGATAGCCTCCTTTTCATATCGCCACTCAGACGGTGGAGAGACAGGTTGGGATGCACATGCACCTACAAAAAAGATGACTATCGTTAAACACAGACACTTATAAAGCTTTTTCATCATACCACCTCCATGATTACAGCTACTTTAAAGCAGATAATTGCTGAGATTTCTTTTCAAACTCCCTTGAAAGCTCTTCTATGAACCTCCCGGATTCAAACCATTTTCTTGTCTTGTTGTACTTTTCCTTGTATGTATCAAAAAATTCCGCTTTTCGAAGTGCGCCAAACTTAAACCCGCCGCTTCCTGCTTCTGAAATAACTTTGGGATCAAGTTCAGAAAGGATTTGCCCTACCTTACTATAAGCCGCCTTCTTAAAGGCCTGCTGTGTAACGAGAAATGCCTCCTTGATTTGCCCAAGATAGCCCTCAAGAGATTTTGTTTGGTCCCCTCCCTCCAAGTGCACGCCTATCACCTGCCTGATCGTTTGCTCCCCAACACCTTGCCCGGAAAGCGTACTATTAATCAAACCGACCAATTGATTAAGAGAGTCAAATATGGTGTTTAAAGATGAAGCCAGCCTTTCCAAAAGTTCCGAAGAGGAAAGATCGGCTTTGGAAACCTTTCTGCCAAGCAACAGGGAAAAGACTCTTGAAAGAACTTCATCCTCGGAACCCATGACAACATCTGTACTGGAATTCGTGTCGCCAAATCCGGCAATCAATCTATCAAGGAAAGCCAATCGTTCGTCAAATGTAAGCTCCTGAAGACTCTTTTCTAAAAACGCCTCTATCTCACTTCCCGCTTGCGGAGCGCCCGTGCGATAAATCCGCCCTATTTCATCAATTAAGTGATCAAAGGAAATTTGATCTGTCACCGTCTTTTTTTCCTAATCCTTGCCGTTTGATCTGTTTGGCCTGATTATAACCGTTTCATCCAAGGCATCATCTTGTTCATCTGAAACCGCCGCCGGCACATCACTAGTTTTGGTTGATCCTAAGCCGGATAGGACTACTGTCTCATCCATAGATTCTTCTCCACCCGTCGGAGTCATTGGCGTATTATCTTTCAGATCGTCTTTAAAATCGGCGGACGACAGGATCACGGTCTCATGAAATTCATCCTCGTCATCTACTAAAGCTTCTTCTTCGCCTTGATCCTGCCATCTAATCGTTTCAGCCGAAATAGCCACCGTCTTTTCCAGCTCATCCTCATCCTTTTTATTAACCTCATCTCGGCCTGTTGCTTTTACATCCTTTTCCACCTCAAAGCCCTTGCGCCATTTGGCGGAAATATTTAAAAGAATCTGCGAAATCGCCTCATTATCAACTTCAGAGTCAACTTCAGACTCTTTCTCATCACTTGTAATCTCAGTTATGACCTTTGCGACTTTTACGTTATCCTCACCCGCAATTAATTGTCCAAACAAACAGTCCTTAACCTCTTTCCTAAGCGCATGCCATTTGCTCCAAAATTCATCATTTGACCAGGTCTCTCCTTTCATGCTTGCAATGAGAAAAGACCAGCCCATGTCAATGGAGCTTTTCCACAAACGCATCCAATCCTCGGGAAAAGAGGTTCCTTGCCACTGCTCCGGATTCCAAAAGATGTTTTCGGCTAAAAAAGCGCCATCCAAGGAACATTCCTTTGTATCATCGTTGTCGCCATTTTCCGAAGAAATTGAGGACTTTCCTTCCAATGCCTGAGATAAAGCTTTATAAACTATTGAGACATCTTGTTTGCCGTTAACAAGCAGGGCGTAAAACCAGACAAGTCCCATAAAGTGAAGCCCGTAGGTTGGAGGCAATTTCGGGATAGTAGAGTTGTCAATAATACCGCCCCCTATGTCGATTAGCCTTACCTTAAAGTTCCACATAAAGGGCAAAAGACCGCTTTGATCTGCAAATCTTACCCAAACGCGATCTAAAGACAAACCTAAGTCCGGAGATTTGAAAACGTCCAGCCAACAAGATAAATCGCGAAAAAGATCGCCCAGGAAAGAAAGCTTTAGGTAAAGCACTTCCAGGAAGTACCTCTCGTCGTTGTCAAAAAGAAAGCAAGGCCCAAAGGAAACAGGCGAAACCGGCGCTAATAACTCCCTAGCATGACTTATCCGACCAAAATCTTTTTTCTGGGAAACACGGCTTTCCAACTCCAAAAATGACGCCCCCGAAACAAGAGCCAGGAAATCCGGCGCGTTGACCGACATAGCCCCAAAAATAAACATATAGAAGGGATAAAAACAAACCGGCACAATTCTTGAGGCAGCCGGCCCTTCAGGCCCATAACACTGTTGATAATCGGGACACCCTAAGCAGGGAAAATCGCCGGAAGGATCTTTTTGGTCGGAAAGTCCACCAAATTCCCTGACAAGATCCCACCTATCCTTTACTGTGTCGGGGTCTGTACCGTCCAATTCGGAAACATAGAAGTCCGATTGACCAACCAATTCCATACACGTCGTGCAAAATAGATACCGTTTAAGGGAACTGGAATAAGGTTGAAGCCCTAAACTGTTTAAAAGATTATCGTCATAGCATTGATAAAGGAAAGCTCCGCAAGTAGGACACTGGGGATGAAAAAAAGCCTCTTTTTTGTTGCAAAAAAACAAAGGCTGAAACGGGACTAATTGTCCTTTTTCATTGATTTGGTCGGACAACGTGACCAAATCATGTTCTTGAGCCTTATCAGAATAAAGCGAAAATGCCCTCTGCCAACACTCATCGATCTGTTGATTGCTAAAGGGCCATAACCCGTCCTTTGAAAACAGATATTCATCGTGTTGAAGTAAGACAAAGACCTCCTTTATCTTGCTTCCGGCATCCGTTATAAACTGAGCTTTTATAGTGCGGGCAAGGGACTGTGAATTGTCGATAATCGAAAACGGGAAAAGGGCCTTCTCCTTCGATAAATTAGCCAGAGAGTCCATTGATAGCTTCAGGCAGAACCTTTCTCCGCCAGATTCAAGGTAAGGATATAAGGAGGGCCGCGCAATGGTGCTGTTCAACCTAATATAGTCCTCTACGAAATCTCAAGAAATAGTCCAGCATGAAAACTTCAGCACATTAAAACCGTATCAATAAAAATTAACTACTCAGGTGAGTAGGCTGAAGTCTGAAGTCTGTTAGGAAAAACTGAAATACAGCTAATTTTGAAGCTATGTTTGGTGCGAAAACCTGCTCTCTCCACCAAAGTGCGTCAATTGTGCTTTCTTTGTTCCTTCAGCCTTCAGTCTAAACAGCTTCAGCCCGACTACGTGAGTAGTCACAAAATGTAATGATTAACGGAGAACATAAAAGTATCTCATAACCGTATTATAACCCTAAAATATTGTCAAGAATCTTCTTATGTTGTCTCCTCCCTTTTTGCTTGCGCTCTCTACCACTTGATGCTAGCAAAGAGCGGTTGAAGAGTTAAGATTCCCTGCATTCAACTGATTCACTTTTTTTATGAAAGGAGCTTTCCCATGTTTGACTTGAACGAAAAGGACATGTTGAGCAAGATTTACCAATACAAGTTGGATAGACCCGATGGCTGGTGTAATATTTCCGTCCATGAGATTGTTGCCAGTGAAAATGCACAGGTCGAATTTATCGCCGTGCCCAACCTGGTCGTCCAGCAAGCTGACAAAGAATACTTTGGCGTTGGAGATTCGATAGAAAATGCCTTAAAGGACTGCCTCGGAAAGATTAAATCCGTGGAGATAAAGACCTTATTCCCTGAACTTGAACAAGCCTACAAGTAGGGGCAAGACGGGGCGCCGAACATATACTTTTCGCAGTTTTATTTTTTTACGTGGAAAACCTTTTTCAGTAGCGAAAACTGTCCTGGACAAATCGGTCTTATAGATACTTAAAAAATGCTGCAACAAGGTACGGCAATGGTCCCTACGAACTCCGAGTAGGGTAACCTCCAGTTTCTTACGTAAGAATGTTAACGTAAGAACAGATGATTCGTTAACAGTATTATTCAATCCTGGTTATTCAATCCTAACCGCTTTCCACCACGGCAAGCTCGTTGTTCTCCGTGGAATATTACCACCGATGCAACAACCGGTATCGCACAACCGCTTTCCCCTGAGCCTTTACCGGCACCTGAAATTCCACATGGTTCACATCTTTCTTGGTGTATGGAAAACTGGCCTCTTCAATGTCCCAGTCCCTGTAGTAAAGCGTTTCTTCCACAACGATCTTCACGTCTTCGTCTTCTTTGTTATTTCGTAGCTCAATCTCAACCGTTTGCCGTTCCGATCGATCAGATATCTTCTGGCTCTTAACGACCTTGCGCTCTCCTCTTAAACCAAAGGCCTTCCCTACCGTGATCTTTATTTCCTCGCCACGTGGGGTATGATCGATGCGATCTTCGCCTACAAACTCCAGGCTCGCTTGGTCTTTCTTATAGATGCGAAAAATGCCCGCCGGAAGGGGCTTTCCCAACCCGGCATTCTCCTTGTTTAGGAAAGTCAATCTGACCTCCACCTTCTTGGCATCGCGGGCTGCGTTGAAGAAAAAACCTTTCTCAGCAGAGACAGTTGCCGGTGGGAAAAGGGCGATCTGTTTGATCTGGTTATTCTTAACCGTAGTGCGTCGTCCTAGGTCGTAAATATGATATTCGAAGAACTCCCGTTCCTTAAATTCACGATCCGCGCCTACTGCCGATTGCATTTCATATACATCTTTTCCCCGACGACGAGACTCGGGAGCGGGGGCACGATGCACGTCCCCGGCAACTAGTTTTAACCTGGCATCTTTAAATGTCATCCCGCACCGGTTATTAACGGAGACCCAGGCATCCAGACCGATGCTATTCGACTTTTCGTCTAAAACACCCACATACTGTGCTTGCCAATCCATGCCCGTAGTCAAATAGCTCACTTCAACTTTCTCTTTGTCACCCTTAACGCCGTCAAGCGCCCATACCAACGTGGGGCGCGTAATCAGCCCTTCCGGAAGGTCCTTCACGCTGATAGTGGTCTCATCATTCCACGGAAGCAATTTGATCCCATTATCGGTTCGAAGCACCATGGATCCACTTTGCTTGTTTAACAAGACCCCCCTGACCAGCTCTCCATTTTCCCTAATAATTTCTATGGGATGGTCAATATACTTTTCAAGGATCTTCTCGGAACTTACCAGGTCATATTCAAAGTTTTGTTCGATCACCCGAAACGCAGTATTTCCGCTTACCGAGCGCAACCGTACGGAAGAAGGTATGAGTTTGGCAGCTACATCCGTAAACTGAAAAAGCGCGTCACTCTTTTCAATGTCCAGTGTACGCACATGTTTGATGAGAGCGAGCTCATCGTTATATACCGTTACAAAATTGTCGGAGGCCTCTACGGAAACCCCTACAAGCAGTATCAACAATATAAATAAAACTCGTGACTTCATACGATACGCCCTCCCCTGTTGGTTCAACCCAACTGCTCGCAATTTTTAAACCTTACAAATAGAACCCTTCAATAGACGGATATATATCACGTTCTTCGCCGAATTTGTCAACCGACGATTCGTTTTCCGCTTAGTAACAGTTTTTCCATTCTACGAGTGCGGAACAAGAAACCCACGAAAGAAAAGCTGAAAGGCTAACGGATACAATGGGCTATAGAGTTTCCGAGACGTTAATTATAGACTGACGATATTTCAGTGCAATGCAAATTGGTCTTGACTATATTTCATTATTGTGAAATATTGTCGATATGCACCCCAGAAAACTTTACCAAAAGATCTGGCAGGACCTTGTCAAAGAAAAAAGCATGGTCTTCCTTGCCGGCCCCCGTCAGGTAGGAAAGACCACCCTTGTGCAGCTTATTTCCGAATTCTTTCCGAACAGCCTGTACTGCAACTGGGACATCCCCGAACACAGGGTCCGGCTGATAGAAGACCCCAAATTCTTTGAGGCCGTGGAGCGTAATGATAACTCTACCCCGCTGATAGTCTTTGACGAGATCCATAAGTACAAGGATTGGAAAAACTACCTCAAGGGCGTCTATGATCAGTTTCACGATTCATATCAGTTCCTCGTATCCGGAAGCGGTCGGCTGGACATCTATCAAAAAGGCGGGGATTCGCTGGCGGGACGGTATTGCCTTTTTCACTTGTGGCCCTTTACCGTAGCTGAACTGGGCGAAAAAAACGTCACCCTTGACGAATTTTTGAAAAACCCGCTACGCATTAGTATGAAAGGCGGCAGTAATCTAAAAAAAATGTGGTCGCAGTTGTCTGAGCGTAGCGGTTTTCCTGAACCGTATCTGTCCAACCGGATTACGACCTATCGACGCTGGTCAAGCATCTATTCTCAGCAGTTGGTACGGGAGGATATTCGCGACCTGACAGGCATCAAGTCGATGGGACAGGTGGAAACTCTGTATCTTCTTTTGCCGTCTAAAGTAGGAAGCCCCCTTTCCGTGCCATCGCTTGCCAGAGATCTTAAGGTTTCCTACAATTCAGTGCAAAACTGGCTGTCTGTTTTTGAACGGTTTTTTCTCACCCTAAGCATCTCCCCGTGGACAGACAAAATCACCCGGGCCATACAAAAAGAACGTAAGGTCTATCAGTGGGACACACCCCGTATCAAGGACCCTGCAGCTCGTTTTGAAAACATGGTGGCCTTGGAGTTATGGCGGGCGGTCAGGACATGGAACGATATGGGTTACGGATCGTTTTCCCTTCATTTTATCAAGAACAAGGAACAACAGGAAGTGGACTTTTTGATAGTCGATGGGAGAAAACCGCTTGTACTTGTAGAAGCAAAGTTCTCAGACACACAGCCGTCCCGTGCACTCAAAAACTTCCAGCGAGCCTTAGACATACCGGCCGTTCAGCTAACCAACGAAGGGCAAGGATATCGAATAGTGTCAAACGGAAACCAGTCCATCCTGGTTGCCCCTGCGTACCATTGGCTTCCCGGATTACCCTAGGAGGCTGTCCGAGAATGGCTATTTTTTCCAATCTCTGCGTCAGGCTCAAATTTTAATCCTCGAAATATGTCAATATATTCCTGCGGTTGAAATTTTCGCCTTCCTTGACCTTGGAAAAAATATCTCATTCTCGGACAGCCTCCT
>CAYSBQ010000057.1:0-15518 GCA_964429315.1 uncultured Desulfobacterales bacterium
TGCTCAGTTGGAGATAACCCATTTATTTTGCCCTAATTAACTACAACTAAATTGGGAAGAACCTTAAATATTAATAATTAAGATGCGACCCCTCTATTCCACCCTATTCCCCCCGGGGGGACAGAACCTCTACTGAAGGTAGGCGGCTGGCTGATTCTATGCCCGGCCACCTCCCCAAAAAAGGAAGAAGGCGACTAAAGAAAAATCCTTCAGTCGCCTTGTGGTGCTAGTTTGCAGGAGTTGTTTACTTATTTACGGATGTCCCGGTTGGTTCCTCTGTTTCCTTGGCTATGGGAACGAGTTCGTACTTGCTGACGGTAATAGCGTTTTTCCCCTCAGCGGTCTTCCCAATGGTTCCGGTTGCTTTGACGGTTTGCATATCCAACTTGAACAATTCCTTGCCGACTGCGTTGTCGACAATCCAGTATTCCTCCCCGTTTTGGTTTGTAATCGTAGCGGCAGTAGCCACGTCTTTGTCATTCCATTGCTGTACAAAAACTTCTCCCGTAATTGCTGTCCCCTCTGCTGCAAAGGACACGGAGGTATACACGCATACGGCTAACAATACGACAACCACCCAAACGAGCCGTTTTGAGTAACTCTTCATTCTTGATCACCTCCTTTCTAGTCATTATTAGAACAAAAATACCCGCCCATCGTCCTGAGCCTTCAACCAAAAATCCCTTACTGCCACCATTAGCTGGCCCTTACTTCCTTTTTTGACAATACCTTCAACTTCCAGTTCTGCATGGATAAGTTTGAGCAATTCCTTACCCATTTTGTCCTGTTTAATCACATATTGCTTTTCCTCTCTGTCAAAGATTGCCGCACTTACAATGTTGCCGTCGTCATACCAATCTAACGGGATTACAATGCTCGATACTGTTCTGGTTTCACTTCCCATGTTCAACGTGTCGCATAAAAGCCACGCTTGTTTTCGGGTTCCAACCCTTTTTTGGGGCGTTTCTAGTAAGGGCAGTATTTATGCCATAACCATAACTGACTGATATTATATACTTTATTTGGTTCGGGGGAAAGTTAGGTCGGAACCGAAATTTCCGAATCTAAATAGAGAAAAAGCAATACAACGGGCGCTTGGGGAACCTGCGCTGTTGTAACCATCTAATATAAAAGAGAATGTTCTAACAGGATCTGTAAATTCCTGTTTTCTTGGCTATCGGAACTCGTTGTTCTCTTTGGAGTGTCTATGAACTTATTCTTGTGTGGGGTTATTCAAGGGACTCTCGCAGAGAAGAGGGCGTCAGGCCGGAGAGTGTCATCACGGCTCCAAGTAGTCGCGGGGCGCCGAGGAATAGAACCTAGGCAGGATTTTGGCCACACACCATTTCGCTACCGCCTTTCCCCCGCACAAACCGTGGCCTGATCCTTGACGAGCGACGCAAAAGGCCGCCTTGGAGAAGTAACTGCACCAAAGACATAACTTCAGAACTCCTGAGGTAGTGGGGGGATTTTGAGGACATTTGGATTAAGATGCGACCCCTCAATCCCTCTTCCTGTATTCCTTCCCCCTAGAACAAGTAGTTGAGCTCCAGCCGGAATTCATTGTAAGAAGGATCTGCGCCTGCCCTGGTGCTGTTTGCATTTACCAGCCCGATGCGAACCTTGGCCTCCAAGTCCGGCAGGCAGGGCAATTTGTACCACAGGTCGGCATGGATAATGCCCCGGTCCGTCTTGGTGTGTCCGGTCAGTTGTTCTTTCGTGTCATCATAGTTCATGAAGGCATAATCAAGGCCGGCTCGAAATCCCTCAAGGAGTCCCGCCTTGCCGAAATCGTAAAAGGCCTTGACCATCCACGATTTAGTGTCGGCCTCCCAGTTGTATTGCGCCATGCTTCGCGTATAACCCCCCGTTGGAAAACCACGCCACGGCGCGATCAGGTCCGCGTCGTCTGAAATCGCACTGTAGCCGGCGAGCAGGCTGCCCGCGCCTTTTTTGAGCACCAGCCGGGCCGCGTAAAGCTTGCCGTCCACGTTGGCTGCGTCCTTGTATCCTTTCGCCGCCCCGCTCATCCCGGCCAGACTGCCGGTCAATGCCGCGCCGCCCACGGCCCCGGCGCCATCATCAAATTGCTGCATGTATCTAAAGCCCGGTGTAAGGCTCCAGTCGCCTCCCATGGCAATCTTGTAATTGGCTTCGCCCATAAGCGAATAGACCAGGTCCGGCACCCCGGTGTACCACGCATCCAGTTTCAGATTCTCCACGGAGCAATTCGTCAGCCCGAAAACGACCAGATCGTTGTCCGTGTCTTTTCCCGCCGCCGTCAGGTTTGCGTAAGACAGACCCGTGTGCGCTGCGGAGTCATCATTGTTGTTCCACTTGCTGTACGTCTCCCCCCTGCCGTCGTTGTACGTGATCACATCGTGAAACTCGGTATGGTCGCGCAACTTTTGCTCGGTCAGGTAGGCAAGCTTGATGCTCGTTTTCGGAAGGTCATTGCTTACCAATGAATAGCCTTCAAAGGTATTGGGTATCATCTTGGTGTCATTGGATTTGGTCAGAAAACTCTCAAAGATCTGCCGGCCTATCTTGAGGTCGGATTTGAAAACATGATACTGCAAATAGGCCTGGGCCAGAACAGTCATCCCCCAGCGGTCGTTTTGCAGGACGTCATAGCGGGAGAAGGTGCCCTTGCCGGCTTTGCCGTACAAGGCATCATCATCGTCCAGCAGACCCAGGTTCTGCGATGTATACAAACCCGCCATTGCGCTCACCCCGTAAAAGGGGGCTGTCTTGTAAATTAGACTGCCCCCAAGACCGAAGCCCGTGGGATCGTGCTTGGTGTCATCAGCCCAATAGTACCGGAAATAATTGGCCCGAAGCCTCCCGTAGAATACACCCTTTGAAAAGGCCTCGGCAAAGGTCTCGGCCTGTTCAGGAAGCACATGATAGGCTTCTGCCATGTTGTTCTGCAAGGTCCGCTTTTGGCCTTCGGCCGCGGCCGAGGGCATTGAAAGCACACAAACCAGTAACAGTGATACCATAAAAGCCAATGCCGCTATTGCTATGCTGCCATGTTCAACTCTTGCATATGTCCTTTTCATCCTACCTCCCGTTGCCGGTCCGCCGTTTTGTGTAAAACTCATGCCTTCCTAAACAAACACAATGAAGCATTTCCCGAAGTTTCCTACCCTATCGATAGCAATATGTCACGAAATACATAATGACGGTCCTTTTGTCAAGCCAAAATTCCCATTGGCCAAAATTCCCATTGCCAATCAAAAAATAAAAGACAATCCCGGAAGAGCCTGTTTTTCGCAGGCAAGCTGTTTTCTCCAATTCTACGGCAATGCTCGATCGGAAAAACAAGCCGCCAATGTCGGCACAACAACTAGAGTCGCGAAAACGCTTCCGGCCAATCCGCTAATCACAGTAATGGCAAAGGGCTGAAAGATCTTCAAACCAACGGCTGTCCTTATCACGGTGGGCTGTCCCTACCATAAAACTTCGTACCAACTGATTTCATTGACTTTATTCCAGCGGAGAAACCCTTGGTATTCCCGCTCTATGGCAGGAAAGGCCGAGAACAAAAACGGCCGCTTAGGATTCTTCACGAAATAAGTGGATCAAGATTGCGAAGGATTTTGGTGTGAAGTTACTTTTGTGCGAGCCCTAAGTAACGAGCATAGGGGACCATGGATTATACTTGAGTCAAATGGTGGGCCGTATAGGAATTGAACCTATAACCTTGTGATTAAGAGTCACCTGCTCTGCCTAGTTGAGCTAACGGCCCATATTATCTATCATCTTTTTTGGAAAATCTCTTAACAGTTCCCGAAAAATATGTCAATTGTTATCTTTTAAAAACAGTAATCCTTGGCCCGGACACAAGATATGTGATTTATTGTGTTTTATAATCAATTATAGGCTTTCTGAGGAGTTTTTCGATGAATAATCGCAAATTCAATCAGTGTATAATATTCTTGGTGTTCCTTTCCGGCATTTCATGGCTCTTTTCCTGCGCCACCAACCCGGTCACCGGTCATCAGGAACTGATGCTGTTAAGTGAGTCCGGTGAAATCACACTAGGCCGGAAAACCGATGCCCAAATAGCCCAAACTTATGGATTCCACAAGGCCCCCACACTAGCTAAATACATTAATGAACTAGGAAAAAGACTCGCTGAGGGCTCCCACCGCCCCCATCTGTCCTTCAATTTCAAGATCCTGGATACACCCGTCATAAATGCCTTTGCCGTTCCCGGAGGCTATATTTATGTAACAAGGGGTCTCTGGCCCATCTAAATAGTGAGGCCGAATTAGCCGGCGTAATAGGCCACGAGATCGGCCATGTGGCTGCCCGTCATTCTGCACAGCAGTATACCAGAACTCAATTTGCCCAATTCGGGTTGGGATTGGGAACCATCCTTTCGGAAGGTTTCCGTAAATATGCCGGTGTAGCCCAGTTTGGCGTGGGCATGTTCTTTCTAAAATTCAGCCGGGACAATGAACGTCAGGCCGACAATCTGGGGATAGAGTACGCTATCAAAGCTGGATTTGACGCCACTCAAATGGCCAATTTCTTTTCGACTCTAAAACGTCTCCACCCTTCATCAGACCGGGATGGCCTGCCTGACTGGTTTTCCACCCACCCTGATCCGCAAGAACGCATTGGGACAGTTCTAATAATGGCCAGACAATCGGCTCAAAGGTTGAATGCTCAAGACCTCCAGGTAAATAGAAATCCATACTTACACCAAATAGATGGCTTGATCTTCGGCCAAGATCCCCGTCAAGGATATGTTGCGGATGGCGTATTTTATCATCCCGAACTAAGGTTCTATTTCCCCGTACCGCACGGCTGGAAACTTAACAATATACCATCACAGGTACAAATGATAAACGAGGAAAGGACTGCCGCCATCCTCTTTTCCATTGATCCGGGACACTCCCCGAAGGCCGCCGCCAGGAGATTTATTTCCGACACCGAGGCCACGGTTATTGAATCGGAGGCGACAACCATAAACTCACTCACCGCCCAACTGGTTATCGCCGATATTATCAGTCAACAACAGACGGTACGAACAATGTCTGTCTTTATCAATAAGGGCGATAGCATCTATGCATTCTTCGGGTTTTCTTCCCTAGAGGCGTTTCTTAGATACCAGCCTGTCTTTGAGAACACCATGACTCGTTTCGGCCCTCTTTTTGACCCAACGAAGATAGACGTGAAACCTGATCGAATACGTATTTTCCTCACAGCAACCAGCACTACCTTGGAAGGCGCACTCAAATCGCAGGGTATTCAAGGCAATAAACTGAAACAAATGGCAATATTAAACGGGAAGCACTTATACGATACAATACCGGCAAACACGCTGCTTAAGGTAGTGGAAAAGGGGTAAGGGCTCATCACAAAACCACTTCTAACGCCTTCCACAAGGCCTCTTTGCCCATGCCGGTTGAAGAAGAAAAGATGATGATTGAGGAAGGCTCTATGCCAAGATTTTCCGCTATGCTTTTCCATTGGATCGTCCTTTTGCCCCTCTTTAGCTTATCACTCTTCGTAAGTACCACAATTTCGGGGATACCGTAATAGGCAAGCCAGTCGATGAGGTTGCGGTCTGCTTCATTTGGCGTTCTACGAATATCTAGGATCACCACTACAGCGCGAAGACCCGGTCGGTCTCCCAGATACGTTTCCACCATTGGTCCCCATTTCTTCCGTACTTCGGCGGGAACCTTGGCATAACCATAGCCAGGCAAATCTACGAAGTAGAACCTATCATTGATGGAAAAGAAATTGATCATCTGCGTGCGCCCAGGCGTAGAACTGGTTTTAACCAATTTCTTGACCCCTAATATAGCATTAATCAACGAAGACTTTCCCACATTGGAACGTCCCGCGAAGGCAATTTCCGGTCTATCAGAGGAAGGGTACTGGGAAGGTTTTAGACCACTGACAACGAATGCGGTAGATTTAATCTTCATTCAACTGTGCCATATACCGTTCAATCCTGTCCATCCCCTTGGTGATGTTTTCAACGGAATTGGCATAGGAAAAGCGAATATACCCCTCTGCATTCTCCCCAAAATCGACACCGGGTGTTACACCGACGTGTGCATTTTTCAGGATATCGAAGGCCAGCTTGTACGAATCACCTGAAAACCGCTTGGCATTAGCAAGGACATAAAAGGCGCCAGTCGGCTCCACAGTGATACCGAAACCAATTTCTTTGAGACGCTTTATCATGAACTTGCGACGTTCATCATAGATAGTGCGCATCTTCGCCACATCAGGGGCAGCCCCTTCCAACGCGGCAATCCCGGCCCACTGGCTTATAGCGCTAGCCGAAATAAAAAAGTTCTGCTGAACCTTCTGAATGGCTCTAACAAAAGGCTTCGGCGCCAGCAAATAACCCAACCGCCAGCCCGTCATGGCATAGGCTTTAGAAAAGCCGTTGAGCACAAAGGCCCTGTCCGTATACTCTAAGATGGTATGCTCTTCGCCCTCGTAAACTAAGCCATGGTATATCTCATCAGAGATAACATAGGGCGACAGATTAGAAATGGCCTCCATCCGTTCTTTCGATAGAAGGTTACCCGTCGGGTTTGAGGGCGAATTGATGAAAATTGCCTTGGTCTTGGCATCTAGCTTTTGCTCTATGACTTCAGGCCTAAACTGAAACCCGTCATCTTCGTAGACCGGCACAGTAACCGGCTCGCCACCTACGAAGCGCACAAAGTTGGGATAACAGGCATAATGGGGATCTGAAATGATGACCTTGTCTCCGGGCTCAAGAAGTGCTGCAAACAGCATGAACATGGCAGGTGATGTCCCAGAGGTAACGATCACCTGATCCGGTTCGAAAAATACCCCGTAACGTTGTTCGTAATGACGACATATTGCCTCTCGAAGTTCTATCAAGCCCAGGCTGTGCGTATAGTGCGTCTGTCCATTTTCTATGGCTCGAATTGCTGCTTCTTTTATACACCGGGGAGTATCAAAATCAGGCTCTCCCACCTCCAGATGGACCACATCAATACCCGCACGCTCCATGCTGTGGGCCTTTTCCAATACGTCCATTACGATAAAAGGCTTGATTTCCCGAGTACGCTTAGAGATCATAGGTCAAACCTTGATTCATATCACTTTATTCAATGGATACTCGATAATTCCTTCGGCGCCGTTTTTTATCAGTTCAGGTATGAGATTTCGAACTACAGAAGAATCTACCACTATCTCAACGGCAAACCAGTCCGACTGATATAGGGGTGACACGGTAGGAGCATTCAGACTCGGAAGCAAACCCACAACTTTTTCCAGGTTTTCCTTGGCCACATTTGTCTTCAGTCCAACCATCTTCTCGGCCTGTAAGGCGCCCTTTAGGAGGAGGGCAATATTCTCAATCTTTTCACGTTTTTGCGAATTCGCCCAGGCATCGTGATTAGCAATCAATTTCGTGTTTGTTTGAAGTAATTCGTGTATGATCTTAAGCCCATGAGCCTTTATGGTAGAACCGGTTTCAGTAACCTCCACGATAGCGTCAGCCAAACCTGAAACAACTTTAGCCTCGGTGGCGCCCCATGAAAACTCCACTTTCACGCTGATGCCCCGCTCTTGGAAGTAGTTCCTAGTAAAATTCACCAGCTCAGTAGCAATCTTTTTGCCTTCCAAATCTTCCAACTTCGTAAGGTTGGAATCGTTTGGGACAGCCAGTATCCATCGTGCAGGCCTTTGACTAACCTTTGAATAGACTAAATCCGCGACTATCTCAACATCCGACTCGTTCTCATATATCCAGTCTATACCTGTAAGTCCCGCATCAAGCGTACCACTTTCCACATATCGGGACATCTCTTGTGCACGACAAATAGAACACTTGATGCTCTCATCGTTGATCTCAGGGAAGTAACTTCGACCATTCACATTGATCTTCCAACCCGAATGTTTAAACAAAGCAATTGTAGCATCTTGAAGGCTCCCCTTGGGAATCCCTAGCTTGAGTTTTTCTTTCACCTTATTTGTATACCTCCTTAGGATCGAAAACTTTTTTACCAACCACCTGGATCGATCCGCCCTCTACTTTCTTAAAAAAACAGCTTCGATACCCAGTATGACAAGCAGCGCCGCCTACTTGCTCTACTCTCAGAAGCACTGTATCATCGTCGCAGTCTAAACGAATCTCTTTGACCAACTGAACATTACCGGAAGTCTTGCCCTTAACCCAAAGCTCTTGCCTACTACGACTCCAATAGGTCGCCTTTCCTGTTTTAAGGGTCTCTTGCCAAGCCTGCTCATTCATGTAAGCAAGCATAAGAACTTCACCGGTCTTAAAGTCTTGAACAATCGCCGGAATTAATCCACCACATTTTTCGAATGCTAGAGCTATCATGATCCGTATCTATTAGTAAGAACGGACCGGTCATGTCAATAATTTTAATCTACAACCGCTGTTATATCTAAATATGTCGCCTTTACAGACTTCCTTGCTTGTTATCATTATTTTTGTTAAACAGTGGATCATAAAATTCACGATGCAACTGAAGGGCAAATCAAAATGGATGATTCTTACGGGCAAGTTGGCGCAAAGCAAACCAAGTCCGCTCCGCAAAAAGGAAACTTCTTAAAAAGGGTTTTATATCTTTTTTACTTAACCATCCTTGCCTTGTCCGTAATTACAGGCCTCTTCACGGGAGGGGCATACTTCTATTTCACAAGAGACCTTCCCAAGATATCTTCTCTTAAAGATTATAGCCCCCCAATTATTACTACCGTCTACTCTGATGATAACCGTAAGATCGCGGAGTTCTACAAAGAGCGCAGGGTTATCGTACCTATCTCGAAAATCCCAAAGACACTCATAGAAGCCTTTATTGCAGCTGAAGATGCACGCTTTTATGAACATAAGGGGATCGACTTTTTCGGTATTGCCAGGGCATTATTAAAAAATATTGAAGCAGGCTCTATCATCCAGGGAGGAAGCACTATTACCCAACAGGTAGCAAAATCTTTCTTCCTGTCCGCCACGAGAAGTTATTCACGCAAGATCCGGGAGGCTATACTTGCCTATCGCATAGATAAGACCTTTAGCAAGGAAGAAATCCTGTTCCTTTATTTGAACCAGATATACTTGGGACATGGCGCCTATGGTGTTGAAGCGGCAGCGGAGAATTATTTTGCAAAAGGAGTATCTGAACTAAATTTGTCCGAATGTGCAATGCTCGCTGGTCTTCCTCAAGCCCCAAGCCGTTACTCACCATTCATTCATCCACAACGAGCTAAGCAACGCCAAGTCTATGTCTTAAACCGTATGATTACCGAAGGCTATATTACAAATCTTCAAGCCACAGAAGCCATAAACTTAAAGCTTGAAGTCAAGAGCAGACCCAATTGGTACATAGAAAATGTCCCATATTACACGGAGTTCGTCCGACAATATCTCGAGGAAAAATATGGCAAAGACGTCCTCTATAAAGAGGGACTCAAGGTCTATACGGCTGTAAACATTGAAATGCAAAAAACCGCCAGAGTCTCGTTAAATGATGGACTAAAAGCTATGGATAAAAGACAAGGATACCGCGGTCCTGTCAAACACCTGGAACATGAAGATATTGAAAGCTTCTCTCAGCAAATCAAAAAAACACTTACCAATCATCTCCTCGAACCTGATCAAATAACACAAGGTGTAGTAGTAGCAATAAACGAGGATGATACAGAAACTACTGTCCGCTTAGGAAGCGAGTTGGGGCAACTCCATGTAAGTGATATGGAGTGGGCAAGGGAACCTGACCCAGAAGTCGCCTCCTATGATGCATCACCGGTAGAGAAGATAAGCGATGTTCTTAAGGTAGGCGATGTAATATTCGTCAAGATCAAAAACAAACAAGATAAAACAGACCTATGGGAACTAACCCTAGAACAAATTCCTGCTGCACAAAGCGCAATCCTTTGTATCGAGTCTGAGACCGGACATGTAAAAGCCATGATCGGCGGCATAGATTTTAGGAAAAGCCAGTTCAATAGGGCTGTGCAATCCAGACGACAGCCTGGCTCTGCCTTCAAACCGATCATCTATGCGGCTGCCCTTGACAAGGGATTCACACCTGCCAGTATTATTATAGATTCCGCCCTAGTCTTTGAAGACACGGAAAGAGACTTTACATGGAAACCCAGCAATTATACGGAAATATTTCACGGACCCACCCTTTTCAGGACAGCCCTGACTCACTCTCGGAATGTAGTAACTGTAAAGATATTGAAAGATATAGGCATCGACTATGTCATCGATTACGCCGGTAAACTTGGTATTAAATCGAAGATGAGTCGCAATCTATCCATTGCCCTTGGATCTTCGGGGGTCTCGCTCCTTGAACTGGTTTGTGCATACTCTGTTTTTGCCAATCAGGGATATCGGATAAAGCCGTGTTTTATCACAAAGGTACTTGATCGTGACGGAAATGTTCTTGAACACAACTACCCTGAAAGTGAAAAGGTTATTGACAAAACCACCGCTTATATTATTACGAACCTGCTTCAAGACGTAGTGAAACGAGGCACCGGTTGGCGTGTCAAAGCCCTTGAGCGTCCTGCCGCCGGCAAGACCGGCACCACCAACAACCTCTTCGATGCATGGTTCGTAGGATACACGCCCAGTTATACCACTGGAGTTTGGGTAGGTTTTGATGAAGAAAAACCATTGGGGAAAAATGAAACTGGTTCAAGGGCTGCAAGCCCTATCTGGCTGTCCTTTATGAAGGCCGTCTTGGAAGACAAACCCATCCAGGTCTTTCAGGTGCCAGATGGCGTCGTCTTTGCCAAGATTGATGCAGAAACAGGACTGTTGGCGATCCCCGAATCAAAAAAGACTACCTTCGAGTGCTTCAAGGAAGGAACCGTTCCCACGAGATATACAAAAAAGCCCGAGTCCATTACAGAGCGGGACCAGCTATTTAAAAACGATATGTAGCACTATGGTATCCCCACTCTGCGCTTCTCAACTTCTTCCATCAATTCCCTGGAGGAGTAAAGCACCAAGAACTTGTCCTCCAGTTCTTTAACTAAACCTCTGAGATTGTCCTCCGCTATACCACAGCAACGGATGTACACATTTCTGCGGCCCTCTTCGGCAGTCTCTTCTGCTGCCGTGGAAAGGATACTGATAATGCGTCCACCGTAGGACCGGATAACATCTGCGGGCTCCTTAATGGAACCTGCCCGATCCTCCAGGCTAAAAGCAAACTGAATGCCTCCGGCATAAACTCCTGTAATGTTTATCAATAACTTAAACACATCAGTCTGGGTTATTATACCTATCAGGACGTCCTTATTATTTATAACGGGAAGCGAAGAAATCTTGTTCTCCACCATCAATATGGCCGCAAATTCGACAGTCTCATCAGGCTTCACGTAGGCTGGCCCCTTTGTCATCAGATCTTTGATCTTCATGGAAGAAAGGAGATAATTGAGTTCATGCACATCCAGGGTGGCCGCCTTTGAGGGTGATGCGTCTCTCAGATCTGTGTCAGTCACGATCCCTACTAGCTTACCTTTCTCATCCACTACCGGTAGCGAGCGTATTCTCTTTTCTTTCATTAAAATAGAAGCCTTCATCATGGACATATCTTCAGTTACGGTTGTAACATCAGTCGTCATCCACCCTTTTATCAACATTGAACATCCCCCCTGTGCTAACAGCCAAAGATTGACGGTCTCGTAAAAAGTCCAACTTCTGCGTTGCGCTGCATTTCGCAATCATTCAACGTACGATAAGTACGCCTCATGATTACAAAATTTGCACGCCTTGAATTTGAACTTTTTACGAAACCGTCTGAATTTGACTTTTTACGAGTCCATCAAGATTGACCTGAAAATAATTGGTAACGTTCAAAAGTGCTTACATTTAAGAATATTCACTCTTAACGGTTCAGTCACGTTCTCTTTTTTGGGACTTCTATTTGACTTCAGTCATATATGTAATAATCCTTAATCCAATCAAATAAAACGCTTATTTGTTATGTAGATACGGCCATTAAAAAGCTATATCTTGCTGATTGACCGCAGACATTAACAACAGTTGTATTTGAGCAATGAAGAAATCATAAAAAATCCCCATGTAAACACTTTTGAACGATACTAACCAATTCAGCCATTAGAGCCTCGGCAACCTGGAATAGGCATCCAAGTCAAGCGTGGCGGTCTTTCCCTCACGTAGGTAATGATAACCCACAGCGGCAATCATGGCCGCATTATCTTTACAAAGCTCAGCCCCCGGGATGTGAACACATATACCCGCACGCTGTGCCTCATACCTGATGCGTTCACGTAGCCTACTATTTGATGCAACGCCTCCCACGACAGCCAGGTGTTCGCACCTTCTGGTCTGAACTGCTAAGATAGCCTTTTGGACCAAAACATCAACCACAGCTTCTTGAAATCCGGCAGCAATGTCGTGGATGCTCAGGGCAGATCCTTTTTTCTGGCCATGCACAAAACGGGCTACAGCTGTCTTGATACCACTGAAGCTAAAATCAAATTCTCCGTTCTTGAGCAATGCTCGTGGGAACTTAACACGCGAAGAATCCCCCTTACGAGAAAGCTTGTCAATAACCTCCCCCCCAGGGTAACCCAGGCCTAGTAATTTAGCCACCTTGTCAAAGGCCTCACCAGCAGCGTCGTCTCTAGTATGCCCCATGTGTTCAGAATGTGTCGGACCAACCACATATTCGAGATTGGTGTGCCCCCCTGACACCAGCAGCGCCACAAAGGGAAAGGCGGGCGGGTTTGGCTCCAGATAAACGGAATTGATATGGCCATAAAGATGGTCAACTCCTACAAGTGGCAGCCCTCGTGCATAAGAGTATGCCTTTGCAAAGGAAAGGCCTACAAGAAGGGCTCCTACGAGCCCTGGCCCACAGGTCACCGCAATGCCATCCAGACTATCGCCATCCAGGCCGGCAGAACTCAAGGCCTCGTCAACTACAGGAACAATTTTTTCGATGTGTTTCCTAGCAGCAAGCTCCGGCACGACACCGCCATAATCGTGATGCACGGCCACCTGCGACCAAACCACGTTGGACATTATACTGGTTCCATCAGATACCACGGCAGCGCCGGTTTCATCACACGAAGTTTCTATACCCAGAATTTTCATAAAACATTTGGCCTAAACTGTGCAACGACTTTGAAGATTTCAATGTAACAATATTATCAATGGACCACAAGATCAAGGCAAATACAGGCAAAGGGTTTTTCCTTGACAATGATCGAGAAAGTTTCGTAATTTATTGCAGTTGCATCCCTTTCAAAACGTTATTATAAGCAAAACCATCCCCTGCCTGTTTTGGAATTTGCTTATAAGTTGTTCTGAAACCAAATTCTTATGAAAAACATAGCTTCTAAAGATAGCTGCTCAACACGAACCGTCCCTGTCGCCGGCTTGAAATCAAAGGCCCTCCAGGTCAATTTAGAAGAAACAGATCAGACCGTAACTATTGACTCTAAGTATCTACCACTAGTCGAGGTTGTCGAAACCCTTCCAGGGCTTGTTCAGCAAACAGAGGGACTTTTGTGTGAATTAAACCATCCGTTTAAGAATTGGACTTATGTCATCCAAGAGATGCGCAATTACGCCCTAAGAAATTTCTCCGTATACAATGAGCAACCAAAAGGCCATCAAGTAATAGAGATTATCTTTAATGAATGGTTCAATGCGCTCAGTAGCTCATCAGACCAGCCAGTTCATACCATGGCGCTGGACAACATTGTCTATTATGTTGAAAAAATTGTAGTTGACGGCAGAACTCATCTCAAAAAGTCTATGCCGGTTTTGTCGCATGTTTTTGAAAATCTGGCTGAGTTGCCACAAGAGTTTTTCTTCCTTCTGTCAAGTGGATACTACCAGGTAAAACGGATCGGTAGAGCCGCAGTGCAATTGAGAGAAGATGAATTTGATTTCCTTCGGTTCAACCCCTTGTTCCGAAAGACTCTTAACGTATCCTATCAATACTGGCTCTCACAGGGAGACCCGTCAAAATGGTTTGTCCAAGATACCAAAGAATCTCAACAAAAGCTAATGCATGAAGAGATTTTTAAAGAGATATCTCACACATCACTTCGCAGGTCTTTGGAAAAGCTGAACCGAATTACGCAAAAGGGATCTCTAAAAGACGAATTGCGTGAACTTCTAACACTTCCCGATTATATTGACATTGTAGAATCTTACAAGGAATTGCCATACGGAATTGAACGGCTTGAAACCAATACCCGCAGAATGGGACTCATCAAGACACTGCAAAGCCTGCTTAAGATCATAGAAACAAGAGGGCTTTCCTCAATACACGAAGATGCACTTGGAAGACTTAACCGCTGCCTTGCCGGGATCATTCACTTTAAACATGATGAAAAGACTGAAACTCTTCTTCGAAGGACCTTTGAAGCCCTGAAACAAAGTATACAGAAGTTCCCGGAGGCAGCTCTTCATGCCTTGGAAAACATCGGCAAAGAGATATTCAAGAGCAATGACAGTGACATGGTCGAACTCTTTATCCGGCACACGGTTGACCTGGGGTTTCAATGCCCGGATATAAAGGGAACTACAACCCAATGGAAAGTACGGGTAAATCCCGCCCATCTTGCAAACATCAAGGCTTGGCTTCACCTGATTGAAAATAATCCCAAATGGAGCAAAAAACTGATCTCCGCCCTGATCATTAATCTTAAACTTGCGGGGCTTTATATCAAAGATACCGATCTTTTCCAAAAGGAGATCAGCCTGTTCTTAAACAGCCCTGTCGCCCCCGTCTATAACCTAGCCAAACAACTTGCAAAGCTTTTCCCCGTCTATTTCAACGAGATAAATGCCGAGGGCGAGCTAAGAGATGTCTCCACGGAACTTGATGAACTTTCAAAGCGTCAAGACAAACTCATCCACTTCCTTCGCAAACAGTCTCATGTGGAAAGCAACAACCTTCTTATAGGTTTTGCTCTGGCAATCGTAGATTTTTGGTTCACCAGAGATAAGAGCATTCTTACCCACTATGTACCTCCGGAGATTCTGGAACAAGTTGAGGAGACCGGCACACATATTGACGGTGTTCACAAAATTACAGAACAACTCTTCCGAGAAGTCGGCATTGACAATGCCCGCCATATCCTCGATTTTGACATGGTGGTGATTAAAAATCACCTATCTACAGTCCCCGACAAACTGGAATTTAATAAGCAACGTGTTCTTCTCTTGGTCCGTTTTTTGAAGCTCCTTGATCAAAAGTACGCTCTATTCCATTTCAAAACAAATGACTTGTTGGATAAGGCCGCCCACAAGGGATTGCCTAACCCTGCGGGGGGCTCGCACCCTTAGCCATATTTCCTAACCTAGCCCTAAATAGTACCTACAACGTTTTCTTGTTAGGTTTAATTCCATGGGCTTAATCCTGTGTAGGCGCAATACCACGTTCACCAAATTTTGTACATATATTTTTTTGATTATTTATACCGTCTTAGTCTTTGTTTTCGCCAACAATCTCTGCTGGTACTGGAAAGTTCAAAACTAAGAAGAA
>CAYSBQ010000058.1:0-11027 GCA_964429315.1 uncultured Desulfobacterales bacterium
TGGTGATCTTTATTTTCACCTAAATGATGAAGCAACAAGCAAAGAAGAGGTGTAGATGTCTGCAAAAAAAATGTTCAGTTTGGTAAAGCCAACCTTAGATACTCCTTTTCATATTGACTTTGATTGGTGGCAGAACAACGAAAGGAATTGGCGAATCCATTTACGTTCGGTGATGTGTGCTGCGCATCAGGAAACTTTTGTCTCCTGGCAGGGTGATGATATGATTGACTGGATAGACCCGGAAACAGCCGAAGTTAAAGTTGTAGATGGTATGTTGCATACCCTGATGGCACATTGTGCGTTTGCGTCGGAGTTCTTGACAGCGAGAACTTCGTTGGTAGAATCTGTTTTTCGACTCTTTCTCGTCAACGGGAATAAGCCAATGACATCGCGTGAGTTGGCGCAGGAACTAGCCCGCCCAGAGATGACGATTTTGAAAACCTTGGCAGGTATTCGCGTTTATCGCGGATTGCGCCCTTGTTCTGAGTAGTTTTATAAATAGGCCTTCGTAGCTCAGCTGGATAGAGCAACGGACTTCTAATCCGTAGGTCGTGGGTTCGAATCCCTCCAGGCGTACCATAGTTTCAATGGCAAAGAAGATTTTTCACCTACCAGGAAAAATACTCCCCATGTTTATCCAATCTTGTTGATGTTTGCTTAATGAACTTAGATGTGGGTTATGGGACAAGCCTCTAATATAATTCAATATGCGTAGCGACTTTAGAACGCCCATATACTTCTCTTTTTATTCGGCATAATGCGTGCATAGGTCTATGTTAAGTCTACGCATAAGTCCGGTAGCAAACTGACTAGAGGGTATTATCGAAATGTTTGATAAACAAACACACCAAGGGAATTTGCCGCTCTTGGAACCAACATCGTCCGCAACGGTCGTAAATCGTTTTGGCTCGGGAGCAACCGAAGATTTCCTCTTCCGCAACAGGATGCCGAAAGCAATGCACTGGTCTGTACCCTGGTCAGACCTGATGATGACCATGTTCATTCTGTTCGCAATCTTGTACATTTATCATTCTTCCGGCTATAGTACGTCATATAATAAGAAAAAAGATGCGACAACGAGCGCCTCTCGCGAATCCAAAGCTGATCAAACTATCATCGATACAGATAATATCTCCGAAACGCTGGAGGCGTCGATCTCCGATGTCTATGGCCTAAGCAAGGAAACTGTTCATGCCAATAACTTGGAAGATCTTGCTTTTGTAGCTCTTGTCCCCAACAAAGCTGTTAGAATTATTCTAACTGATGCCCTACTTTTTGACACTGGGCATGCAAATTTGCGTCCCGAAGCTAAGCGATTGCTAGGACGCATTGCTACTATCATCAGGAAAACATCTTATATGGTAAATGTGGTTGGCTATACTGATGACGTACCTATAAACACGGAAAAATTTCCCAGCAATTGGGAGCTATCCGCTATTCGTGCTTCTAAAGTGGCAAGGTTTCTCATCGAAGAAATGGGAATCCAAGGAAGACGCTTCGTCATCAGTGGACACTCCCATTATCAACCGGTATTTCCAAATGACTCAGCGGAAAATCGTGCCGCTAATAGACGAGTGGAACTTATAATTACAAAAGGAAGATTATATAGCAGTACAAAAGATGGAGAAAATCCACTGTCCCAGGGACTACTAGATCAAAGTCGGCAGTCAAGAGCCAACAGTTGGTTGTGGGATACGTTCCAGTAAGAGAAACACAAATACTATTGCTGAAAGCGAGGACTATCAAGATGGGCATCTACACTCTCTTGCGTCGTTTTGTTCATTCCGTAACAAGAATTGCTGAAGTTACTATTACGGCTGCACGGTTGTCGGCTAAGGAGCGACAAAATTTCATTGGGCTGGTAATATGTATACTTCTCTTTTGTTCAGGGTTTGCGATCAACGGTAATACCGGGCTTTATTTCAACCTGGCGGGATTCCTGATAGTTATAGGTGGAACATTCGGTGCAACCATGATCTGCTTTCAGACAAAACGACTGGCAATTCTATACAAGGTTCTAACTACTTCGTATTCCACCCGAGTGAAAGAGCCTGACGAGATTGTAGAAATCCTGGTTGACCTCTCCGTAAAGAGGAGGCTTAAAGGACTTCTCTCCCTAGAAGAAGACGGGGGGGCAACATCAATTACCTTCTTACGGCGCGCACTTGGATTTCTGGTCGATGGTTACAAGGCGGAACAAATTGAGGATTTTTTAAATACGGAAATGTACTTTTTTAAGGTTAGACGGGAACAATCCGAGAGGGTCTTAAGAACCATGGCAAATATTGCTCCCGCCTTCGGCCTTGTGGGTAGCGTGGTTGGGCTAATTAGCTTGCTTGCCGGGGTGAACGAAGCCGAGTCAATTCTGACCACAATTCCTATTGCCCTTACGTCGACCTTGTATGGTGTCGTGCTGGCAAACTTCGTTTTTTCACCTTTTGCGGCAAATGTCAGAGAACGAACAGATCGTGAATTGCTCCTCCAGAAGATTATTACAGACGCAGTTCTCGTCATAGAAAGCAACGGTAATCCAAGGGTTTTGGAAATGAAGTTAAAGTCTTTTCTGACTCCTTCTTCCCGGAAAGGACGGCTGACATCTCTGAGAAGGATCCAAGAACGATTTAACATTCAACCCAACCCGGTTAAGCCAATATCTCAGGGACGACCTTCAGTACAACATACCTAAAAAGATGACCGTTTGCGGGTTCAGAGGTTCAAAGGTTGCACTCTCATCACCATACGTCATTTGTGAACGCTTACCCTTGTCCTTTGTGCTTAGCTTTTTTTGCCACCAACCTAACACCTCAAACAGCGCCGGAGGCGCTCAGTGACGTCCAATAAACTTCCCTAACCCCTGGCCCAGACCGATTATCGGCACTATATTTGCGAAAAGTACAGCCTTAGCCTATTCAGCACAGCTTTGGAATCATGCAAAGAGTCGCACCAGGGCCGGCCTGAACGTTGCACCCTGAACCTGTGAACGCTTAAAACTTTTTCTTTTTCTCCTATAACAATCCTCAAGTTTTCTACATTGGATACCGATAATACTTCTAAGGCCGGAAGGGCCTCCACCTTCCAAAATAACCATCTAACGGGGAACAGCTTAGGAACATATATATAAACCTACCTATCGGAGCCCTCCGGCCTTATAATTTTCTTTTCCATCTTTTTCTTTCGCATACCTCATCTAGATTCCAAAATAAATTACAAAGAAGTTGTTCACCCTTTCGATATTGTAATTACCAAGATATCCTACCAGGAGCCGCTGTTATTTCCCATAGCAATAGATGCAACTTTAATGTCTATGATATCTGCATGTTACCAATACCTTGTGCTATGATTCTGTAGTAAATAGCGTAATGGCACATACCTTGCTTTTTCTGTGGAACAAACAATGCAATCTTTGGTTCTATCAGGATCAATTGCAAGCAACTCTCAAAGGAGGTGCGAAAATGTCATACGAACTTTGCACAACATACTTTGCACACCATAGAAGGCAGACCATAAAAAGATATCTTGATATTTGGTCGGCTATCGTAAACTTCATAGTTGGTATTGATTTGGCGCTCGATTGGATAACGGGAAGATTAGACAGAAAGTTCGTTTCGGCTATGGAAAGGAGTTTCAACGAAGATCCGAATAAAAGAAAAGAGATGAAGCTTCTTAAACGTACTGTTTTGATCCTGATGTGTTTAGGGCTTAGTATGACTGCTATATCTATTAAGTTTGCCATAGAAAATGACACGATCTGGGCGATTTTTAGATAAGATAAACACAGGATAATGAAACTAAATCATACAGATATGGTCCGGATAATGCAAAATGCTAGATATAGCTATGTTCCCACTTATATCCCCGGAGGCGCTTTAAAAAGTTGGTTCGTAAAGAAGTTGTTAATTCCACTATACTCACTCCATAGGCATAAATATTATGGATTGTTAGTTTGCAATTGGACAAACTGGTTGGCTATGTATACGGTGCTTATCTATCGAGATATTAAGTTGCTTGGGATCTAAACCTCTCTATGAGCACTTTTCTCTTTTGACACCTTTTCTATTTCAATCATATTTAGTTTCCATCTATAAATGGCCCTTTCCCGCAATCTCGGCTCGCCTGTGCGTTGAACGCAAACAGGTCAATCTTCGGGGGATTGTTTGTGTGACGCACCACTTGCACGCCTCAGCGCAATCCCTTGTATTGACTCGGGACATCCATGCACCTCGCCCTTACGGATCCCGCTCTTAAGCGGGGTATCCAATTCCGCTATCCTGCAGAATAGTCCTTGACCTTGCGAAAACGATTTCATCAACATTAGTTAATGTTAAAAACGAGAACATTCAACATCGATTATGGTCTATATTAATCGGATACTCCGAACTATTTGCAAACTTACGATCTCGTGACGAAATCTATTCTCGGACAGCCTCCTGGAGCCAAGTTCATTCAAGTCTGGAAAATTCTTGCAAATAATATTGGCCTATGGTATTTCCTTTTTGTAATTGTAGCAAAAAGACATGTAAGCAGGGAACATTCAAATGGGAAACATACTGGTCATAGAGGAGAGTAAGGGTTGGAGGAATCTCCTTTCCATAGCCCTTTCTTCTCTTTACAAGGTTATATGTTGGCCTAATGGCGCTGATATCACAACTAGACTGAGACAAGACAACATCGATGCAATAATTCTTGATCTGCAGTTCCAACAAGAAGAACCATTTGCACTTTTGAACAGGCTCAAATCAGAAGTGCCTAACACTCCGATTATTGTTACGAGCGAGGTCGAGAAAGCGGAACTGGTTGTAAGAGCTGTCAAAGAGGGAGCCTTTGAATTCATCACGAAACCATACTCAGAAGAAAGAATAAGGCTAGTGCTGGAAAAGGCCCTAGAGACTCGGAGCCTAAAAAACGAAATCGACTATCTGAGACATGAACAAGATGTCATCTATAGTTTTGATCGGATCATTGCAGAAAGCCTAGCAATGAAGAAAATCATAGCTACGTTAAGGAAATTCTCTAAGACTGACGGTACTATTCTCGTTACAGGAGAAACCGGCACGGGAAAGAGTTTTCTTTCCGGAGCCATCCATTTTAACAGCGCCAGACAAAAAAAGCCTTTTATAAAAATCAATTGCACCAACATTCCGGAAGCCTTATTGGAAAGTGAGTTATTTGGCCATGAACGAGGTGCATTCACTGGCGCCAACAAAACACGTATTGGAAGGTTTGAACAGGCAAGTGGAGGCAGTGCTTTTCTAGATGAAATCGGTGAAATGAGTCCTGACCTCCAGGCAAAATTGCTTCGGGTACTGGATGAAAAGTCCTTCGAACGCTTGGGAGGAAATCGGACAATTGTTTGTGATTTAAGGATTATTACTGCAACAAATAGGAGGCTCGAGGAACAAGTCGCAGCAGGTAAATTCCGCGAGGATTTTTACTATCGGATCAATGTCTTGACAGTCCATCTTCCTGCCCTACGAGAAAGAAGGGCATGTATTGAACCCCTTGCGAACTACCTTCTTAAAAAATCATGTCGTTCATTGCGAAAGGATATTCACGGTTTTTCATCGGAGGTAATGGACAGGTTTCGGGACTATGCCTGGCCTGGAAATATTCGGCAGCTAGCCAATACAATCGAACGGGCCGTCATACTAGAAGAAACAGATATGATTTGCGAGGGAAATGTATCTCTCGTTCAGCCTATTGCAATTTCGCCATCTGGAGAAAGATCTTCCCCAATCCAGCAACTACCGGTTACAACTATGCAACCCCTCCATGAACATGAAAAGGAACTCATCTTAAAGTCACTTGAAAGAAACCTCTGGATACAAAAAGATGCCGCTCAACAACTCGGGATCAGTCCCAGGGCACTCAATTACAAGATCAAGAAACTTGGCATTACCCATCCACGATGGCGAATAAACTCGTAATACCAACTATTTATAATACAAATTAGTGCTGTCAACGACAGTACCATCACCTCAACAAGGCTATCAATATAGTGTAGAGATCACCCCCTGGTTACAATATTGTAAGCTGCGCTGCCCTTCCAGCCTTCCGCTTGTAGTATTTCACCAAACTTTTTGTGTCCTCTCTGAAAGATATCTTCTTACAGATACTACTAACACCTTGATATAAAGGGATATCTGACTACCACCTACTGTACTGCTCTTTTCAGCTTTTTTTTTGGCATATTTGCTGCTTATCTTCCCGGCAGTTGTTGATTCAAATATTGATCAACTCTTTAAAGCCTTGAATCGTAAAAGTTCGAAAAAGGCAAACTGTCCGAAAGGGCAGGACGCAAAACCGCTGGCCTAAGTCCTAAAATTTGAGGGATACGGCAGCAGGGTTGCCGAGCGGATACAGCACCTCCTAGAAGCTGTTTTTGCTACGGCTAGAAAAAAGTGGGGGTGCTTACATGACATTAACACACAAAAAGAAACTGTTTCAGACACGAATATCTTTTCTGATTACCCTGTTTTCTTTTTGCTTTGCACTGGGTATTTTCATTTTCCCGCAATTAGGACTTGCCGTTCAAGCAACATTAGCTTGGGACGTAAATACAGAAGAAGATCTTGCTGGATATAGGCTCTTCAATCACAGTGAAGGAGAAACCTACAATTATGATACACCTGATTGGCAGGGAACAGATACTACATGTACATTTTCTGGGCTAACTGAGAATGCGACCTACTATTTCGTCGCAAGAGCATATGATACCTCAAACAACGAAAGCGCCGATTCACAAGAGATATCCTATATTACATATACCATTCTATTAAGTCTTTCTTCCGACCGTTCAGATCCTGCTTTATTACAAGATGAAACAGTCTCAGAAAACATCTTTGCCTTTGTCGGTCCTACCAGTGGGATTAACCAAGTAAGCTTTTTTCTCGATGATCCTGAAATGAGTGGTGATCCATACAAAGTTGAAGACCTTGTCAACTACGATTTTGCGGGAACAGCAGGTGATGGCGCTGCATTTCCATTTGACACAACCACGCTATCAAACGGGGCACATCAAATCACCGGTCTTATAGAATTGTCTAGTGGCAATACGCGTGTAGTCAATGCTGCTTTTACGGTAACCAATACAGCGAATACTGCCCCTACCGCTGATGCAGGCCCGGATCAAACTGTGAACGCAGGCGACACGGTCACATTGGATGGTTCGAATTCGTCCGATCCTGACGGGACTATTCAAACTTACAGCTGGAACCAGACTTCAGGCTCTTCTGTTACACTGTCAGACTCAAGTGCTATTGGGCCTACTTTTACGGCTCCGTCTGGCGCACAGACATTGGTCTTTGAATTGACAGTAACGGATAATGGTGGGTTAACTGATACAGATACTGTGAGCATCAATATCCCTGCGAGTTCTGTCAACTTGACCAGTCTATCCATTAGTGGATCGAGTTCAGTTGACGAAAACACAACTTCAAATTACGTCGCTACTGCAACATTCAGCGACAACAGCACCCAAACTGTTACAGGAAGTACCAGTTGGAGCGAAAACTCGTCGTACGCCAGTATTAGCAGCAGCGGTGTGTTAAGTACTTCGGCAGTACCGAGTAACCAGGCAGTTACTATTTCGGCAAGCTATACTTACGGCGGTGTGACCGAAACGGATCAAATGACAGTGACAATTGTCGACGTACCGCCAACGCTCAGTAGCCTGTCCATTGACGGGTCGAGTTCCGTTAACGAAGATACAACCTCGAATTACACTGCTACCGCAACGTTCAGCGACAACAGCACCCAGGCTGTTACGGGAAGTGCCAGTTGGAGCGAAAATTCAGTGTATTCTAGCATAAACAGCAGCGGCGTTTTGACAACCTCTGAAGTTACTAATGACGAAGCAGTAACGATAACAGCAGGTTTCACTTCCGGTGCGGTTACAAGGACAGCACAGCAAGTCGTTACGATCGTAGACGTTCCAGAGGAAAACCTTCCGCCGGTCGCACCGGTCGTATCATCTCCTTATGATGGCCAGATGGAGTGCGGCCTTATGCCCACGATTACTACCGAGGCATTTTCAGATCCGAATGACGATCTTCATGGTAGAAGCGAATGGCAGATTAGCACACAACAGGATTTCTCATCGGCCACGGTTTTGGATGTGAACACCGATGAACACCTCACAGACCTCGCCGTTCCACACACAGTGTTGGAGCCTGAAACCACGTATTATCTGCGGGTTCGATTCTACGACATCTTCTTGGAACCGTCAGATTGGTCTGCCACTATTGGGTTTACGACTGCAGTAGACAACAACGACACCGACGAAAATGGCATTCCTGATGACCAAGATGTTGGCTATGGCGTAGACATTGACGAAAACGGCACTGATGATGTCGATGAACCTGAAAGGATCAAAACAGTTCAATCAGTAGATGACACTATCACGATAGGTGTCGCCATAGAATCGCCAAATGTAACCAGCATCGATGCAGCGGAGGTCATTGATCCTTCGACCATATCAGATACGACTAATAGGCCCGATAATTTAACCCATGTATTATCCTACCGAATTAGTGTGAGTGAGGTTGGCGCGACAGCTCAAGTAACGATTTACTTCTCATATGCCATCTCAAGCTGGATGTCCTTCTACAAGTATGACACCATAAATGGTTGGCAAGACTATTCGGCACACACAACTTATAATGGCGATGGTCGATCCATCACAGTGGAACTCCTGGACGGTGGATATGGCGATAGCGACGGAGAAGCCAATGGCGTCATTGTCGATCCAGGTGGTCTTGGCGGTAGTGTTGAATCTGTTGGTTCAGCTGTTGTTTCAGGGCCTACTGGCGGAGGGTGCTTTATTGCAGGTGCGGGATACAATCTTAACGCAAAGCCTTCTACAAACAAATCGAGGACTCTTCTACTGCCGGTGGGACTGATATTGGTAGCGTACATATCTCGAATTTGGAAGAAAAGGAAACATTCACTCCACTAGTCGTTTTGTTGTGGGCCGCTGATCATCGTTGTTGAAATATGCCAAGAAAAATACCCTGCCCTATGGGCGGGGTATTTGCGTTCGTATGTCACAACAGGCAAGTTTCTCTCTATTAAACCCCATTTGTTGTGACACAAGTTTGGCACTTCACCTTCTTTCTAGGGACAGTATTGATACCGTTTTTGATTGGGAATTGCGAGAGCATCTCGGATGTTATGTCTTTGTCTGATCAGAAGTACAAAACAGAACCACTGCCCACCAGGCGAAGCTCAACACAAAACTGCAGATGATAAACTTGAGTTGCGGCTTTCTGAGTAGTCCGCAAGAAGATCACTTTTCATTGCTACCATTTTCCGTTTGGCATTGTTGAGCTTCTTTTCGTGAAACACTAAGGTTGGGGTAAACAATAACGCTATATTGGAATTACCACCTCGCAATTCCACGCCATACGTTTCTAGACATCTCACAACAAATATTCCATGTTCAGGAAGTCTTCTAAGCCAATTGATTTTATTACATTTTGACTGATTCCCATCCGCACGAACCTTTGTCATATCCCACTCCATCCCATCATCTGGCACGCATGTTGCGAGTGTCTATTGTAGCAAATGATGTTTGAATGTTCGAAAAAGGCAAACCACTCGAAAGGGTGGGACGCAAAGCCACTGGCCTAAGTCCAAACGTATTCGGATAAGGTAGCAGGGTTGCCGAGCAAATGCAGCACTTCCTGGAAGCTGTGTCTTGCGCGGCTCATGAATCTTTGGAGGTGCTGCAATGCTACTAAGATCTCATATACTAAGAGGGTTACGACCCAGACTTTTTAGCCTTCCCTTTTTGACATTTCTCTCTATTGTAACCTTAGCCCTACTTCTATCTCCACAAAATGCACATGGAGTAGATGTCACATTGGCGTGGGATGCAAACAGCGAATCAGACCTCGCTGGTTACAGGGTATTCTATCGCGAAGATGGTTTAAGTTACGATTACAACAACCCGGCCTGGGAAGGAACAACAACAACCTGCACCATAGTAGCACTGGATGACAATACTACCTATCATTTTGTCGCCAAGGCCTTTGACACTTCTGACAACGAGAGTGGGGACTCTGACGAAACCACCTATGAACCGTCAGGAAATGTTGCCCCCACAGCTGATGCTGGCCCTGACCAGAGCGTCAGTGAAGGCACAACAGTTACAATGGACGGCTCTAACTCGAATGACTCCGACGGCAGCATTGCATCATATCTTTGGACTCAAACCGCAGAAACTTCTGTCACCTTTTCTGATCAAAACTCCTCTCAACCAACATTCACAACGCCATCAGTTGGAGGCGGTGGAGAAACCCTCACTTTCCAACTGCAAGTAACCGATAATGGCGGGTTGACAGATACCGATACGGTCGTTATCAATGTTACTAATGTAAATCAGGCTCCCGTTGCCCTTGCAGGTCCAGATCAGACCATTGATGAAGGCGAAATAGTCACTCTGGACGGTTCAAATTCCCACGACGCTGAAGGCACAATTACTTCTTACGGCTGGACTCAGACGACAGGCACACCTGTAACACTGTCAGATGCAACTGCAATGCAGCCCATTTTCGCCGCACCGTCTGTCGGTACTAGTGGTGAAACCCTTACCTTTGAATTGACGGTGACCGACAATAGTGGATCGTCTGACACTGATACTGTTAACATCAATGTGTCCAACGTAAACCGCCCGCCGGTCCTTAACACTATCGGAGCCAAGAGCGCAGACGAGAACACATTGCTCGAGTTTACAATCACCGCAAGTGATCCTGATGGTGGCAGCTTAACCTATGCTGCCAGCAACCTTCCTACTGGTGCCAGCCTCAATGCTTCAGCACAAACCTTTAGCTGGACTCCAGGGTATGGCGCTGCTGGTAACTACACAGTTACCTTTACGGTTACTGATAACGGCTCTCCGGCACAAAGTGACTCTGAGCAAGTAACCATCACAGTTGGCGATGTAAACCGCCCGCCGGTCCTAAACAGCATCGGGGCCAAGAGCGCAGACGAGAACACATTGCTCGAGTTTACAATCACCGCAAGTGATC
>CAYSBQ010000058.1:11127-15379 GCA_964429315.1 uncultured Desulfobacterales bacterium
TTACTGATAACGGCTCTCCGGCACAAAGTGACTCTGAGCAAGTAACCATCACAGTCGGTGATGTAAACAGACCACCGGTCCTGAGCAATATCGGCGCAAAATCAGTAGACGAAAACGAATCACTTTCTTTTACCATTACCGCAAGCGATCCGGACGGTGACGACCTTGCCTATTCAGCCGGAAACCTGCCAACTGGGGCAAGCTTTAACACAAGCACGCATCTGTTTAGCTGGACGCCCGAATACGGCGCTTCAGGCAATTACACTGTTAACTTTACCGTTACTGATAACGGTTCCCCGGCACAAAGTGATTCCGAGCAGGTAACCATTACGGTAGGTGATGTAAACAGACCACCGGTCCTGAGCAATATCGGCGCAAAATCAGTAGACGAAAACGAATCACTTTCTTTTACCATTACCGCAAGCGATCCGGACGGTGACGACCTTGCCTATTCAGCCGGAAACCTGCCAACTGGGGCAAGCTTTAACACAAGCACGCATCTGTTTAGCTGGACGCCCGAATACGGCGCTTCAGGCAATTACACCGTTACCTTTACAGTTACTGATAACGGTTCCCTGGCACAAAGTGATTCCGAGCAGATAGCCATTACGGTAGGTGATGTAAATCAATCACCAACAGCAGATGCCGGCAATAATCAGACAGCAGACGAGGAAGCTAGTGTAACCTTGGATGGTTCCAATTCAACAGATCCTGACGGAACACTCTCATACGAGTGGGTTCAGATATCGGGAACAACCGTAACTCTTTCTGACCCGTTGGGAGTGCAATCTACGTTTACAACACCGGATGTCGAGTCCAGTGGTACAGTATTAACATTCCAGTTGACAGTTACTGACAACGGGGGATTGGAATCTACAGATACTTGTAGCGTAAATATAAACTGGGCAGATGACACCCCAACACTTCAAGACCTCGCGATAGTCGGCGCAAGCTCAGTAAACGAAGACGCAAGCGCTAACTATACCGCAATCGCCACATTTAGTGATGGCGCCACTCAAACGGTTACCGATAATGTGAACTGGAGTGAAGACTCTTCATATGCCAGCATCGACAGTAATGGGGTTCTTTCCACTTCTGATGTGACGATGGACGAAACGGTTATCATTACAGCCGGCTACACGCACGATAACGTGATGGAAACAGTACAAAAGACTGTGTCAATACTAGACAGCCCTCCTACAAATCTTCCTCCACTCAAGCCTGTCATCGACTCACCGTATGAAGGACAGGTAGAATGTGACCTACAACCGAATATTATTTGCGAGGAATTTTCCGACCCCGATGGAGACATCCAGGGACAAACTCAATGGCAGATAAGCGCCGCCGCAGACTTTAACTCTACCGTACTTGATGTTACTAGTAGCGACCAGCTTATCGAGCTAACAGTGCCACATATGTTGCTTGATGCAAACACCACGTATCATCTGCGGGTTCGCTTCTACGATATTTATTTAGAAGCTTCTGGTTGGTCCGATGCAGTCGAGTTTACAACGCTCGTAGACAGTAACGATGCCAACAGCAATGGCATACCAGACAATCAGGAAGTTGAAAACAGTGTTGACGTCGACGGAAATGGGACTAGCGACGTGGACGAACCTGAAAATATCAAGACCATACAAGCATCGGATGGCATCACTCAAATCGGTATCACTAGAGACGAAGACTCTGCTGACGAGATTCAAGAGATCGAAAATGTCCAGGCAATCGATCCATCAACAATATCAGATAATCTTAACAGACCTAAAAACCTTAGTTTTGAACTTTTTGCATATCGTTTGCGGGTTACAAGCGGAGCTACAGTCAACGTAAAAATCCATTTTTCGAGAGCCATCCCAAGTGAAAGCAGGTATTTTATGTACAATACTCTGCGAGGCTGGTGGGACTATAGCAATCATGTCACGTTTCATGCCGACGGCAAATCGATTACCGTTGAAACAAAAGACGGCGGATATGGCGACAGTGACGGCATTGAAAATGGCGTCATCGTAGATCCGGGGGGATTTGGAGAATCAGGAACATCTTCTGGCGATACCACACCTTCCGTTTCCGGCATAGGATCCAGTGGCGGCGGATGTTTTATAGCAACAACTCAAACAAATGTGATAAGCTATCTCTCCCAGCAAGTCTCTCTTTCGCCCACAGAGTTCTTTCACAAGATTGCAACCGTTTTGATAGAAGTCGGAAATGTTCTCGTTAATATGTTTGGTGTTAAAGGAGCATAAACCAACTTATACAAGAGCCCTCAATTGGTGACTACTCACGTAGTCAGACTGAAGGCTGAAGAAATAAAAAAAGCACGATCGACGCACTTTGGTGGAGAGAGAGAAGATTTTCGCACCAAACATGGCTTCAAAATGAGCCTTATTTCAGTTTTTCCTAACAGCCTTCAGCCTTCAACCTATCCACCTGAGTACTTACCTCAATTGTTTCTTATATAAGTTTCGTAACTTGACCGATATATGTCAGTTAAAGTCAAAAAGGCAGTAATAACTAACGGGCCATAAATAATACCCAGAATGCCAAAGACCTTTAACCCCCCCAGAACAGCAAGAAACACCAGTAGCGTATGTATCTTTACCTTATTTCCGACAAGCTTCGGTTTAACGATATACTCCATAACGGATGAAACAATAACATAAAAGAGAAGGAAAAAAATACCCGCAGCTATCCTTCCCTTTAGAAACAGAAAAAGTGATGCGGGAATGAATACCAAAGCAATCCCCACGATAGGGAAAAAGGCAAGGACGGCCATTACAAAGCCCCAAAGGAGGGGTGCACCTAAACCAAATACCGCAAAGGCAATACCCCCCAACACCCCTTGAATCAAACCCGATATTCCATTCACAACGAGGACAACAGAGGCCATGGCACGGAATTTATCCATGAGTTTTCTGTCCTGATCTTCTGGAAGCGGCGAGAGTTCTATGAGAAAAGCAATGAGCTTTTTCCCATCAATGAGGAAAAAATAAATAACTAAGAGCATAAACACAAAGTTAACTACGAATTTTAAAACATTGGAAGCAACTGCACTAACCTGCTCGTAAAGAAATAAGCCAATATAGGATCCAAGCTGGGACAGACCCCCGTTGATGTGCTCCGCGCTTAGCTTGATCTGATACCTTGCCAGAATCCCTTGTATATGTTCCATAATCTGGCTATTTTGAAGGATCTCCTTAAAAACTTGAGTCATAGCAGTATCCGTCCCTGCGATATACAGGCTGTAAGCTTCTTTTGATAATGCCCCTATCAGGAACACCAAAGGGACAAAAACAACTAGAAATATAAGTGTGCAGGTAATCAAGGATGCGACTACGGATGTTGTCTTCCCGGCGAAGAAGCTGAATATAGGGTAAAATATACCTGCCAAGACAAAACCAAGTATTAAAATAGAAAAGAACGGCCAAAGTATCTTTCCAACAAAAAAGATAGTAATCAGAAAAATAATAACAAAGTACCTAAATATCATCTGGGTAGATGGTTTTTCAGATTTATTATATCCCAAATCCTCATGCATATCGCACGTCTTCCTTTTTTGTTAGAGGTAACCGTTCACGGGTTCGGAGGTCCAATGGTATTTGGCAATTACGTAGCAAAACCAGCATTTCTTCCGAAGACTTCGAGCCATCAATTTTATCCTTGCCCCTAAGCGTCAACGTTGAATTCTAAACCTGTGAACACATAGCGTTAGAGCTTATGCTGTTGAAGCTCACCGCACACCTACTATTTCAACAGATTAACACATTACTTTCTGCCTATTTTGGCTTCCGTCTATCAAGGCGCCACACTACAAGACTTGTGATTACAGAAGCAATTATAACAGCTAGAGCTACATCACGCCATTGAGGCTTTTCTTGCATCAGGCCTACAACTAAGACGAAGACCAATATCCAACTGGCGATGTGCCATGGCTTCACCAAACTTGCAATAGTTTTTCCAACCATTCTTTCCCAGTTTTTTTGTAAAGCTTCTCTTTGAATATTTTTCACAAACTGTTTTGCTTCAAGATCGGTATAAATAGAATAGCTCTGTTCCTTTTCAGTAAGGTGGTTGTAGGTTTCGTTTTTTTTTAACGATCCAACCATTCCCCAATAGTTCCAACGCCCGTCCTTTTTTCCCATTACCCACTGACTGTCGAGGGCATTTTGGCCATTTCCATGCCAGTCTGTCCACTTACCATGCATCTTCCCATGAAGAAACTCCCCTTCCGTAATCTTAACCCCATTTTCGTCCC
>CAYSBQ010000059.1:0-14981 GCA_964429315.1 uncultured Desulfobacterales bacterium
AGGAGAAAATCGTTTTGGCTGATTGAATAAAACGCATGAAATCATAGACGTTCCCTTTAATTCCTTTAATTCCCCTAATGCGTCAACGACGTACAGCAGATATGCACGAATTGTGCCAAATTTTCCGCCATTTATAACATTGAAATTCAATACACTTATAGAATATATTGATGATCAGATTATTTTCTTGTTGAACAAAAGGTAAAAACATCCGGGAGACAATCAACAAAGGGGGGAACTGATGGGAACCATGAAACGACAAGACATCAAGACGATATCGACGGAAAATTACCTCGACGAGATCATGAACTCGGGCTGGATGATCGTTGGGCCAAGAAAAGACCCGGAAAAAGACCTTCGTTTTGCAAAGAATTTTTTAAAACGCAACATAGAATTTTATCCCGAACATGTCTTGGAAGCAGATGGTTTCATGATTGTCCCCCCGAGCCCAATGACTCGGGGCCATCAGCTCATGTACAAGGACGAAGGAAGGCTCATCAGATATACTAAAAGTCAATACACACTTACCTCAGGAGAAAAGGAAGTAGTCCTATACGTTTTTTTGAAGGAGGAAGAAGTAAAAGTTTAAGGATCATTTCCCGATAAGTTGTAGTTAATTGAAAAAGGTGAATTGGGTACACTAAAAAAGACATAGCAGAAATCGAAAGAATGTTAAAAGCGCTGATAAAGTCTTTAGAAAACAAACCCTTGAATCCTTGACCCCTGGAACCCTTGGACCCTCTTTTCCAACTAAATTGAGAAGAACCAACTTAAATAAGACAGGTTTTCAAATGTCGGAAGATTTAAGAGACAAGCCATTTTTGGAACAGGAGGACCTCTTAGGCCTCAATTTCATAAGGGCTGCTGGAAAATATTTTTATAGAAGGCATTATCGAAGAGGGTTGCGCTCCCATCTTCTGGAGGTGCTGGACCCCAAAGATGTACAGCGTGAAACAAGGGGTGTGGTAGTAGATGGGTTGCGTTGCTATCCGATGGCAGAACCGCTGAAGATGCTGAGAATACTCAGAACGCGATTTGACGACACGAAAGAGGCTGAGAAAGAGCTCAAAAGGGTGAAAATCATAGAAAACTACATGGCCCCGGAGCACATGGCGATGTCCGAAGAATTCCTGGTGACATACCTCAGAGAAGGAAAACGCGATATCATCCTCTGTGGTCTCCAGGAGTATGTCAAAGGTACAATATTGGATCTGTGGAATCCTATGAGCAAAGACGGTCTGGTGTCTTTCTTTTTTGAGCAGGGGGGGAGGAAAAGTGATGTGACGGTTGAAAAAACCGGTCAATGGATCGGCGCTGTTCGTCGCAACGCCGGGAATTTTGTCGTAAAGGTCAAGCAGATGATTGTGGAGGCAAATCACGTTCCCGATCTTGCAGGATTTGGAAATCTTCTACTAACCCACTCCGGGGAAATCAAGCTGGTGGATATCAACAATGTTTCCAAAGTCTTCTTTGATTCTATCATCCGTGCCGATGACAGGGGGTATCCGGTCTGTGACAAGTCCATTCAAGCCCTGTCACTAATTGAACGCAAACTCCTCGACAGACCTCTGGACAGGATGAACAGAATCTATGGGACATTTCTTGACCCCGAAAGGATGAAACAGGTCCAGGAAAAAGAAGAGGCTTTCAACCAGGTTATGAACTCATCAGAGACCTGTATCGGAATGTCGTGATGCCCAGGATATCAGATATTCCTTGTTGGATATTCACCACAGAGACACGGAGTACACAGAGAAGTAGTAATAAAAACTGAAGCGGGGAAGCGGGGACCAATTGATGAGCCATTTGCCTGTTTCTCCGTTTCTTGTTCTTACTCCTCAGTGCTCTCTGCTTGCCGGGCCATAGCTTTGTCGTCGGCTGGTGTCTCAGTGGTGAACAATATTCAGAAACCCCAGCCTGCCTGAGCGTCGATTTAAATCAGCCCGTGTAGTTTTTGGATCACATCGGCAAATTCGTCGCCGGTGAAGCAAAACTGAAGTTCAAGGAAACGGTTTCTCAGAGTCTTTACCTCCTCGGTTACATTGCTATACTTTTTTACCACGTCATGGACGAGACCTGCAAGGGTACGGAAGTCATCTTCTCTCATGCCGAAGCGCGTCATTTCAGAAACACCCATCCGAAGCGCCCCGGAGGCGGTAAATCCTTCTTCGTCGGTGTTAGCCTGATAATTGCAGATGATGTTGTTTGCCTCAAGGCGATCAGCAATCTCCGGGCCACGGTTGTAGCCTACATCAATAATCACCTGATGGGTCTCGGTGAAGTCAATGGATGGGTCCCCATCAACATTTAATCCAGAGTCTTTGAGAGCCCGTGCAAATGCCTTGGCATTGGCAATAACCCCGGACTGGTATTGGTCCTTGAAGTGATTCATCTCATAGGCGGCCAGAAGCAGGCCGACCAGAGTTCCCAGGTGGTGATTGGAGACCGATCCGGGGAAGGCCCGCCGAAGCAATGATTCCCAAAGCTCGTAGCGTTCCTCATGTTCATCAAAACGGCTGCCGACCACGCCCCGCTGGGTGCCGAAAAAGGTCTTGTGTGTAGATCCGGTGACTATATCGGCACCTTCTTCAAAGGGTTGCTGGAAATGAGGCCCGACAAGCCCAAGGACGTGGGCCATGTCGTACATGACAATGGCATCTATGTCTAGGGCGTCCAGAAATTGGCGAACCTGAGCGACAGGCTCCTTGTGCAAGACCATGCTCTTTCCAAAAACGATCAGCTCCGGTCGATACTGATCGATCAACTTCAGGGTCGCTTCCACATCCATTTTGTGCCGATTCTCTGCCAGAACAGGGAAATTTACCACAGCAGGGCGCTCTGTGTGCGGATTACGTGCCACGAAATCCTTGAGCGCTCCCATGGGCTGGGCACTCAGATGGCCGCCCTTACCAATATGGTTGTTCATAACTTGCCGAATCCGACGCGGCTCGACCTTTCGGTCGGCACGATTGATGTAGTCGACCATGGAGCTGAATACCGCCGTGTTTGCCATCTGGCCGCTTACAAGGCGAGACTCTACGTTCTGACAGCCGAGGTATTGCCTCATTTCTTCTTCCAGCATCTGCTCGACTTCAGAAATGAATCCAGTGCCCTGGTAGTAAAAAATATCGGCGTCGTAGAAAGCAATTGCCTTTTTGTGCTCTGCGTATCGGAAGGAAGGATCCATCACCGAAAGTAGACGTGCCATTGGAGATGCCGTCATCTCCGACGGGATTAGATTAATACACTCTTGCTGTCGCCATTGGGTATTATCCACGGCCTTTTCGAGCAGCCCCAGAGCTTTGGTTGGTCTGTCACTCACAGGAAGGGCCTTTTCGGGAAGTTTGAAATCAAAGATGATAGGACGGACGAATGGCGGGGCATCTGACCGCATGTGAAACGGCACCACTACGGCATCAACAGCCTTGCCGCGGATTTCTATCTGGAGTTTGTCGCCTTCCGCGATGTCGCTGTCGATATAGCCCAGGCAGATCGAGCGCAACAGGCGTTGATCGGTTTGTCCTGATGCCAGTCCTTGTCCTTCCACAGTCCACATGGGAACCATTGTGCCGCTGGAGACATAGCCGACGTGTTTGTCGCCTTTGAACACCTTTGAGCCCTCACGGGCAATGCCTCTTCCAGCAACGGCGATAGGTTGACCCACTCTGGGGAGATCTTTGATGAGCGAATAATCCCTGTAGACTATTTTCTTGAAGGCCTCATGCTGAACCGCGAGCTTGTCGCGGCCCACAAAATTTTTCTTGAGCGGGGAAAAGCTGACAGCGAACTTTGCCAGGGGGATCGCAAAGATGGGGATTTCCTTCCCATCCGGGTCTTCGCCCAGTTCATGGCCGTACAGGGGGAGGGCGGCTTCCAGGCGCAGAGTATCTCTTGCGCCAAGTCCGATCGGTGTTGCTCCCTTTGAAACAATGAGGTCCCACAGTGCGGGGCCGTTCTCTTGATTGACGAAAAGCTCAAAACAGATGGGTTCGCCAGTATAACCGGTCTTTGCCACCTTTACTTCGGCGCCGGCAATTTTCACGACGCTCACGGCGTTTCGCATAGGCTCGGGCATCTGGCCTGATTCGATGATATTCTCCATAATTTGTCGGGACATCGGCCCTTGAAGAGCGATCATGGCAATTTCTTTGGTGGCGTCTATCAGTTCGACAACTTCGAAGTCTTTCAGGAAAGGCTGAAAATAGTCCCAATCTTTTATTCTGTTAGCACCATTGACCACCAACAGATACTCGTCCTCGACAAAACGATAGAGATAGGCATCGTCAACAGCCCCTCCGGACTCGTTGGGGATCAAGGTGTACTGAGCACCCATGTTCCGGATGTCGAGGGCCTCGGCGTTGTTTGTCAATACGTGCTGAAGGAACCTCAGCGCCCCATCGCCCCTGACGATAAACCGGCCCATGTGGGAGACGTCAAAAAGCCCCGCCCCTTTGCGAGTAGCCAAATGTTCGTTCACGATTCCGGTGGGGTAAAGAATAGGCATTTCCCAGCCGGCGAATTCCACAACTTTGGCACCCAAGGCTACGTGTTGATCATAGAAAAAGGTTCGATGAAGGTTGGTCATCAATTTTCTCCTTTCCTGCAAAATATAAAAAATAACTGTCTAGCAATATCAAAGAAATGGATAAAAAAACCTTGGCACGGGGTGTTGCCATGAAAATTTAGACGTTATCAGACTTGAGGAGTTTGGTCAACTCAGGGATAAAGATCCAAATCCGCTGCCGGAATTTGGTCAGGAATGCCTGCCAGATTCAAGCAGTGTAAATGGATTGTAGTGTCGTATTTGCATTCATTGATTTTGTGTGATATTTCTCCGTACTGCTTATTCACTGTTTTTCGTTACGGAAAATCATACGATGTGGAAAAGGAGGAATGGTCATGAAGGAAATCGATGAATTGAATATGCCTGACGATTTGCGCTACGCAAATGATCATGAATGGGCCAGGGTTGAGGGAGACAAGGTTCGTGTCGGCCTTGACGACTATGCACAGGATCAGCTCGGAGACATCGTTTTTGTTGAACTGCCCCAGGAGGGTGATTCCTTTAAGAAGGGTGAGGTTTTCGCAACCGTTGAATCAGTGAAAGCTGTCTGTGAATGTTATCTCCCTGTAGGGGGAGAGATCGTTGCCGTGAACAGTGCACTTGAAGATGGGCCTGAACTGGTAAACAACAGCCCATACGGCGACGGATGGATGGTTGAAGTCAATCCGACCGATCTTTCTGAGATGGACACACTCATGACCAATGTTAGTTGCGTGGAAAAGCTGAAAGGAGCGGCATAAATGCTTTACTTACCTCATACCGATGAAGATATTGCTTCAATGCTTGAGGAAGTGGGCGTCGACGACCTCGACTCTCTTTTTTCGACAGTGCCCGCTGACTGCCGTTTTACAGGCGAACTCGATTTGCCCGAACCCTTGACTGAATGGGAACTCAACGCCCACATGCAGGGCCTGGCCGACAACATGGCCGTTTTTCCGGAATACAAGTCTTTCCTGGGGGCGGGCAGTTACGAACATTTCGTGCCGGCCACTGTGCCGTATCTGTCGTGCCGGTCGGAGTTTGTCACATCTTATACGCCATACCAGCCGGAGATGAGTCAGGGAACTCTTCAGGCCATGTATGAGTATCAAACGCTTACTGCCCGGCTCTTAGGCCTGGAGATAGCCACTGCATCACACTACGACGGAGCAACAGCACTTGCCGAATCACTCCTCATGGCCGTTCGGTTGACCAAGAGAAAAAAAGTTGCTGTCTCAAGTCTGATTCATCCACATTATCGGCAAGTGGTCCACACCTATTTTGAGCCTACCGCTTTTGAGGTTGTTGAGCTTGGCTATCTCGAAAACGGGGTGACCGATCTGAGTGAGGTTGACAGGATGGAAGATCTTGCCGCAGTTGCAGTGCAGTCTCCGAATTTTTTCGGATGTATTGAGAACCTTCAAGCCGTCGGTGAAAAGGCACATGATAATGACGCTCTTTTTGTCACTTCATTTTCCGAGGCCCTTTCATATGGACTTCTGAAGAGCCCTGGAAGCCAAGGAGCCGATATCGCGTGCGGAGAAGGTCAAAGCATGGGGATACCTCAAACCTTTGGTGGGCCGGCACTTGGGATGCTTGCAAGCAGAAAGAAGTTCATGCGAAGTCTTCCTGGCCGCCTGGTTGGTCATACAAAAGATCTGGATGGGAAGAGCGGCTTTGTGCTCACCCTTGCCACAAGAGAGCAGCACATACGCCGTGAGAAGGCAACATCGAACATCTGTACGAACAACAGCCTCTGCGCACTTTCTGCTGCCATATACATGGCCTCTGCAGGGAGGTCAGGAATCCGGGAACTTGCCGGTCTCAATCACGACAAGGCGGAATATCTCAAAAAAGGACTTAAGGAGGCAGGTTTTACAATACCCTTTGACAATCCGACATTCAACGAATTCGTTGTGGAGTTTCCCCCAGGCTTCAGCACTAATTATGAAAGCCTTATGGATAAGAAGATCGTGGCAGGTCTACCCCTTACTTCCTATTATCCTGAGCTTTCTAACCACTACCTGCTGTGTGTCACCGAAACTAAATCCAAGGAAGACATGGACGCCTTTGTCAGGGAGGTTACATCATGAAGGAATCTTTGGGAACCACCGGCCTGATAATGAACGAACCATTGCTCTGGGACAAGGGAAAGAAGGGACGAAGCGGATTATCCCTTCCTCGACGTGATGTGGAGTCATGCCCTCTGGATCAGGAACTTGAAGGCGATGGCCCGGACTTTCCGGAGTTGAGTGAAATTGACGTGGTGCGCCATTACACCCGGCTGTCCCAATGGAACTACGGTGTTGATACCGGCATGTACCCCTTGGGTTCGTGCACCATGAAGTATAACCCCAAGACCAATGAGAAACAGGCAAGCCTGCCGGGACTGACTGGTGCTCACCCCATGCTTCCTGCGGCCCTCTCACAGGGTGTGCTCAAGATGATGTTTGAACTAGAGCGTTATCTTGCCAAGATCACGGGTATGGATGTCACCACACTTCAACCTGCAGCGGGAGCGCACGGAGAACTCACCGGAATGTTGCTCATATATGCGCTTCACAAGAGCAAGGGCGAGCGGCGCTCGAAAATTATTATTCCGGATACCGCCCACGGAACAAACCCTGCTTCTGCAACCCTGTGCGGATATCACCCCGTGCCGGTAAAATCGAACGATCAGGGAATTCTTTCTGTTGAGGCCATTGCTGAAGTAATGGATGAAGAAACAGCCGGTATCTTTGTGACCAACCCGAATACACTCGGCCTGTTCGAAGAAAACATTCGCAAGATAGCCGACATAGTTCACTCCAAAGGGGGACTCGTCTATTGTGACGGGGCAAACATGAATGCAGTCATGGGTGTGGTAAAAATGGGTAAGATAGGTGTGGACGTAATTCACTTGAATCTGCACAAGAGTTTTTCAGCTCCTCATGGCGGCGGCGGCCCTGGTTCGGGGCCGGTATGCGTCAAAAAAGAGCTTGAGCCATTTCTTCCAGTTCCGCGCGTGGTTGAGAAAAACGGAAAGTACGCACTCTCTTATGACTTTCCTGAATCGGTCGGCAAGGTGCACGCCTTTCACGGGAATGTTGGTGTGATGATCAAGGCGTACAGCTACATCCGGACCATGGGGCCAAAGAACCTGAAAAAAGCCAGCCAGCTTGCCGTTCTGAACGCGAACTACATCAAAGAAAGACTGAAGAAAACATTTCATTTAGCCTACGACAGGCCTTGCATGCATGAATGCATATTTTCCGACAAGATTCAAATGGAACACAACAAGGTCGCCACCATCGATATGGCCAAGCGTCTCATGGATTACGGGTTTCATCCGCCCACTGTTTATTTCCCGCTGGTCGTACACGGTGCTATCATGATTGAACCCACCGAGACAGAGTCCAAAGAAGATATCGATCAGTTTATCGAGGCATTTAAGATGATCGCCAGCGAAGCGGTTGAAGATCCTGACCTTCTCCACGATGCACCAAAGCGTTGCAAGGTGACAAGGCTGGACGAGGTTACTGCCGCCAGGAAGCCCTGTCTGGCAGGGTGAAGAAGGTAGTAAACAGTGAATGGTGAACAGTGAGCAGGGAAGGGATCATGGGCCATAGGCACTAAGTTTTTTTGCGCCTGGAGCTGTGGAAGGTTTTTATTAATTGAACGTCGAACATCGAACGTCCAACGTCGAATGTTGAATTCAACGTTCATCTTCAAGAAAACCTGAACACTCCCTAGCTAGTTTCCATCCACGAACCGAAAGAATCTAATCGGGATATATGCCATTTATGGACGGACACCAGCTATGTCATACTTTACTACACAAGATGGCTGTAAGCTTTACTACCAAACGCATGGGGGGGATGAATCATCAAGGCCGACCATTGTTTTCTTGAACGGCACCATGCAGAACACACTGCACTGGAAAAGCCAGTGTGATGCGCTTCACGATCGATTTCGAATTCTCACGTACGATACCAGAGCACAGGGGCTAAGCGATACGGGCCGTCAGGAGCTGTCCCTGGCGGGTCATACTGCAGACCTGGCGGATTTGTTCAAACATCTGGGCATTGAAGCGGCCATACTCGTGGGGCTTAGTCATGGGTCAAGAGTTGCGTTGGCTTATGCAGCTAAGAGTTCCGAACAGGTGGACCAGCTCGTCCTGTGCAGTGCGGGCGCCACGCTAACCTCTCGAGAAAAGGTCTTTGTCAGGTCCTGGCTGGACACACTGAAGGGGCCTGGACTAGAGGCCATGGTTTGGGCGTCACTTCCTGTTGTTTTTGGGGAAAGTTTCCTGAAGAAGAGGGAGAGAATCCTTGAGGCCATGGTAGCGGCCACGGCCAAAAGGAATAGTCGCAAAAACCTCTGCGCCCATCTGGAAGCGATGACCTCTTATCCTGAACTTGCTCAGCTTGCCGTCAATATCAATGTGTCCACCCTTGTCATTTCGGCCTCCGAGGACCCTCTCGTAACAGAAAGGGGGGCAAGAGAACTTGCGGATAAGTGCAATGGGGAACACAGGCATCTTTTCGGAATTGGCCATTCTATTCCAATTGAAGCACCGGAGCTGTTCAATGAAATTCTGCTGGAATTTATCAATAGGCACTAAATAATGGATAATCGGTTGAACAATAAGTGGCTTTGCATCGAGCTTCCTGTTTTAGAGTACACTGAGACAAGGGCTCTTCAGACACGATTGGTGTCGGGGATAAAGGACGGGACCATTAGCACGAATGTCGTACTGATGCTGGAACACTATCCCGTTTTCACTCTTGGGCGCAGGGGTGTGTTGAAGAACCTGACCGTGACTGAAGATGTCCTGAGAAATGCAGGGATCCCTTTGATCCATGTGGAACGGGGGGGCGATATTACCTTTCATGGACCAGGGCAGCTCATTTTATATCCTTTGATTGACCTCCGTGCTCAGAAGATATCGGTTACTAACTATGTTGAGCAACTTGAAGAAGTAATGATCCTGACTGCCGGTCAATGGGGTATCAGGGCTTGCAGAAAAAAGATTAACAGAGGGATCTGGGTGGAGAACAACAAAATTGGAAGCATAGGCATAGCGATACGCCATGGTATCAGTTTTCATGGCCTTGCGCTCAATGTCAATTGTTCATTGAGGCACTTTGACTGGATGCACCCCTGTGGCCTTCAAGGGGTTGGCGTGACATCCATGAAAAAGGAGCTTTCGCGCAAAGTCTCTATGCGTGAAATACGAGAAGCAGTCAAAATCCATTTTGAAGATGTATTCGGCGTTGAGCTTGTGATGACGAGCGTAAAAGGAATTGAAGATGCACCTACAGAAGCCAGCATGGTTGAAGAGGGGTCTTCCCTCGGGTCCGACATACGAGAAAGTCAGGTCGCTCCTGGGTAAAGGGCGGCTCCATACGGTATGCCAGGAAGCCAAATGCCCGAATATCTGGGAGTGTTTTTCCAGGAAGACCTCGACTTTCCTTATCATGGGACCTCGCTGCACTCGCAACTGCCGGTTCTGCGCCGTGGAACATGGGCCTTCAGGTCCTCCAGATCCTGGAGAGCCGGCAAGGGTAGCCAAAGCCGTACAGAAGATGGAGCTGACCTATGTGGTCATCACCTCTGTCACCAGGGACGATCTCCCTGACGGCGGGGCCGAGTTTTTTGCAAAAACCATTGAAGAGATTCGGGAAAGAATTCCCAACGTGCTTGTGGAAGTGCTGATCCCCGATTTTCAGGGTGATTCAAATGCTCTTCAGTCCGTGCTGGACGCCAGGCCTGACGTGTTGAACCACAATGTGGAAACTGTTCCGCGCCTCTATCCGACTGTGAGGCCGGAGGCACTGTACGAAGGTTCCCTCGAATTGATTAAGAGGGTCAAGGCGTATACTCCTTCAACGCCAAGAAAGTCAGGCCTGATGCTCGGCCTAGGGGAAATTCCAGATGAAGTGGAAAAGACACTTGAGGATCTTCTTACTGCAGGGTGTAGTATCCTCACGATGGGCCAGTATCTTCAGCCTTCAAAAGAACATCTCCCGGTGGAACGTTTTATTTCCCCTGAAGAATTCGATGACTGGAAGGGGCGGGCGCTCGGAATGGGCTTTTCCGAAGTGGCCAGCGGCCCTTTTGTGCGCAGTTCTTATCGAGCAAAAGAACTCTGTAAATCCCTGATCCACTGAAAAAGGGTATTTCTCGAGTTTGTTGGGGACGCCCTTTACATTTCCACATTTACAGTTTTGGGCTTAAGGATCGATGAAATTGTAGCCCTTTTGTTGTAGTATTGTCTCTCCTCGCTTTACCGACTGACTCACCCCGGCTAATGAGAGATTCAATCGCCTTGCTATTTGAGCCATATTAATACAAAGGCCTCTTACCACCCAATAACATAGTAAACTTCTTGCCGCAACCCGTAACTATCATTTCAAAACTTTAAATGTAAAGGGCAGCTCCCAAAGTGTTAGAGTTAATGTAATTGAATTTGGACGGTTTTCAATTTCATCCAATCAAGGATTGCTAACAGAACTCCGATTCTCCATCTTTTTGGCTATAGGACTGAGATTAATCATCAGATTCGAAACCAGTTTCTCGACATCTTTTTCATCCATATCCTCTTTCATAATCGCCTCTACCAAAAACTTCGTACCAATTGATTTCATTGACTTTATTTCCGCGAACAAAGATTACGGTAGGCACTCAGGTGGCGCATGGACCTTAATCGTCTTCTTGTTGCTGTCTTTTACCATACCACCGCTGTCAACAGTTACCCACACCTTACGCTTTCTGTACTCTCCGTCTCCGTGCGTAAACCAAGAGCATTTCTTGCCCTTGAATGGTATCTTGACCTTGATCAACGTATCTGACCACAGCTTTATCTTAGAACTTCCTTCATCAAAGATTTTGTTGTTGATATGAACTAAGCTGTCACCTTGCACGTCACCAAAGCTGGCTCCCCTGATCTTTATCTTCTCTCCAGGGAGACATTTCAGGTTTCCGATTTTGTCGATTACAGGTGGTTCACCAATGCCACATACCGTTGAGCCGGCTTCCTGTCCCGTATCGTTTCTGAAGCTGGTCAGGCCGTCATAGTCATTGTTAAGCCAGGCAAATTGGATGTCCTCGGCTCCGGTTCCGTTAACATTACAGTAGTCATTGTAGTTGTACGTTTCGTTTGTCCCATGTTCATTGAAAAGGGCAATATTCTGGGCGTTCGGCCGAATCGTATTACCGGTCACGACATTCTCGCTAGCCCACTGGACCCAGAACTCGCCGAGACCTTGCCCTAACGTATCATTATGCTCCAGTGTGTTCCCAAGGAACTCGCAGTATTTGACCCGCCCTCTATTTGGCCCATACCCACCATAAACAATGCCAGCTTTATCGTTGTCATGGATATAGTTGTCCCTAACGGTAACGTCCATCGTGGTCACATCGCTGTTCTCCGCGCCAATCTCCATACCCAAATCGCATTGATAAACCTCATTGTCCTCAACGGTTATTTCCGACCCCCCATCCACATAAATCCCAGCCGCCCATCCGCCGCCATACGATGAGTGTGCTCTATAAACCTTGTTTCCCTTACATATGCCGTTGCGAGCATATTTAGAACTGATCCAGCTTTCGCCGCCAATAAAATCAATGCCTATGTTGTTCACATCACAAACGATATTATTAGTCACTTCGAACTGCTCAACATTGCCATTCAGGGTCAGTGCTTCGCTGTGCGCTGGGTCACAATCATGAATGTGATTGTTATCGACGATGATGTTGTTGATTGATCCGCCATCATCAGAACCATAGATCGTAATGCCCATAGCACCACCACTTGTTCCGCCACCGCGGATCTCATAGATTTCATTGTTCCGAATCTCAATGTAAGAACCTCGTCCCCAAAGGCGTAGACCAGAGCCTTCATTCGCATTCACATGGCAAATCTTGAAACCAATGATTCTAACGTAGTCTCTATTCTCCATATAAATAATGTCATCCGTATAACTGGCCGGGTTGTTGGGCACACCAGTTCCATCGATAATCACTTCATCACTGCCGTAATTACTGAATGTGATGTAGCCCTCGGCCTCAGAACCGGAGACATTTATCGCAATCTTTTCGTAATAGCTTCCTGCTTTGACATAGACGCTGGAGCCCCCTTCCACCGTATCTGCAGCCTTTTGTATGGTCCTCCACGGCTGAGCTTCCGTGCCGGGGTTATCATCATCTCCTACGGAAGAAACATAATACTCAGCACCCAGTACTGAACAGGCCAAACACAGAACCACACCTAGAAACACCAGCATCCCAAAAACTTGGGGGTGTCTCTTCCTGACTAGCCACATTCTGCCCTCCCTTCTTCAAATCTTTGCAGTCACGCAACCCCACCTAGAAGGCGGGGCTTCTTTGCTGAGTGAAAAAGAAATCTAATTTTGACAGACTCGTAAAAAGTCCAACTGGGTCTCTTTAAGCCCCCACCCGGAGCGGGACCTCTTGATGCACTTTTTTGCAAGTCCATCAGTGATTATTGAATGTAACACGAACACACCGAAGAGAACAAGTCCTTTAAGTGACGTTGCTTAAACATGGGGGTCATCCCCCATTTGGGGGTAGGAAATTCCTGCTTTTTGATGATGCTTTTTCAGATCGAGGGGCAGGCTATGGGAAGCACTATATATAGGGGTTGTCAACGGCGAGACTAAATCACACATATCTTGCCAAAATCACTAATCCAGGGTTCCAATAGATCGCTTTTGTTTATCACAACTATTCCAAGCTCGCAAGCCAAGAGACCCAGATAACTCCTCAACATCCCTTGACATCTCATCAACAATCCTCTATAAAACTGATTTAACTAACATTTCTGGAGGACCACGATGAACAAATTAGACCTCGTTGAAGCTCTTCGTAAGGAAACCGGACTCACAAAAGCAAAAGCTGCGCAAGTCGTTGACGTGTTCTTCGGCGAAATGTCCAATGCCCTTGCAAACGGGGACAGGGTCGAGACAAGGGGATTATGCAGCATCTATGTCAAGGAATACAAGGCGTACGTTGCGAGGAACCCTAAGACCGGCGTACACACCCAAGTGCCACCGAAAAAACTGCCCTTCTTCAAGTGTGGTAAAGAACTGAGGAAACGGGTTGATCATAAATAGTCCAATAACCAAACACGGAGGGAAGCATTTATGAAAAGGTTCAAAGAGGATCTCCAGGCAGTAACCAAAGAGTTCAAAGCTCTGACGAAGAAGACAAAGGAAATGAGGAATAAGCTCTCCAAAACAGCGGTTGCCGAGCTGGAGAGGGCCCAGGCTGCCATAAAGCTAAAATCCCCATCACAGCATGCTATAGACGCGCTGAAAGCCTTGGCAAAGCAGACCGAAAAGCTGATTAAAGCAGTCGATAAATTTGAAAAAGGAAGGGCTGCCAAGAAAGCGAAGGCGAAAAAGACTGTCACGAAGAAGAAGGTAACCGCCAAGAAAAAAACTGCGGCCAAGAAAAAGGCTCCTGTTAAGAAAAAAGCCGGAAAACCCACTGCCACTGATTAAGTGCTCAACATCATCAAGAGATCGAAAAAAGGGGTTGATGTCCCGACATTGATGAAGAAGACGGGGTTTGATGAGAACAAGGTTAGAAATATCATTTCCAGAGCGTCCAAGTTAAAGAAGATCAAGAGAATTGGTAGGGGTGTATACGTGGGGGCGTAGCGATGGGTGAGTGATCAAGGTCGGTTCATGCAGAACTGCTAAGAGCTGAAACTTGAAGGGGTGATCTTTGATCTTCGTCATATTTGGCACCAAGCCTCGTAAGGTAAAGGTGGATGGTGGCCTAAAACGCGAGAAATACTGTTCCAAATGCGGTTGTGGCCAAATCTTCGAAGAAGTTCGCTGGATAAACTACTTCGCCTTGTTCTTCATACCCCTTTTCCCGATCCAGAGGAGCCAGTCGGTTGAGTCAGTGCTGGCTTGCCCAAAATGCCATACATCCTAATTGTAGATTGGCGAAGAAGATCAGTCTGACAAATTTGATTGGATTTGAGAATTAATTACCTATATATCTCTACCCCCTAAAGGAGCTACTATGAAAAGACTGCTGGTATGTTTTACCGCAGGATTGGTTATCTTTTGCATCAGCCTGTCCGGTTGTTCGAAGAATGAAAGCGTGGAACCAGAAAAAGGGAAGATTGAAAAAATGACAGATCGTGCTGCTGATATGGCCGTGGAAAATATCATAACCCCCATCAATCAAGCGCGGTCAGTCAAAGACGTGGAAGAATCGAGGATGAGGAGCCTTGATGAAACTTTGAAACAGTGAAGGCCTCGCCTTTTACACACATATTCTTTGGAGATCATAACGGTTGGAGGGGGCTTCGGAGTGATGATATATATTGCAGAGAGTTGTGTTCTAAGGACTCTGACCTACCGACCGCAGAATGATGATATCTTTACTCTCTCCAGAATGCAGGAGTCTCTATTCTCAA
>CAYSBQ010000060.1:0-14775 GCA_964429315.1 uncultured Desulfobacterales bacterium
ATTTAACTGAATGCTAATCTCGGAAATTGAGCCATGAAGGTTCTCGTCGCTAAGGGGCGCCGTGCCGTCGTGGCTTTTTTTGTGGGCAGTCTTTGCAAGAAAGGATTTTGTAACCGTGAACCCGTGAACGGTATTCATTTCCCCGTGCAAGTATTCCCTGTTTCAGTCGGAGCTTGTGAAGAAGGCCTTATTGCTACTATCTCAGGTGTAAATTCCTTGCTTTTTGCCATCTTCGCCGCCTTTCTCTTGAGCCAAACAAATGAACCTACAAGGCCGGCTCCTGCAAACGTACCGACGGCTAACTCCTCTTGGATGGGCAAAATCCTTGCCGTAAGAAAGCCTGAGATTATGCCGCCCAGAAGGGCCAGGATCGGCACCATATAGATTATGAAAGATGCTTTAAGTACGGAGGTGCTGCGCATAGCTATCGTTACAATGTCACCGACTCTAGCATTAGCCGTATTTATGGCAGTGACTTCTGTATCGGCTCCCGTGCCTCCCATTGTCTCACAGCTATCCTTGGCCTTGCAGCTTTCACACTCAGATTCGCGTTTTGCTACTGCTGTGGCCATGGAACCATGGACAGCCTTTATAACCCCTGTTTTAGTGACTCGTTGTGTAATCATCAGCGTTCAAGATCGTTTCTGTTTGACTAAGAACCCGGCCCTGTTTTAAAGTACCTGCCATCTTTTCCAAATCTCTTTAGAAAAGGGTAAGTGTTCACAGGTTCAGGGTTCAACGTTCAGGGTTAGGGACAAGGACAAAAATGCAACCTTTGAACCTCTGAACCTGTGAACGATTACAAAAAAAGGAATATAGCATGGAATCGTTTAAAAAGAAAGTCCATGAGGCCGTAGGATTTATTCGTGCCCGGATAGAGGCCATGCCGGATATAGGCCTTCTTGTCGGCACCGGCCTTGGCAATAGTCTGAAAGACATCAAAGAGGTTATATCATTTGAGTATCGGGAGATTCCAAACTTTCCCGTGTCAACGGTTCAGAGTCATAAGGGAAGGTTGATTTTCGGCCGGATAGAGGGAAAACCTGTCATGGCTATGCAGGGGCGGTTTCACTATTATGAAGGCTACAACATGCAGGAGGTCACCCTTCCTGTACGAGTCATGCAGGTCCTTGGGGTCAAGACATTGATCATTTCCAATGCCTCGGGTGGGATCAATCCTTTATTTAATCGAGGCGATATTATGGTGATTGCCGATCACATAAATCTTACGGGCAATAATCCCCTTGTTGGGCCGAACATAGATGAATGGGGGCCGCGATTTCCGGATATGATTGAAGTTTACAGCCCAAGGCTTATCTCCCTTGCGGTAAAGGCCGCCCTTGAAAATTGCATAAGTCTTCAGAAGGGGGTTTATGCAGGGCTTGCCGGGCCTTGCCTTGAAACCAGGGCAGAGATTCGGTTTTTAAGGACCATAGGTGCAGATGCGGTGGGGCTTTCTACAATCCCGGAAGTGATTGCAGCGGTTCACGGGGCTATGGCCATCCTTGGACTTTCGGTCATTACCAACATGAACCTTCCCGACAATCCAGTCCCGTGCAGTGTGGATGAGATTATTGCAACTGCCGAGGAGGCAGCCCCCCGATTACAGAAAGTTATCGAAGGAGTGATAAAGGCTTTAACGGATGGAGTTAGTTGATATATTAATAACAAACGGGCGGGTCCTTACTATGGCCCGTGATATGGCCCTGATTGAAAAAGGCGCTCTCGCGGTAAGTGGAGATCATGTGGTGGCCGTGGGACGACAAGAAGATGTGGCCAATGAGTACGGGGCGGCAAGAATTCTTGATGCCCGTGGCGGTATTATTATGCCGGGTTTGGTAAACACACATACGCATGCCGCCATGACTTGCTTTCGAGGTCTTGCCGACGATTTGCCGTTAATGACATGGCTGCAAGAGCATATCTTTCCTGCAGAAGCCAAACTTACTCCCGATATTGTGCATAAAGGGACTTTACTTGCCTGCGCGGAGATGATCCTTTCAGGTACGACCACCTTCTGCGATATGTATCTTTACGAGGACTTCGTAGCCAGGGCGGCAAAACACGCCGGTGTAAGGGCTGTGGTTGGGGAGGTGCTCTACGACTTTCCTTCACCGAATTATGGTCCAGTGGAAGAAGGACTTAAATATACTCAAGCACTGATCGATGCCTGGCGTGGTGATTCTCTGATCAATATTGCCGTAGACCCCCACTCGCCATACCTTTGTTCTCCCGAACTCCTTGGTAAGAGCAAGGCCATTGCCGACAAAGAAGGTGTTCCTATAGTGATTCATCTGTCGGAATCACGCCAGGAGGTGGCCCAGATTCAGGACAAGTACGGGAAAACCCCTGTCCAGCACCTGGCAGAAATCGGGTTTTTAGCCCCGAACGTGGTTGCCGATCACTGTGTAGCCCTGACTGAAAAGGATATTTCGCTCTTAGAGCGCTTCAATGTGAAGGTCGCCCATAATCCTGAGAGTAATATGAAACTTGCATCAGGCGTTGCACCCATACCTAAGCTCTTAGATCATGGGATAACCGTAGGAATCGGCACAGACGGTTGTGCGAGTAACAACAATCTGGATATGTTTCAAGAGATGGATACACTTGCCAAGCTCCACAAGGTTTACAGTATGGATCCTACAGTTCTTGATGCCAAGACGGTTGTAAGAATGGCCACTATCGACGGCGCCAGAGTTCTTGGACTAGACGACCGGATAGGCTCACTTGAGCCTGGCAAGAAGGCCGACATTATCATTGTTGACACAAATCGTCCTCACCTTGTGCCTATGTATAACGTCTATTCTCACCTTGTCTATGCGGTTTCCGGCCATGATGTGGTTACTACTATCATAGATGGAAAAGTTTTGATGGAAGACAGGGAGTTGAAAACGTTGGACGTAAATGAGGTGATGGATAATGTAAATGAGATTGCTGACAAGATGCTTGAAAGATGAACGAAGATAGAACATACGATATCATCATCCACAACGGTACCATCTTAACTGTTAACGCAGACTTTGATGTCGTCGAAAACGGCTTAATATGCATATCAGATGGCCGGATTGAACGAGTTGAGGCAAAGACGACGGGTGAGTTTCTTCCTGCTGCACGGAAGAGTATAGATGCTCGCGGTGGGATTATCATGCCTGGATTGGTTAACACTCATACCCATGCGCCCATGGTGCTTTTCCGGGGTCTTGCCGATGATCTTCCTTTGATGACTTGGCTGGAGGAATATATCTTTAAGGCCGAGGAGCGATGGCTGAATCCGGAAACCGTGTATTCGGCATCACGCCTGGCCTGTGCAGAGATGCTTCTTTCCGGAACAACGACTTGCTGCGACGGATATTTTTTTGAGGATAGCGTGGCTCAGGCTGTACAAGCATCCGGTATGCGGGCTGTTCTTGGACAAGGAGTTGTGGACTTTCCAGCTCCGGGGGTGCCGGATCCGGAGAAAAACGTGGCGGAAGCGATGACTTTTATTCAGAAGTGGCAGGGCAAAACACCTTTGATTGTCCCGGGAATCTTCTGCCACTCTCCTTATACATGTAGCAAAAACACCTTGAAACAGGCTCGGGGGGTAGCCAATGAAGCAGGATGTCTGTTTCAGATTCATGTGGCGGAAACGCAAAACGAGGTAAAACAAATCAAAAAAAAGTTCAAATATTCTCCGATAAAATATCTGGAGTCACTGGGGATACTAAATGACAGGACCCTGGCAGTTCACGCCATTTGGGTGGATGAAGAAGACATAAACCTGATGGCCAAAAGGGGTGTTGGTGTCTCAGTAACAACTGAAAGCGAGATGAAACTTGCCTCTGGGGTGGCTCCTGTTCCACGGTTTTTGGAAGTCGGAATTTCTGTTGGTATCGGTACGGATGGTTGTGCCAGCAACAATAATCTGGATATGTTTCAGGAGATGGACTTTGTAGCCAAGTTACACAAGGTAGACAATTTGGACCCAACAGTATTGAACGCGAGTCAGGTACTGAACTTAGCGACGAGAGTCGGCGCCGCCGCTATAGGTCTCGAGAAAGAAATCGGCTCTATCGAAGCGGGAAAAAGGGCTGACTTGATTATTGTTGATACCCACAAACCCCATTTGACTCCCCTTTATGATCCAGCCTCTCACCTTGTCTATGCAGTCGATGGGGGGGATGTTAGAGACGTTATCATTGATGGTAGAGTGGTAGTTGATAACGGTGTGGTCCTAACGATGAATGTGGATGAAGTAATAGAGGAAGTAGAGAAATTGGGACGAAAGATCGCTTCGTAAGCAAAGTGGCCCTCCCGGCCTGTTCATACCTGAAGGGCCATTTTGTCTTGATGACCTAGTATTTCAGCAGAGTCTCTATCCCGCCCTGACTGTGATCTTTCGAGGTGTTGCCTTTTCCACTTTAGGCAGAGTAAGCCGTAAAACACCGTCATTTAGCTCAGCATTGATCTTGGTTTGATCTATTTGCTCTGAGAGGCTAAATTGTCGAAGGTATTTGCCTGTGACATATTCCCTTAGTATTTCTGTTTCATCAGGTTCTTCAGGGGTTGCCACCTCTCCTACCAAACTCAGAACGTTGTCTCGAATATCAATGTCAATGCCTTGTGAGTTAACGCCTGGAATATCAGCCAGCAAAGTCAGCGCTGTGTCTGTTTCAAATATGTCTACATCCGGTGTAAATGATGGGCCCGGCTTTGTCTGTTCGGCTGCTGTATCTGCTTGCCTCTTTCCTAGTGCCTCCATCGCCTTGATGTCGCTATCAGTCATTGCATATCCCTCCTTTTAAAAAACACTTGGTTTTAAGTCATAGCTTTGACGGAAATTTGTTTCGGCTTCGTTGCTTCCGCCTTGGCAAGAACTACTGTTAGAATGCCGTTTATACAGGTAGCTTCCACCTTGTCTGTGTCGATCTGGCCGGGCAAGTTGATGATCCTGCTAAACTTGCCAGCCTCTCTTTCCCTGCGATGATACTTGGCCTCTTCCTTTTCCGGAGCTATTTTTCTTTCACCGGAGATTGAAAGACTGTCGACCGTAACAGTGATATTTAGATCTTCCGCCTTGATCCCCGGGAGTTCTGCGCGAAGATAATAGTTATCATTGCCTTCAGTTATATTCGTGAGTGGAAATACACCGGCTGACGGCTCCCTGGAGATCCTAGACGTAAGATCGCCAAAGAGACTGTCCATTTGTCTTCTTACACGGTTTAATTCATCCACACCCCTCCAGCCCCATGTCGGCCAAGCAAATGTTCTTCTAATTGTCATCACTTACCCCTCCTCTCGCGCAGCCAATGAGCTGAGTATTTCAACACCCGTGGCCGCTAAAAATGATTTTATAACCAATGTTGTACTCATCCCAAAAAAGCCGGAACGCTCCTTGAAACATTGAATAGCTTTACACTAAGATAATTACATTTGAGTGGTTGTCAAGATCTCTAGTAGGCTGTCCGAAAATAGATTTCGTCGCGAGATCAAGCAAAAATTATTTTGCCGACGCAGTCCGGCGGATTCTGCAGCCGATCATAGCAGAAAGGTATTTTCGGATAGGTTTCTAGATGAGTAAGAGCCAATTGGAGCAATAGTTATTGCTTCCCATTTATGGGTTTGCCAAGTAATTCCCCACCGCCTCTAATGCCTGTGCAGGCGTATCCACATACACGATTCCATCCATGCCGGGCCATGTGTTGAGACCAATGACCGGTTTTCTCAGTTTCAGTGCGATACTGATTTCAGAAAGGGTGCCGTATCCTCCGGAGATGGCCACCAAGATATCGGCGCTTCGTACAATCAATATATTTCGGGCGTGCCCAAGGTCGGTTACGACGGGAAGGGTCACATAAGGGTTGGCTTGTGCCTTGTCCGGACCCGGCAGGATTCCAATGGCTTGTCCGCCTGCCTCACAGGCGCCGCGACACGCTCCTTCCATAACCCCGCCGAGGCCCCCGCACACAAGGGCTGCTCCCGTCTTTGCAACGCCGGCGCCTACACTCCTGGCCATTTCATACATCTTTTCATCACAGGAACCTGCTCCGATTACACCAATCATTTTCATCTAATGAACCTCCTTGCAAGGTATGTGTTTGTAGTTAAATAGTCCATTGACTTAATGCTTAGGAGTACACCTTGCGCAAACGATAAAATTCTATACAATAACAGGAAATGATCAATTCCAATATTTACAAAGGAACAGATGCCCCCAACATCCTTTTGGTAAACCCCTGGATCGATGACTTTGCCGCCTATGACTTCTGGGCAAAGCCGTTGGGCCTTCTGATTATCGGGGGTGTCCTTAGGGATGGAGGCTACAATGTCTCTTTCATTGATTGTCTGGATCGCTTCCACCCAGATATTCGTGATAGTATCAAGCAAGGCCAATTTGGCAAGGGCCGTTACGCAAAAAGAGCTATCCGGAAACCGGAAAAGCTGGCTGATATCCCCCGTACGTACAGTCGATACGGTATTTCAGAGCAATGCCTCAAGCAAGCATTGCTTGACTTGGCCAGGCCGGATGCAATCCTTGTAACATCGCTTATGACCTACTGGTACCCGGGTGTCTTTGAAACAATAAAGATTGTCAGAGAGATATTTTCCCATGTCCCCATATTGCTGGGTGGTATCTATGCAACCCTTTGCCGCGAGCACGCGATGAGGCACTCCGGCGCCGATATGGTCCTTGCGGGACAAGGTGAGGGGGCGGTTCTTGAAACCCTTGAAAAGCTTACCGGTTTTTCCTGTAAAAACCGCTTTGTCGCTAGTGAACCGGATAGCTATCCTTATCCATGCCTTGACCTTCAAAGGGGTATTTCCTGTGTGCCGATCCTTACTAGTCGCGGATGTCCTTATCGGTGTGCTTACTGTGCATCTGGGTTTTTGAATCCTCAGCGCAGCCGAAGATCTCCCGACCATGTAATCGAAGAGATCCTCTATTGGCACAAGAAATATGGTGTAAGAGACTTTGTGTTTTATGATGACGCATTGCTCATGGATGCAGAGAATCACGTTTTTCCCATCCTGGAGGGAATAATACGGAGTGAGATCTCTGTGCGATTTCACACCCCGAATGCCTTGCACATAAGACTGTTATCGAAAGAGGTTGCTCGATTCCTTTTCCGTTCCGGGTTTAAAACAATCAGGCTTGGCCTTGAGACGGCTTTTCTGGAAGAGAGGCGTTCTCTCGATATTAAAGTGGGTCCGAGTGAATTTGAGCAAGCTTCGGCAAATCTGAAAGAGGCCGGTTTTACAGAGGATGATCTTGGCGCATATCTGTTGTTCGGCCTGCCCGGACAATCTATGAAAGCGCTTGAGGCCACGATTAGGATAGTGAGAGGAACTGGTATAAAACCGGTCTTGGCTCAGTATTCACCTATTCCTCACACTGCACTTTGGAAAGAAGCCGTTCGGGCTTCACGCTATGACCTGGAATCTGATCCCATATTTCATAACAACTCCATCTTTCCATGCCGGAAAGAACCGTTTTCGTGGGAAAAGATTTCGTATTTGAAAAGTCTTACTCAGTAATTTATTGGTTTTCCGCCATTAGTCGTGGCTCAAGCGGCTGCCGGCAGAAAGCGTGCGCTCCATCTTCTGGAGCATCTCATTGGATTTTACGAAACCAACTACTCTTAAGTTCCCGAGTTCTGCGCCGCTAGGTCCAATAAAGATAATGGTGGGCAGGCCTGACACCTTAAACTTATTTAGGATACGTTTGTGTGTTGGGGAAGGGGAGGTACAGTTTACCCGCACCATGGTAAACCTCTCAGATGTCTTTACTACATCATTGTCCGAAAATGTCTTATGGTCCAGTTCTCTACAAGCATTACACCAGTCGGCATAAAAGTCAATCAAGACGGGAGTCTTACCATTTCTCAGTTGATCTATTGATTTATATTTGTAGGAAATCCAGTCGATCCTTTCTTCTTTGTAGTGGAGAGCGCTGTTGACAAGGGTTATGCCGGCAATGATGAGAATACACCCCAGGATTGCACGAAGGATCCTGAATGCCTTGCTGTAATCGTGGTTGTGTCCCAGGAACCCGAGTAAGAGCCCGCCGAAGATCCCGAGTACACCAAGGTAGAAGCCTTGCTGGTTATCGAGTTGTTTGCCCTGTGGTATAAGGAAGTAGAGGGCTACACCGATCAGGAGGATGCCGAAGAGTTTTCTTATCCAAACCATCCACATCCCGGTCTGAGGGAGTCTATTCATAAGACCCGAGAATACAGCCAGGAAAAGATAGGGCAACCCGAGCCCCATGCCCATAGCAAAGAAGAGTATCGCACCCTTTCCCGCAAGACCCATCTTGGCGATGATGCCGACCAACCCGATCACTATGCCGGCTGCGCAAGGGGCTATTATTACTCCCGCAGTCAAACCCATAACAAAGGATCCGATTGCGCCCTGTCTTGCCTTGCCGGCGTGGGTCATCAGGAATGAAGGCACAGTGATCTCGAAGGCGCCGAACATACTTGCCGCCATGGAGAGCATGATAATGGAGATAAATATGACAAACCATGGGTTTTGAAACAAAAAGCCCCACTGTTTGCCTGCAAGACCCGATATAAGGCCCAGGGCGGAAAAGACAATAGCGATTCCAATGATATAGCAAAATGCCAGGAGAAAGGTTTCCGCCTTTTTCCGTTCGCCCTTTGTACTGAAGAAACCAACAGTCAAGGGGATAACGGGGTAGACACAAGGGGTAAGGTTCAGGGCGAGTCCAAAGATGAAAAAGGCCGTTAGGGAATAGAATATCCCCTTTTCGATGACCCCTTTGGCACGCAATTCGTCTTGTGTTAAGGACGATGTATTCTGTTTAAAAATAGCCTGGTTTACAAGCTTGGCAGGCTGTCCCTTGTCAACAACACGTAAAGCGATCTCAAAGTCTTCCGATGCCGGCATGAAGCAACTTTTGTCGCTGCAGGCCTGATAAGATATCGTTCCTGACAACTTCAGATTTCCGGAAGACCTGTTTTTAGAGACCTGACCACCGGCGAGGAAGGAGACCTTCCCTTCGTAGACGGACATCTTCTCCTTTGCAAAGGAAAACGCCTTTTCTTTTGGGCTTGGATAACTTACAGGGCCAAGAGTAACCCCTTGTGTTTCACTAAAGGAAATCACGGTAGGCACCAGGAAGCTGCCGGAAGGCTGACGGCTGTTGATGTGAAGGCCCTCTTTTATATGTCCAATAACGGCTATCTGAAACGATTTGCCGGGATGGATCGATTCATGGGATGCATAGGCCTCCACACGGAGCATACCGGCACTTTTGGTGTTTCCTTTGGTTGAAGAGGCAAGAGATATCCCGCTCAGTGGGGAACCTATGAACAGTAAAAATATTTCGACAATAATCCTTTTCATATCATCTTTTCTAGTCGTAAATGTTTTATGGTTTCGTAAAAAGTCAATTTTGCTCGTTCCGTGAGCATTTTTAGTTCTTCTCCCGATTAGTTGATGTAAAGGGATCGAGGATTCCTTGACTCCTTATCATCGCACAACTCTTTTGAGATGATCCTCCCCAAAATGATCTATGTCTCTCACAAAAGACTTTTGATCAGCCCGAGAGGGCATTTAGAACAACGCCCAAAATCTCTTGATGGACACTTTTTGGATCTTTAGAGGCATCAACGATCCTGAAGCGTTCTGGCTCTCCTTTGGCTAATGTCAGGTAACCTTGGCGCACCTTTTCGTGAAAGGCGAGATTCTCCTTTTCAAAACGGTCTTCCTGAAGCCCTTCGGCCTTGCCCGTTATACGTTTCCACGCACGTTTCAGTCCTACTTCAACGGCAAGATCGAGGATGATAGTAAGCTGGGGCCTTAAGTCTGCCAAAACCATGTTGTGGATCGCTTCGATAAATTCAATATCAAAGCCCCTGGCATATCCCTGATACACGATTGTGGCATCAAAGAATCTGTCTGAAATTACTACCTTGCTTGCCTCAAGGGCAGGTTTGATGACCTCATGGACGTGCTGTGCACGGTCGGCCTCGTAGAGGAGAAGTTCCGTCAAGGGGACTATTGTGTTGTTATTTGAGTCAAGGAGTATTTTCCGGATCTTCTTGCCGATCTTGGTTGCTCCCGGTTCTCTAGTAGCAAGGCACTTATAGCCGTTTTCTTCCAGTACGGGAATCAGTAGGCCTATCTGTGTGCTCTTGCCTGAGCCCTCCATGCCTTCAAGTGTGATGAACATAAGCTTCCCTAACCCCGAACCCTACTTTTTCCCCTTGTAAAAAAACCGCTCCAGTATCCTGTGATAGGATGTCCATGCGGCATCAGGGTCTTCTTGCTCCATAAAGGAACGAATGCCGGTGACCTTTGCGTCCAAGTCATCCAAGTGATACAGGATAATAGCCTCGAGGGTCTTAGGCGGTTCGGGCGATCCAAATTCACGGCAACCATGATGGCTTATGATCATGTGCTTTAGCAACAGCGCCAGGTCTTGTGGAAACTCTTCTAGTGCCGAGATCTTCTTGTCGACCATTTCAACACCGATGATTATATGACTGAGAAGTCGGCCTGGATCAGAGTAGTCGATACAAGAGTTATATGAAAGCTCGTGGACCTTGCCGATGTCATGGAGCATGCCTCCGGCAATGAGCAAATCTTTATCCACACCTTTGTAATGAGCAGAAACAATTTCGATAAGTCGAACAACAGAAAAGGTATGTTCCAAGAGCCCTCCCAGATAGGCATGGTGCATCTTCTTTGCAGCTGGGGCAGTTTTGAAAAGTTCCACGAAGGTCTTATCCTCAAGAAAGCTGTTAATGAGGTTTGAGAGGTGATTGTTTTCCACTCTTTTTGTGATTTCGATCAAGCTAGTCAACATGCGATCTACATCTCGCTGGGTGGCGGGGAGAAAATCCGTGGAATCGACTTTGTCAGGGTCGACCTTTTCAATGTGTTTTACAACAAGCTGCAGGGTTTCCCTATATTCTAGCACATTCCCCTTAATTCTTACGTAATCTTTTTCTGAAAATGCCTTGTGTATTGCTTCAACGTTGTCCCATACCACAGCCTTCATGTCACCACTACTATCGACAAGACTTAGTGTAAGATATGGATTACCGTCCTTCTTATGGGCTAAGTGCTTTTTTCCGGCGACAAATATATCATCAACAAACTCTCCAGCCTTTAATTTATTCAAAAAGGTCTCTTTCACTATACTCCTCCTGTCATGCCGAACATTTCGATTTTGCTAAAAACGTTCAATTAACTTATCTATCAAGTAAGTGCTTTCACGCATTGCCTGTTCGCTAAAAGGTGCAAACCAGTCTGCGACCTTCTTGAATTCCGACCGAAAGAGCTCCTTATCGCCATTTTCAAGCATTGCCAAGTTGGTGCTCAAAGACTTAACATAGTCTTTGAGAAGCTGACGTCGTTTTCGTGAAGAGAATATGATCTCCGAGTACAAAGAAGAGTCCTGTGCAAAGAGTCTTCCTACCATGACAAGTTCCAACCGGTATATGGGGCTTGAAAATTCCAACGCGCGGTGCAGGTCCGCACCTTGTTTATGAAGGAATTGTCCGAAAGCAAAGGTGGCAAAGTGGCGCAAGGCTTGAACCATCCCCATTATCTCGTCGTGTTCGTAGGCTTCAGCTTGAATAGCAATGCTTCCCCAGGCGCCGAATTGATCTATTAGCCACTGACAGGCAGGTCGGTTTCTGCCGGGAGTTACCACAATGATTTGTTTGTCCATAGTCGATGTGGTTGGACCAAAGAGCGGATGTAAGCCTATTACCGGCCCTTCATGGGATTGAAGCATGGCTTCCAGCGGAGGGCCCTTTATGCTGGTAATATCGGCTAGGATACAATCGTTCGGAAGATGGGGACCTAGTTTGCCGGCGACCTCGGTGGTTACATCAATTGGTACACAGACAATTGCGAGATCAATTTTACTACATAGCTCATCCACACGATGCCAATCATTTCGAGATAGAATACGCACATTGTAGCCTGCCGCATCAAACCATCGGTGGAAGTATTTTCCCATGCTTCCCCTTCCGCCGACAAGAAGCACATTTGCCCCGGGACGAATACCTTTGCGGGCCATGTGGGCGGTTTGTTTAACGCGTGACTGGCGCAGAATAAGGCGGTAAAGGTCTTCAATATAATCGGGGTCGAGCCCTGCCTTGCGGGCCTGATCGCGTCTGCTTGAGATCAGGTTTTCTTCCCTTGCAGGGTGGTAGACAGGTATCCCGTGGGTCCTTTTCAAGGCAACAATCCGTGAAACCTGATCTTGACGTTTTCCCAGCAGGCCGACTATTTCTTCGTCAATGGCATCGATCTCCTTGCGAAGGTCTTCAATGTCTTGTGAGACATCGTGGCTTGGATTAACTGATTTCATAGTTATTCGAAATTGCTTTCATCGTTTATCACTCCTGAAGTATCAAAATAAAACATCCGCTCCGCCTCATAGCATTTTTACTGTCTCCTTGGCAAGAGATGAGTATTCACAAAAAATAACCGTTCAAGGGTTCAAAGGTCCAAAGGCTTAGAGTCCATGGGCTTCAGAGATCAGAGCTCAAAGCTGAAAGCTCAAGGCTCAAAGAAAAACCATGATTCTGCAGCTTTCAGCTTGCTTTAAACCTGTGAACGCTTACCACAACAGTCCTTTGCGCAGGGTTTGTTATGCGTCAAACATTTCCATGACCTTATCATGTATGATGGGCCGGAAAAGCTTGATCTTTTCGTTATCTCGTCTCGGATGGACCCTGTTGGTTAGGAGTACCACAATGATGTCTTTGTTAAGGTCCATCCAAAATGATGTTCCTGTAAAGCCGAGATGTCCCACACTCTTATCAGAAAAGTATTTGCCGCTGCTTGAATCCGGTCTGGAAGGTGTGTCAAAGCCCAGTGCCCAGCTTCCGACATCAGATTGGCGTTTAAAAAAGTCTTGAAGCGTGTCCGGGTGGAATATGGCGGATCTTGGTTTTCTTAAATAAGTATCTAAAAGTTCCTGGAGCAGGGTGTAGACCGCCCGAGCCGTTCCGAAGAGTCCCGCATGGCCTGCCACACCGCCCACCGCGTAGGCATTATCGTCATGGACTTCACCCTCTAGTATCTTCCCACGCCAGGGACAGTCCTCAGTGGCCGCGTAAGAACGGTTCTTAATTTGTGATATAGGGTTAAAAAAAAGGTTTTTAAGGCCTAGTGGTTTGTAGAGAGCTTTGCCGATAAAAGAGTCAAGACCTTCTCCCGCCACTTCTTCAATGGTCCATTGTAGGATCATAAATCCCAGATCGCTATAAAGACAGATCTCCCACGGTTTATGGATTAGGGGTTCGGCAAGGAGCAGTTTTCGGAGAGATTTTTTTGCATCATCCGGAGAAAGGTTCAAAAGTCTTTCGTAATAGGGCTGATAATCGGGGAGGCCCGAGGTATGACAAAGGAGCTGCCGCACGGAAATCCCCTTTTTGTCTGTGCCTGAAAAGTCCCGTACTGTATCGCCAAGCGTTTGATCCAGGTCCAGCTTTCCTTCCCGGATCAGGATCATGGCAGCCACACTAGTGGCTAACGGCTTTGTCAATGAGGCCAGGTCAAAGACCGTATCAATCGTCATAGGACGTTCGGGCGTTAATCTCGCATGACCAAAGGCCTCAAGGAATACCACCCGACCTTTCTTTGCCGCCAAAAGGACACCGCCCGGGAAAACGCCATCGTTTAGGGCGTTTTGCATTGCCTGACCGATGGGCTTCATGGTGTCGTCTCTTTGACGGCAGGTTCTTCAAACTGAAGGTTGCCCTTTTCGGTATCCAGGTTTGCGCGGAGTCCCAAAGGAATGGTCAGATTCTCCGGTCCGTGGCCAAGGTCAAAGCCGGCCAGAATGGGGATTTGGGTGTCCCGGAGGGCCTCGGTGACGATATTGTAGATTTCTTTCGGATCTCCACAGTCCTGAAAAGTCCCCAGGATCAAACCGGAAACTCCATCCAGATGACCCGCCAGCTTAAGCTGAGAAAGTAGTCGGTCAATCCGATAAGGGGCTTCTCCACGGTCTTCCAGGAAAAGGATATGACCGTGAAAAGAAGGTTCATATGGTGTTCCCAGCAGATGGGTTAGCACAGTCAAATTGCCACCGGCCACAGGGCCTGAGGCCTTTCCGGGATGTAACACCAGGGGCGGGGAGGGGGTCAGAACAAGGGGGGCAGTTGATGAGATCGCAGTCTTTAATGATGCTATCGTCGCTTCAGAGCCGTTCCCTAGAGTCGTTACAAGGGGGCCGTGAAAGGTTGCCATGCCACACTGTTGATAAATGGCCAGTGACAGGGCCGTAATATCGCTAAACCCCACGAAGATCTTGGGATTTTTTGAGATTATTCGAAAATCGAGTAGCGGAAGAAGTTTCATAGAGCCAAAACCGCCGCGGGCGCAGAAGATGGCCTGGATGGCGTCGTCTTCGAAAAGTCGCATCAACGATTCTGCCCGTTCTTTGTCCGAGCCGGCCAAGTATCCGTCTCTTTTGAAGACATTTTCCGGAGTTTTTACATTGAAGCCCAACGATTCGATGATCCCAACACCTTCCTTGAAACTTTTCTTGTCGAAAGGAGAGGCCGGTGCAGCAATGCCGATGGTATCTCCCGGGTGAAGGCAGGCGGGCTTGATGAGTCCTTTTTGCATGGTCTGAGCCTAGCACGGGACTCTTTAAATTGTAAAGATTTCTGATTGCTGTAATGACACTCAGGGCTTGCTCAAGAATAAGTTCGCAGAGTTGGCACTCAGATTTGGTTTAGATTTGGCCGATCCGATTGAACAAAACCGTAGACATAGCGAGCTATTTCGAGGATTTTGTGA
>CAYSBQ010000061.1:0-14766 GCA_964429315.1 uncultured Desulfobacterales bacterium
CAAATTTTTTAACTCCCTGACATTGCCGGGCCATCGATATGCCTTCAATGACTCGATAGCCTGAGTGGTGATTGTTTTTCTGCCACAGTCTCCTTCTTCAGCAAATTCTTTCAGAAAAGTTTCCACTAACAAAGGTATATCATCGGTGCGGTTACGTAAGGGGGGAACTTCTATGGGAATGACATTCAGCCTATAATATAAGTCCTCCCTAAAGTTGCCTTTTTCGATTTCCTTTTCCAGGTCCTTATTGCTTGCTGCCAAAACCCTTACATTAACACTAAGCGTTCGTGATCCGCCAACGCGTTCAAATTTCTGTTCCTGTAAGATTCTCAGAATCTTGGCCTGAGTTTTTAAACTCATATCACCGATTTCATCGAGAAAGATTGTGCCCTTGTTGGCTTCTTCGAACTTACCCCTTTTCCTGCTGGTTGCACCGGTGAAGGCCCCTTTTTCATGGCCAAAGAGTTCACTTTCAATCAGTTCTTCTGGAATGGCTGCACAGTTTACGTCAATCAGCGCCTTGCTGGCTCGACTACTCATTTGATGAATTGTACGAGCCACTAATTCTTTGCCGGTACCGTTTTCGCCTGTGATCAAGATCCAGGCATTTGTTGGAGAAGCAATGTCAATTTGTCTTTTAAGTGCCTGAATGGGAGGGCTATTGCCGGTAATAGAATGTTTTTCGAGGGTCTTCTTTCGAAGATAACGATTTTCCTCCTGCAGACGTTGGAAGTTAAGAGCGTTGTTTATGGTGACAATAACCTTCTCGATGGAAAGGGGTTTCTCGATGAAATCATAACCCCCGAGTTTTGTTGCTTTAACTGCTGTTTCGATAGTTCCGTGTCCCGAGATCATAACTACCTGAAGAAATGGGGTAGTTCTCTTAATCTCCCGGAGTGTCTCTATGCCGTCCATGCCTGGCATCCAGATGTCTAAAAGGACCAGATCCGGCGATTCTTCTTCTATGATTTTTAGGGCCTCATAGCCATTGGACGCTGTCAATATCTCATACCCCTCATCGGAGAGGATTCCGCTTAGAGACTTCGATATGGTAGCCTCGTCATCTACAATCAATATTACGGGAAACATACTTTATCTCCTTATACCGGCAACCCCACAACGAATCTTGTCCCGCGAGGACTGTTGTCTTCTACTTGTATAGTCCCATCATGATCTTCAATTACTGCGTTTACAATGGAAAGACCAAGCCCCATGCCGCCCTTTTTTGTTGAAAAATATGGCTCAAACAAACGGGCTTTGTCCTCTGGGGATATCCCGAAACCAGTGTCGTTAACTTCCATCCGAAGAAATTTCTCGACAGGGTCATAATTCAGCACAATAGTTATTGTACCCTTTCCATTCATAGCTGCAATGGCATTATCGATCAGATTAAGCAATGCCCGCTTGATTTGCTGCCGATCTATGTTTACTTCAGGAATGGCTGAGCCCTTTTTTATATCGAACGAGACATAGGGATGTGCCTCGCGAAAAAGTGCTACGGTTTCCCTGACAACATCCGGCAGAAGGCAAGGTTCAAGATTGATTGCAGGCAGCCTTGCGAAGGAAGAAAACTCGTTGACAAGGTTTCTTATCTGATCTACTTGATCAATGATGGTTTGGGTGCATTCACTGAATATGCCATTGTCTCCTTGGATTCTTGCGCTGTATTTTAGTTGAAGTCTTTGGGCGGAAAGCTTGATAGGTGTGAGTGGGTTTTTTACTTCATGCGCAATACGTCGTGCCACCTCCCGCCAGGCTGCCATCCTCTGGGCCTTTTCTATTTCTGTAAGGTCGTCAAAAACAACAACCGTTCCCATGGTCCGCTCTGCTTCATCCTTAAGACCGGTGATATGTACCATAAAGCTGCGGGCTGTTTGATCAATGTTTACCTTGACTGTTCTTTCTACCGAGTTTCCCGCACTGTTTCTTAAGTCTTCAAACAGGTCTTCAGCTACTCCCAAGTATTCTGGGTCCAACGCCTTTTTGTAACTGTGGTTGAGTAGCTGCTTTGCCTCCACTCCAAGCATTTTTTCTGCAGATTTATTAATAGTGGTGAAGAAGCCTCGACTATTTAGAGAAATAACACCAGTGGACATATTCCTCAAAACGGTCTCCATGTATATGCGCCTTTGTTCGATCTCAATATTGGTTTTCTTCAGTTCCAGGGTAGAAAGTTGAAGCTGCTCTTTACCAAATCTTAGATCTCTGGTCATCTTGTTGAAGGCATTTACAAGGGTTCCCATTTCGTCATCAGCAACCGTATCGATGGTGAAATTCAGATCTCCTTCCGCAACGCGGCGAGTGCCTTCTGCCACTTCTTGGATTGGGATAGTCAGTGTCTTTGCAAGGTAGAATCCGAACCATGTTGCGCAAAAAATAATCAGCAGGGCTACGATTGAAAGCGTTACCACGTGGCTTCCCTGGATTGGCTTTTTGACCATTTTCATTTGTTGGTACTGTTCAAAGCCCCTTGAGATTGCAGACATTGATTGTGACAGAGTGTGTGGAATGACAGTGGTAGCAGCAACAACTGCCATTGCCTTATCCGGCCCAGCATTTACTGGGATACAACCGAGGGTTCTCACCATCTCGCCTGAAGCGATAAAGCCCGTTAGTGTAGAAAAATCGTTCTTGTGTATTTCCATTTGAATGTCATCTGCGGAGACAGGCTCAAAGGGAGTGCCATCCAAATCTGCATCAAGGCCGATTGCTAAGCGTTTCGAACGATTTGAATACACTTCAACGGCCTGTAAGTTGAAGGCCCGCTGTACTACCTGGGCATAATGTCTGAGAGCTTTTTCATTTCTTTCTTCCAACAAATTCTTATGTACAATCTGATAGGCAATTCGTTCGAGAAAGAAACGGTTATTCTTTTCAATACGCGTGTAAAGCTGTTTGCCAACACCCAGAGATTGTTCCAGGGCCTGTTCTACAGGAAGATTAAACCAGAAAGCCATATTTGAACTTATGAACTGGACCGAAAAGAAGAACAGAAGGACAGTGGGGACGAGTGACAGGCCTGCAAAGGCCAGGACTAATTTGGTTCGAAGTCTAGCTCCCAGCACCTTGCGCTTTCGATCGTAGAGAAGTTTCACAACGTTTCTCAATACGAGAAAGATCAGCAGTAACAGCAACAGCATGTTGAGGTTAATGAGGATGAAGGTAATGATCGTATTGGAAACGGGCAGCCCTGCCCCAAAACGGATGACTTTGGTTTCTATATAGGTAAGGATGGCAACGACGGCTACAAGGATTATAATAATCAGTCGTTCCCGTTTTCTGCGATTTAATTCTTCTTGTGAGATGGGTGGCATGGAAGTTTGCTTCTAATACATAAAATCGGTAGCATACCAATCTGTTTCAAAGTCCCACAGGAACAAAAAGAAACGAAATGCGTGATGGAGATAAAAGGGGAGGGTGATTTTTTTGAGCTCGGCCTTTATCCTGACTTGATACAGATGGTTCCTTTCGAGGTCTTTAAGCGCAGCCAGGCGCAGATTTTCTACCTCAGCCATAATCTTTTTTGCTTCTGACAGTGAGTTTACCACTATCGGCTTTTCGTTGTTCTCGCTGCGGGTAATCACAAATTCATCCTTGAGGTTGTTGAACTTCACCGTATGACGAATCTCCAGGCTGGTCAAGTTCTTATCCATCCAAAAATTCCTGACGCGACTAAGAGAGGCCAGGAATGTAAATGTAGTAGGCACTCCGTTCATTACGGCTTGTTGCAGATCCTTGGTAAAACATCCGTCAACACCGAAATAAAGGATAAGATCGTCCCTCGTGTTGGTCACTATTACGTTTGTTATGTGTGCATCTTGGCTCCAGGCCAAACTTGGGGCCAGCAACCATACACATAGAACAAACATCCCGATCCGCTTTGTCATTTGTCCGAGCCTGTTTGTGTGAATTTGCAGCTCAATAGTCACTGGGAAAACAACCCAGCCCTAAATTCCTCCAGCAAGACATAAACCGATAAAGCTACATTAACGAAGCAAGGATCAAATTGCAAGAGGTTTTGCGGCGAGAAAAGGTTTGATCTCGGGTGACTATTTAAAGGTTATAAGTCTTTTTTACTTGGCGACTTAGGTTACGCCTGTACAGTTTCCCAGCACGATTTTTGGTTTATAAACCTTTTCAGCAGGGAATGATTCAGGGTGTGGCCTGATTTGTGGGCTACAATGTGACCTATTATGGGCATGCCGAGCATGGAAAGGTCCCCGACACAGTCAAGTATCTTGTGGCGTATAAATTCATCCTTATATCTGAGGCCTTCCGGATTCAATATTTTGTCGTTGTCAATTACAATAGCGTTTTTCAAAGACCCCCCTTTGGCAAATCCGTTCCGCTTTAAATAATCAACCTCGTGAAGGAAACCAAACGTCCTGGCGCGGCTGATTTCCGTTTCAAAAAAGCCATTATCCAGCACAATAGAATAGGACTGATTTCTTAGCATAGGATGATCAAAATCTATAGTGCATGTTACCCTCGGGAGGTCTGACGGGAAAAGCCCTACTGTCTTACCGTTTTCTGTCATCTCGATCGGTTCTTTTACAACAAAATACTGTCGCTTTGCCGACTGGGCTTTGATCCCGGCTTCTTTTATCATGATTGAAAAAGGTCCGGCGCTTCCATCCATAATGGGAACTTCATGGGCATCCATTTCCACTAAAACATTGTCAATGTGAAGGCCCGCAAACGCGGCCATCAGGTGCTCGATAGTAGATACAATCACACCATCCATACCAATAGTAGTGGCCAGACTGGTATCAATTACATTTCGAAAATGAGCGCTAATAACAGGTTTGTGGGCCAGATCAATGCGTACGAACTTTATTCCGTGATTTACGGGCGCAGGCTTAATGGTTAGGGTTACATCCTTTCCCGAGTGAAGGCCAACCCCCGTGCATTGAACGGCACGTTTCAATGTGTGTTGATAAGATATCATCTAAGATCCGTTTCTTATTTTAAAATCAGCGGTTTGTCAAATAGAAAGACAGCTTCTCAATACCCATGGTCTATATTAATCGTATAGCCCGGACTGTTTTAGAAACTTACATGGAAAGGCAGTATCGCTGAGTTGCGATGTTTTGTAATCACCGGTTCCTGATAATGCCGTCCGTGTAAGTTTACAGTATCGATAGTTACATAAACAATGAGCAACAACAATGAGCAACAGGTATGCCAAGGGAAAGAGCAGGAGGAAAAATAGTCAGCTTAGATGATAACCAATTGCATCAACAGCAAAACACGCTACTCAGCCTGGTGTTTTCTTCTCAATAAGGTATGCTGAAGAAATAAGGTTTACAGTGTTAAAATAGACACAGCCTCCTGGCAATGTGTGGTTTTTGGTGACTACTCACGTAGTCAGGCTGAAGCTGTTTAGACTGAAGGCTGAAGGAATAAAAAAAGCACGATTGACGCACTTTGGTGGAGAGAGAAGATTTTCGCACCAAACATGGCTTCAAAATGAGCCACATTTCAGTTTTTCCTAATAACCTTCAGCCTATCCACCTGAGTGACGGTTTTTGTAACAAAAACCGCTTGCTTTTGGAAGATATCCTTGTTAAATTTCAGAAAATACGGGCACTTCAATGAGAATCCGATTTTGAAGGAGGACTCTTGCTAGCTAAGGTCTTGAGCAGCGCTGTTTTGGGGGTAGATGCTTATATTGTTGAGGTAGAAGTTGACATCAGACATGGCCTGCCAAGCTTCCAGACGGTGGGTTTGCCGGAGGCTGCCGTCAAAGAAAGTAAAGACCGCGTAAAATCGGCAATCAGCAATTCCGGATACAGATTTCCCGATGATCGAATAACTGTCAATCTTGCGCCTGCCGACATCAAGAAGGAAGGTACGGCCTTTGACCTTCCGATTGCCCTTGGCATTTTGGCCGCTACAGGTATTATCCCTCATGAAAGGCTTACCGAGTATTTGATTCTTGGTGAACTCTCCCTTGACGGACGGATAAAACCAGTCAAAGGTTCTTTGCCAATCGCCTTGGCTGCCAGAGATTCTCAGCTTCGAGGCGTTATCATTCCCAAAAGTAATGCTCGTGAAGCTGCTGTTGTAAAAGAGATAGTGGCCTTGCCGGTTTCTACCTTGGGAGAGTTAGTAGATTTTTTGTGCTCTCGAGGTGCTCTTCAGCCAGAATCGGTTGATGTTCAGACTATTTTTGACCAAATGCCATGGGACGACTTGGATTTTTCCGATGTTAAGGGCCAGGAACACGTAAAGCGTGCCTTGGAGATAGCAGCTGCCGGTGCACACAACCTTATCATGGTAGGTCCACCAGGGGCCGGGAAGACGATGCTTGCCAAGCGTATTGCCACGATTTTGCCCCGTATGGCCTTTGAAGAGGCAATAGAGACAACAAAGATTTACAGTATCGTAGGAATGCTCAAAGAGAACCAGGCACTAATTACAAGCCGCCCTTTTCGTGCCCCTCATCATACCATTTCAGATGCGGGTCTCATAGGAGGAGGGCACGTGCCTCGGCCAGGAGAGGTGAGCCTTGCGCAGAATGGGGTTCTCTTCCTAGACGAATTGGCGGAATTCAAGAAAAATGTTCTCGAAGTATTGCGTCAACCCATGGAGGATGGGCATGTAACCATCGCAAGGGCGCTTACCAGCATAACTTACCCAGCCAGATTTATGCTCGTAGCCGCAATGAATCCCTGCCCGTGCGGGTATTTTTCTGATCCGAATCATGAGTGTACATGTACCTACACAAGGATTCAGCGGTATCGGTCAAAGGTCTCCGGTCCCCTGATGGACCGTATAGACATACATGTGGATGTTCCTGCCGTGCGGTACAGAGATCTTGCCGGGCAAGATGATGCAGAGAGTTCTGAAAAAATCAGACAGCGGGTTAACCGATCCCGTGCCGTTCAGTCTGAAAGGTTAAAACGGACCAAGATCTATTGTAATGCCCAGATGAACAATAGACAGATCAAGAAGTACTGTTCTATAGACCGGGACGCCCATAGCCTCCTTGAAATGGCTATAGATAAACTTGGCTTTTCGGCCCGTGCTTTCAATCGAATCCTGAAGATTGCCAGAACTATAGCAGACCTTGAGGAAATCGAAGATATCGCCGCCCAGCACGTCTCTGAGGCAATCCAGTATCGCAGCTTGGACAGGGCCAACTTGTCTGTATGAATAGGAGTCTGTCCGAACGCGCATATTATCGAACCTGGATATTTGACATAAGACGCGTTGTGGACCGGGCAACTTGGGCAGACAGCCGGCAGTTCAGTTGTGATTCAAGAAAATTTTAAAAAAAGTTGCTGTAATTAGACTTTTCCCAACCCTTCCTATTTACAAACAGAGTTTTTCTTGGACAATAAAGGTCTCGGACAAGGTTAACGACTTCGTAAAAAGCTAGATTATGCGTGCTTTGCGGCACTGTAACCGAAAATAACTTGTCAGTTATATCAAAAGGTTAGGATTTAGTTAGTTGAAAGTCTATCTGTGGCGTTGCGCCTCCTCAAGATAGCGTCACTGAAGTGGCTTGAGAACAGTACGCGCGCTCCCGCAAGCTGGATTACGCAGGGCTCAACTTGCATTTGGAGCTTTTTGCTTTGCCGTCAAGGTTGTTTCAGGGGCTTGAAAAAAGAGTAACATTTGATAAACTAAGATGCGGGGATTCTTCACACAAAAAATCTTACAGATCATATAGACAAACGATCTTGGCAAGACCAGGCATGGGGTATCCAATATTCATGCAAACAGCAAGGATCAATAGCAAAAAACCATCCCTTATAGTCATTTCCGGTCCCACTTGTGTTGGTAAAACAGGTACAGCCATTGCTTTGGCAGGGCCTATTGGGGGCGAGATTGTCAGCGCTGATGCCATGCAGGTATACAAACGTATGGACATTGGCACAGCAAAACCAACAAGAAAAGAACAGGAACAGGTAAAGCACCACATGGTTGATGTGGTGGAACCTGACGAACCATTCAGTGCCGCCCGTTTCAAGGCAATGGCGGAGACAGTAATTGACGAACTCTACCAAAAGGGGATTCCCGTTTTTGTGGTTGGAGGCACTGGACTATACATAAAGGCCCTAACTAAAGGGCTTTTTAAGGCCAAGGAAGGAAACAAGGATATCCGGGCCAAGCTAAAAAGGGAATCTAACACCTTCGGCATCGGCATGTTGTATGAACAGCTTCAGGCAGTTGATCCGGTGGCGGCATCGAAGATCCATGCGAATGATGCTTACCGTATCATAAGGGCATTGGAAGTCTATAAAAGCACCGACAAACCCCTTTCCGAGCATCACCATGAGCACGGTTTTTCCAATGCCCCATATCAATTACTCAAGTTTGGCCTTTATATGGATCGTAATATACTCTATGAACGGATTAACCAGCGGGTTGAAAAGATGCTCGCAGAAGGACTACTTGATGAAGTAAAAGCGCTCCTGAAGCAAGGATATGGTGCCGAGCTCAAGGCGATGCGGTCTATCGGATATCGGCACATGGCAGATTATCTGTCTGGAAATTTAACTTGGGAGGATGCCGTGGAAACGCTTAAACGAGATACCCGTCGTTATGCAAAACGACAATTTACATGGTTTAGGGTAGATACCGAGATTGAGTGGATGCAGCCCGAACGAATTCATGCAATGTCGGAAAAGATCGATTCATTCTTGACAAGATAAGATGTCAAGCCTAGTCTGCGACGGTACTTTTTAAGAGACCGTCACTTTTAATATGGAAAAGCATAATCTGTGGCGCGATATGCTTAGATCTCAAGAGCCTAGGAGTTTTTGATGGCAACTTCTGCTTTGGAAAGACTGCGACGTTTGATTAGTCTGTTTTCTCGGGAAGATCGACTGCTGATCTTTATCAATGCAGATCCTGACGCCATGGCAAGTGCAATGGCTTTAAAACGCCTTTTGTGGCGGAAGATTTCCAACATCTCTATTGCCCATGTGAATGTGATCAGCAGACCTGATAACCTGGCTATGATTCGGCTCATCAAGTTGAACCTTTCACCAATTGCAAAGGTAAATCCCCAGGAATTTACACGTTTTGCCATCATTGATTCACAACCAAGCCACCATGAGGGTTTCCAGGGCATTGATTTTGATATCGTTATCGACCATCATCCTCTTAGTGGGATCAAGGCATCTTTTGTGGATATTCGACCGGAATATGGGGCGGTTTCGACTATTATGACTGAATATCTGCGAGCTGCCAAGATTAAACCATCTATGCTCCTTGCCACAGCACTTTTTAACGGCATCAAGACAGATACGAGTGATTTTGAGCGAAAGGTTGTCATGGCTGATGTGAATGCCTTTCATTTTCTGTTTCGCTATGCAAATGTGCACATGGTAAGGAGGATTGAGGAGGCCGAGCTCAGCCTTGACTCTTTGAATTTCTACCGAAAAGCCTTAAAAGAGGTCCAGGTTAAGAAACACCGCACCCATGTACACCTGGGGGCCGTAAAAAACCCGGATGTCTGTGTTTCTATTGCGGACTTTTTTATGAAGATTCATGATGTTGTTTGGTCCATTGTGTCTGGAACATATCAGGGGCGACTGGTCATTATTGTCAGAAATGACGGTTATCGAAAGGATGCCGGGAAATTGCTGGCTAAGATCTTCGGCAATTTGGGTTTTGCAGGTGGTCACAAGACAATGGCCAGAGCAGAGATTGAGCTGAAGAATCTAGAAGGGGTTGTTCAGTATAAGGATGACAAAACCCTTTCTCGTTGGCTTTTCGAGCTGCTGGAAGGGGGAATATGACTAATCACTCAACAGATCTCTAATAGCGACAAGTTCTTTTCTGAGTTCCTCAAGGGTAATAGATTGAGAAGAAGAGGATGTATCTTTTTGGCGTTTTGTTAAGTGCTGTTTAGCTCCCTCGATGGTATATCTTTTTGTGTGAAGCAGGTCCCTTATTTTTAAAACAATCTCTATATCCTGTTTCCGGTAAAGGCGTTGGCCGGAACTAGATCTGGCAGGCCTGATTCCCGGGAATTCTGTTTCCCAATACCTCAACACATAAGACTCTATACCGGTTAAAGCACTTACCTCACCAATCCTGAAATACCGCCTATTAGGTATCTCTGGCTCTGTGGGTTTCATTGATTCGATCCTTGAGTGCTTGGCTGGCCTTGAAGGTTACAGCCTTTCGTGGTGGGATTATAACGCTCTGTCCTGTTTGCAGGTTCCTCCCCTTTTGAGCCTTTCTTGTACAGACTGAAAACTTTCCAAATGACGAAATCATAACCGGCTTTTCCGCGACGAGGGCTGTTTTGATTATCTCAAGGGCTGTATCAACGATAGCTGTGGTTTCCCGTTTGGAAAAGCCGACCCGCTCGTGAATAGCTTGAACTACACCTTTTTTGTTCATTACTTCTCCGGAAGTTGAGCCTTGAAATGTTTTAGAACCTTTTGAGTAACAGCCACATGAACTTTGTTGACCTCTTCGTCAGTAAGGCTTTTTTCAAAAGAACAATACTTAAACCTCAAAGCCAGGTTCTTTTTCCCATCAGGGATCGGAGGTCCTTTGTATATATCGAAGATATTCACAGACTCAATAAGCTCTTGGCCCTGAGCTTCTACAAAATGCAATACCTCTTGGGCTTCAAGGGCATTGTCAACAATCAAGGCTATATCTCTGGTCGTGGTCGGAAACCTGGATATCGGCTTTGCGCTCTTTTCGCAAGTTCTCAGGCGGACCAACCGGTCGAAACTAAGTTCGAAGACGTATGCTGCTTGCTTTAGATCAAAGTTCTGTAATACCTTTTGTATAATCTCGCCTACCGTGCCTATGAGTTCGTCATGGGCATAGACCTCAGCCACACGCCCCGGTTTCAGATAGGGATATTTGGCCGAAGAAGGGATAGAAAAACTCACTTTTTGAATGTTTACGGCCCTAAAAATGGTTTCGACCGTTCCTTTTATATCATAGAAGTCCGTTTTTACCTCTTTAGAATGCCAGGCCCTGTCCTGCCGCAGGCCTGTCCAAAGAGCGGATATCATCTCCACCTCAGTGGGTAGTTCTTTCCGGCCGTTTTCAAGAAAAATCTTGCCCGATTCAAAGATTTTGAGATCCTTGTTTTGTTGCGTTGCATTTTGTAACATCGTGCCCAGCAGGCCTGGAAGCAGAGAAGTCCTCATGACATCCTGAGCTTCCGTGAGGGGATTGAGGATAGATACCATTTGTCGGCGGTAATCGTTGCCGGCAAGCAACAACTTATCACAGGCATCCTTGCCAATGAAGCTGTAAGTTATATTCTCAAAAAAACCGCAGCCTGAAAGGACTTCCTTGAGTTGCTTTCTGACCTGCAGTTCTTCTGTTTGCTCTTTGGCCAGTGCCTCTGTGACAGGATGAGTGGTGATAATTTTATCATATCCACTCAGGCGAGCTACTTCTTCCATAAGATCTTGGGGACGTTCCAGATCCACCCGAAAAGTAGGAGGCACTACCTTGAGTCTATCCGCATCAAGGATTTTAACATCAAGTTCAACAGACTCCAGATATGAGGCGATCTTGTCCCGGTCAAAACTTGTACCCAGAAGACGGTTTGTACGATTTGTGCTAAGCTCTATAACCTTTTCCGGGATCGCTTTTGGGTGCTCATCAATAATACCGGAAGCAAGTTTCCCGCCTGCAAGTCGGCAGATTAGCTGTGCTGCCCGATCAAGGGCCCTAACAACGCCTCTATGATCTACGCCCCTTTCGAACCGGTATGATGATTCGGTGCTTAGACCAAGCTGCTTGGCAGTGCGTCTGATTGTGGTTGGATTAAAATAGGCGCTTTCAATCAGCACCCGGGTGGTGTCGTCTTCGATCTCGGAATCGAGTCCTCCCATGATGCCTGCCAGGGCCACCGGTTCTTTGCCGTCGCAGATCATGAGTGCCTCTGAGGAAAGTTTTCGTTCCATGCCATCGAGCGTAGTAAAAGTCTGACCTTCTCGTGCTGTCTTTACCACGATACGGCCTTGGGCGAGACGGTCAAAGTCAAAGGCATGTAAGGGTTGGCCCATTTCCATAAGGACGAAGTTTGTGACATCTACTACGTTGTTGATTGCCCGGAAACCAACAGAGTTTAGTCTGTCTTGAAGCCAAAACGGGGAAGGAGCCACCTTTATTCCTGAAATAAGCCTTGCGGTATATCTTGGACATTGGTCCGGGGCTTGAATGATTACGGATGCAAGTTCATCTATTGGAGTCTGTCCTTCCGGGAGTCTTATGTCCGGATGTTTTAGCGGGGTTTCAAGGGTGGCCGCAACTTCTCTGGCAATACCTATGATGCTGAGGCAATCGGAACGATTGGGTGTAAGGTCGAATTCGATAATGGTATCTGAGAGGTTCAGGGCCTTGGCAATTGTGCCGCCCGGCGTTTGGCCTTTTGGGAGGAGCAAAATCCCGGAAGTCTTGGTTCCGATGGCCAATTCCGCTTCGGAACACAACATACCCTCGGAGACTTCTCCCCTGATGCGTCCAGGTTCGATCTTGCCGAGGCCTGGAAGCTCCACACCTGGAAGGGCGACAGGGACAAGGTCGTCTTCACTAATATTGGCGGCACCGCAAACGATTGCCTTTGTCTCTGTGCCGATATCGACTTTGCACAAAGACAGTTTGTCGGCATCAGGATGAGGAGTTATCTCAAGAATGCGTCCAACCACTACACCATCAAGATAGGCATATCGGTCGACGAGGGATTCCACCTCAAGGCCGGCCATAGTAAGGGCCTCGGCCACGTCAGCCACATCCCTATCAACGGCAACATAATCTCGAAGCCAGTTTAGACTTACTTTCATAATCAAAATTGTTGTAAGAATCTTATGTCGTTTTCGTAAAACTTCCTTATATCGTCAATGCCGTACTTAAGCATTGCAATGCGTTCGATGCCCACGCCGAAGGCAAAGCCGGTATAACGTTCTGTGTCGTAATTTACCATTTCAAATACTGCCGGATGTACCATGCCGGCCCCTAGAACCTCCAACCAGCCGGTCTGAGAGCAAATCCGGCAGCCACTTCCCCGACACATAACACATTGGATATCCACTTCAGCGCTTGGCTCTGTAAAAGGGAAAAAACTGGGACGAAAGCGCAGACTCGTATTGACATCAAAGATCTGATGGACGAATGTCGTAAGGATACCTTTCAGATCACCAAACGAAACCCCTTCGCCTACCATTAGTCCTTCGACCTGGTGGAACATAGGTGTGTGAGAAATATCCGAATCCACACGGTAAACCTCGCCTGGAGCAATGATGCGCACCGGTGGTGATTGCTTTTCCATGACCCGGATCTGGATCGGCGAAGTATGAGTTCGCAAGACAATGTCATCCGAAATGTAGAAAGTGTCTTGCATGTCCCGGGCAGGATGATTCTTGGGGATATTTAGGGCCTCGAAGTTATAATAATCAAGCTCAACACTGGGTCCTTCTACAATCTCAAAGCCAAGACTGAGAAAAATCTCAAAGACCTTCTCTTTTATCTGCGTTATAGGGTGAAGATTCCCTCTGAAGACAGATCTACCCGGAAGTGTTACATCCAGGGCATCTGCAGGCCTGTCGTCCGAGGCCTCAAGTGTGCCGACAGCCTTTTTGAAAGCAGCCTCAAGTCTTGTCTTAACCTCATTGGCGAGCTTGCCGACCACGGGCCTCTCTTCAGAGGGGACAGTGGAGATTTTCCTCAAACACTGTGTAATTGAGCCCTTACGACCCAAACACTCCGTTTTTAACTGATTAATTTTTCGTAAGTCACTTGCTGACTCCAGGGCTTTTAAGGCTTGCCGCTGTATTTCCTCCAGATCTTCTTTCATTTGTTCTTCGATCTATCCCGCAGAACCTACTGCCATTGCTGCAAGATGGGAGAAACCTTTAGGGTCTGAAACTGCCAGTTCCGCCAATATCTTTCGGTCAAGCTCAATACCTGCTCGTTTTAACCCACTTATAAACCGACTATAAGAGATATCGTTGAGACGAGCGGCAGCATTGATTCGGGCAATCCAAAGCCGCCTAAAATCCCGCTTCCGGGTCCTTCGATCCCTGTAGGCATATTGATAGGCTTTGTCTACAGCATCGGCTACTGTACGAAAGAGCTTGCTTCGCGCACCACGATACCCTTTGGCCAATTTCAAAATCTTGTTTCGTCTTCTTCGGGCCTTAAACCCTCGTTTAACTCGCATATTTAATCCTCCTGTGTCCGTATATTCATAATTCCTGACACGGTCGGGGATTATGAATAAGGGATTAGACGTTTTATCATCGCTACGTTGCTCTTATCGATTATGCCGGCCTTTCTAAGGCTTCGCTTTCTTTTTGTCGTCTTCTTGGTCATAATATGGCTTGAGTGTGATTTTGAATATACTATTTTACCTTTTGCGGTAACCTTGAAACGCTTAGCGGCGCCTCTATTAGTCTTCATCTTTGGCATTGCTATCTCCTTCTCCAATTTCAAAACTGACGGTCTCGTAAAAAGTCCAAGTTAGCGCTACGGTTGCGCCTGGCGGCTTGAAAAAATACACTGCGTGCCTACGTTGCGCTGCATTTCGCAATCATTCAACGTACGATACGTACGCCTCATGATTACAAAAATTGCGCCACTGAAGTGGCTCGAGGACAGTACGCGCGCCCCCGCAGGCGAGATTTCGCAGGGCTCAACTTGCATCCGGAGCTTTTTACTGTGTCGTCTGTTTGTGGACTTTTTACGAGTCCATCAAAATTACAAAAACAATCACGAAAGCGCGAAAGTATGGTCCAACAGCCCAACTACACAGGCATATTTCAGCACAGC
>CAYSBQ010000062.1:0-14542 GCA_964429315.1 uncultured Desulfobacterales bacterium
TCAGGAAAAGGGCAGTCGCAACGTTACATTGCTGATGGGAAGTCGGGATCATTCTAAAGAGATCTTCTCAGCATAATCCTTTTTTTAGGTATCAACATGATTATTGACATACTCTTCGATCATCTCATCTGGCACATTCCCATTTGTTCTACTGAAATGTCTTCTGCCCCAGAAATGCCGACCCAATACCGCTTCCGGAGTTCAGGAAATTCCTACTGCACTTTCCTAGGACTTCTCCCTTTCATAACCTTCACAAGATCGCTTTCACTAACATGAGACGGAATCGACACAAAGCTATGTATATGATCGGACGAAACTACTCCACTAAAGGAAGAGTATCTTTCTATTTCTTGAAAACAGACATGGGCGAAGATATGATTTCCTTGACTTTGGCCTCTCGAATCCTCTCTTCGTGTTCATCCTTTCTTTGAGTCGCCATGTTGATCTTGGCCACCAAATCATCGGTTTCGCATGGTTTCATCAGATAGTCCAGAGCACCCAGTTTCATCCCTTCGATGGCTGACTCCACGCTTGCGTTGCCTGTAAGCATGATCACTTCCGTAAGGGGGGTAAGCTTCTTTACCTCCCGCAGTGTCTCTACCCCGCCCATGCCCGGCATGAGTACGTCTAGGATGACGACGTCTATTCTTTGGCCCTTAAGCTTTTCAAGGGCGTCTTCACCACTGCTGGACGTGATCACATCATAATCGCGAATAGTCAAACGTTCCGCCAGTGATCCGGCAAATTCGTCTTCATCATCCACAATCATTATACGTTTTTTCATCTACGAGCCCTCCTTTATGATTTTAAAGTGCCTTCAGCGGTTATCTGTTGGGGAAGGTTGACAACGAGTTCTCCGGCCGCCGTGTCAACAAAGGCTTCAGCTTCAAGCACCTCCAACAAGGCATTTGCCCCTTCACCAGGGAATGCTGTCGACGCCCCGGAAAGCCCTGTCAACGTGACATTCCCTCCGTCCTCAGTCCCCGCCACGACGAGCCCAATGCTTCCCCCTTCACGACCGGCGTCTATACTGTAATTAATACACAGCCACAGTAGATTTTTCAGAAAAAAAGGGTTGGTATCAATTGTTATCGGTTTTTTCGCTGGTTTTAACTCCAGGATAATTCCATGCCTTGAGGCTAATCTTTGTGACAGCAAGACAACAAATCCCAGGATTTCGGCCAGATCAACGGACTTAACGTCTGAATCAACGCTGTGGCCAAATCTGTTCAGACTAGTAACAATGCTGTCCGCTCGTCTGACCTGGATTATTATCTTTTCGCTCATAGCCCTAAGCCGTTCAAGTTCGATCGGCTTGCCCTTGTCTGCCAGAAGAGTGAGGTCCTGCAAAAGCCCGGCGTGCTCGTTGACAATGGCCAGAACATTCTTGATATCGTGAGAAATGGATGCGCTTGTTTTACCGAAAAACTGAAGCCCTTCTTTACCTATTGCATGCCAATCCGGGGTCATGGTATACTTCTTCTCCCTTTCTTATTCCTTGACCAATTCGTTTATTTTCTCGATAATCATATCAATTTTAAGGGGCTTTGCAAGATAGTACTCTCTTCCCGCCTCGCCTGATCCGGCTTCAAAATCATCTTGCGAACCATGCCCTGTCATAAAGATATATTTTAGGTCTGGAGATATCTCTTCCAATTTCTTCTTCAATTCAATTCCGCTCAATTCCGGGAGTTTTACATCGAGCAAGGCTATATCATAGGTTTTTTTCTCCGTTGATTTTATCGCATCCCTTCCGCTTGTAACCCAATCGACATCAAATCCTCTTAATGATAGTCGTTCCGCAAGCGCGGAGACAAGATCCTCTTCGTCGTCAACCAGTAGTATCCGTATCATTTTTATTATTCCTCTTCAGCTGCCAGAGTGGGTAAAGAGATAGTAAAAGTCGTTCCCTTCCCGACCTCGCTATTTACATCAAGGTTTCCGTCCATTTCCTCGACAAGTCGCTGGGTAATAGACAGGCCAAGCCCCGTTCCGCCTTTTTTCTTTTTGTTAGAAACAAACGGTTCAAAGATTCGTTTCATGGCTTCCGCAGATATGCCGCAACCGTCGTCACTGACCGTGATTGTTATACGGCCCTCACTATTCTGAGAGGCTGATATTTCCAGAGATCCACCGTCCGAGAGGGCCGCAAAGGCATTGTTGATGAGATTCAGAAGGATCTGTTGCAACTTGCCTCGGTTCGCCCTAAACCGGGGAATACCCGCAGACACGTTTACCCTAATATCCAGAGATCTGTATTCGGCCTCTTTGCCCTGGAAACCGAGCACTTGATTTATGAGGCTTTCTAGGTCAATGAACTCGATCTCATCTTTCATATGCCTGACAAAGCCCAACAGCCCTCTGGTAATGGCCGCACACCGTTCTACAGAGGACTCGACTACCTCTATAAGGGCTATCAGTTTTTTGTCTGGTTGGCATTCTTCTCTCAATACCAAAAGGTCTTTAATGAGACCTGCCTTTTCGTTGATTATGGCCAACGGATTGTTGATTTCGTGGGCAATGCCGGCCGCCAGCCGGCCGACGGAAGCCAAATTATTGGCATACTCAGCTTGGTGCATACTGATGACACGCTCTTCATCCGCACGATATGTCTTACTTATCAGATACGTCCCGCCTGTCACGATCACGGCCAATATGACTACGATGCTGAAAAACAAAAACCAGATGATTTCCTGGCGGGTCTTGTCCCAGGATTTCATAAGTTGCTCTTTGAGCTTTACCACCATAAGTATAAAGGGGGTATTCTCGATGTACCTGTAACCAATGACAAGAGGTTCGCCGTTGACGTTGTTTCCCTGAATTACCCTTGTCTTGCCCGCATATTCGGGGACGGACAGAGCCGTTTGTTCAAGGACCTTCCCGTAGCTTAGGGATGGGGTCTGAATCGTGCCTTTATGGTTGATAAGGAAGGCCTCACCATGTCCGAAAAGCTTGAGGCCCGAGAGTATACCGTCAAACTTTTCTGTCTCCAGGGTAGCACGAAGTACATAGTAGCCCTTCCCAGGCAGGACGCGCGTTACTGCAATAACTAAATGGGGAACACTGCGATACCCGAGGAACACTTCACTAATGTATACTCCTCGCTCGACTACTTTTCTGTACCACTCCTGGTCGGAATAGTTCTTGCCCTCAAGTTCGTAAGGTCCCTCGTAGGAGCTCTGGTATCCGAAGGCATCGATTATTCCTATATCACTAAACCCTCCAAAGGCAATTTTGAGATTCTCAAGGAGACTTTTTAGCCGCTCGGGTTTATTCAGAGATTGAAAGGAGTTTTGGTGGACAATGAACTTTAGCACTGCCGTGCGTTCTTCCAGGAAGAAAGAAAGCGTTCTCTGGGCATTAGAGACAGTCCGTGAGGTACGCAGGACTATATGTGACTCCACATCATGCTTTCCGACCCTGTAATCAATTACGGACATAAAAACCAAGGGGGCAAGAACTACGCACGAAGTAACCAGGACCGCAAGATACCAAATACGGCGATAATTAAAGAGGTGTTTGTAAGGGCCTGTTTCTACATTCCGATGGCTCCAAAAGGCTGGTTTTAGTTTGTCGAGCATCGGCATTTCAAATACAACCCTACACACTCACCAGGTATAAGCCTAATCCCCTCTGGACTTTGCCTACCCCTGGCTATTAGGTCATGAAACCGCATTGGGCTTCCCCTCTCATTCGATGCAGCTCGATGTATCTTGCCACGCATTGATTCCAAGTGAATAAAAAAGCTTCTATTTTTTGTCTTTGAACATCTCGCCTGCGGTCTTAATTCGTTTTGCGTCTTTAGCGATTTCCTTGGCCGTGTCGAAGTCTCCTTCTTCTGCAAATGCCGTGGCAGCCATAGTCTTTTCTATCTTGAATTTGTATGCACCCTGAATGCGCTCGGCTAAGATTTCAATGTCCACGGGTTTATTCAGAAAATCAAAGGCATCTAAATTATTTGCCTCTTTTTCGCGGGCCTCTGAGCCGAATGCAGTCAAAATCACGACCTGGATTTTCGGATTGGTCTTGCTCAGCTGGCGCAATACGTCCATTCCGTGTACCCGCGGCATCTCCAGGTCAAGCACCATTACGTCGGGTTCTTGTTTTGCCACGTAATCCAAGGCCTCTTGCCCGTCGTGGACCACATCCGTACTGATGCCACGCATTCCCAGCCGATTGGAAAGTGTGTTCACAAACTCTATCTCATCATCCACAAGCAATACCTTCATGCTTTCTCCTCCTTATGCATTATTGTAGCCATATCCTCGGACAAGGTTGCTTCCTCTGAGCACCGTCATCGCCAGGCCAACAACGCGCCTCGATGTGACTGGACAACCATCTGGAAATCTCCGTTCCGCAAAAAATACCTCGAGAAACGCCACCTCAGCGGATTTAGCTCTACAATAATTGGTTGGTTTAGTCAAGTTTGAAATTATGTATCCGCAAAACAAGTGAATCTCAAAAAGCAGAGAGGGGTTTGTCAAGCGAAAAACTTTAATCGATTTTCAGCCTTGACAATCTTTCAGTAATATAATAAAAGAACCCATTTTAGATTAGTTAGGTGAACACAAGTTTTGTTTTAGACAATCCGATTTAGCATAAAATCTAATTTGTTTTAGGGAAGGAAACCATGATGATAGGGAGAAAGGGTTATAGCTTATTGGCAAAATTAACGATGCTGTTTGTCTTGTTTTGCAGCAGCCCCGTAATGGCTGCTGTAAGCGAATCCGCAGCCTCGGGGTCTGATCCCCATGCGTGGTGGTTTTGGCCTTTGGTGCTGCTGATAGTAACTTTTGTCATGGGCATATTTGCCGTGCTCGGAGGAGTGGGTGGTGGTGTCTTGTATGTGCCCATAATAAGCGGCTTTTTTCCGTTTCACCTCGATTTTGTGAGGGGGGCGGGATTACTGGTGGCCCTGTCCGGGGCGCTTGCGGCAGGCCCAGGCCTCTTGAAGATGAATCTGGCCAGCCTGCGGCTTGCCATCCCCGTGGCCGTTATTGCATCGGCTTGTGCAATTGTAGGGGCGATGCTAGGTCTTGCCCTGCCTACAAATGTGATTCAGATTTCCTTGGGTGGAACTATTATAGGGATATGCATACTAATGCTTATCGCCAAGAAATCCGAATATCCTGAGGTTGGGACGGCGGACAAGCTATCTACCGCGTTAAGGATTACCGGCATATATCAGGAAAGGAGCACGGGAAAAGTAATTGACTGGAAAATACATCACACCGCGCAGGGCCTTTGTTTGTTTGTGATAATAGGTGTCATGGCAGGTATGTTCGGGCTCGGAGCAGGCTGGGCAAATGTGCCGGTACTCAATCTCCTGATGGGGGCGCCTCTAAAAATAAGCGTTGCAACCAGCAAGTTTCTCCTGTCAATTACCGATACATCCGCTGCCTGGGTGTATATGAACAAAGGATGCGTCATTCCCTTGATGGTTGTTCCATCCGTGGTGGGGATTATGCTGGGCTCATTTGTGGGAGTCAGGCTTCTTGCGGTTGCCAAGCCTACCGCCATTCGTTGGATTGTAATCAGTATACTGGCTTTTGCAGGCGTAAAGGCGTTATTAAAAGGCCTCGGCATAGGTTAATGACAAAAACAGAAATATTATTTTAAAGATTTTCTACTATTCAATCAGGAGATATCGATCATGGCGAAAAATCAAGAAGCATCATTTAAAGCAATCCCGGAACAGTACATCTATGCCGGAGTCCTGGCAAAAGGGATGTATTTGGGGCTGGCCACCCTCTGTATAACCTTTGCCATCTACGCCTTTGGTATCATGGATCCGTATATCCCGCTTGAAAAAATTTCCCATTACTGGTCCATGAGCGCCCACGACTATCTGCGTGAGGCCAATATCGGGTCGGGCTGGAGTTGGGCAGGCATGTTAAACTGCGGGGATTTTCTGAACTTTATAGGCATTGCCTTCCTGGCAGGCGTAACAATTATTTGTTATTTGGCCATCATACCGACTCTTTTGAAAAATAACGACAAGATGTATGCGGCATTGGCAATCCTGGAAGTCCTGATTCTAAGCCTTGCAGCCAGCGGGTTACTTGCTGTTGGTCACTGAAAGACCCATATCTCTTTACACAATAGGTGCGGACCCTCCCGGTATAGATGTAAAGAGAAAAACACGAAAGCGTTTTGAGAAAAGAAGGCCGGTTCCCTAAATACGGGATCCGGTTTTCTTATGGCCCGATCCTCAGCTTCGAAATAACCATCTTCGCTGGTACATACCTTCGCAGTGGCCCGATATTCATGATTGGTCGTTAAGGCCTTTAACTTTTTTCAAGTCCTGATCTTTTCCGACAATAATAAGCCTATCAGTTGGTTTGATAGGCTGACTGGGAGAAACCACCACATCGACTGTATCTTCTAAAGTGTCCTTTACGGCAATAATTTGAACATTGTATTTCCCTCTCAAATTAAGATCACGCAAAGATTCTCCAATGAAGGCCTTGGGTGGCACAACTTCCATGACAGAAAAGTCTTTTGTTAAGGGAAGATAGTCAAGAACATTAGGTCTCGTGATGGCTCTTGCCAGCTTATGAGCCATCTCCCTTTCGGGAAATACGATCTGGGTGGCTCCCACTTTTTCCAAGATTTCCTTGTGGTCATTATCGATTGCCTTGACAATGATATTCTCCACTCCCAGATTTTTCAAATACATGGTTGCCAGTATGCTTGCCGAAAGATCGGTCCCCAGACTAACAACAACGGTCTTGATCTCTGAAAACCCCATATTTCCCAATATTTCCTTCTCTGTACAGTCGGCCACTACTGCCTTTGATGAAAACTCTTGGCCCTTCTGAACAAGTTTATCACTCTCGTCAACAACCAACACATCATGGCCACTGGCATACAATTCTTTGGCAACGTTCATTCCGAACTTGCCCAAGCCCATAACCGCTACTTTCATACAAGGGATTCCTTATCAACCTGGTCTGAAGGTCACAAATTCTTCAACCTATCATGATTTTTTCTTCACTGTACTTCAACTGCCCCACCACTTTTTTCGACCGTATAGAAAATGCGAGTGTTAGTGGTCCCAAACGTCCAACAAACATAAGCACGATAATCAGCAGTTTCCCTATGGTATCCAGAGCTGATGTTTTACCCATAGATAAGCCCACTGTGCCAAAAGCCGATACCGCCTCAAAAAGATACTCCAAAAACATCCCCCGGCTTTCCACGTGAGATGTACTCCCAAGCTGCGTTATCAGGAGCAAAATAACCATGCTACCTATTATCAATCCGGAGGATATCACAACCGCAACCGCCCTCGCAACAGAAGCCTTAGGAATGGTTCGATTCATGATCACGGTATCAGTCTTTCCCCTCAACCGGGACCAAACAAGGGCAAAGAACACCCATGCTGTTGTAGTTTTAATGCCGCCGCCACACGAACCGGGCGAAGCCCCAATGAACATGAGAAAGATAAAGAAAAAAAGCGTGGCGTTTGACAGCATACTAAAATCAACTGTATTGAAACCGGCGGTCCTGGCAGTGACCGACTGAAAAAAGGATATGAGTATCTTCTCGGAAAAATCCATGCCCACCAACACATCGTTGTATTCGACCAAGAAGAAAAATACCGCTCCCGCCAAAATCAAAATCAGAGTAGACAAAAGCGCTACCTTGGTATGCAGGGAGAAGCCTTTTCGCTGTTGCAGCCCTTTTACATTGCCTATGCTATAACGTTGATATAGCTCAAAGACAACCATAAATCCTATTCCACCTACGATAATAAGAAAGATCGTATTGAGATTTACAAGGACTCGGCCTTGATATCCTGTAAGACTGTCTGCAAAGAGGCAGAACCCGGCGTTGCAGAATGCAGAGATGGCATGAAACAGAGAAACGAACAAGGCTTCTTTGGCAGGAAGTTCACGTGTCCAGTAGGCAAAGTAGCACGCTGTACCTATGATTTCTATCAAAAATGTAAAAAACACAACCGAAACGATCAGACTATGGAGGTTGCTTGTGGGAGAGGGGGCAAAAGTGTCTTGAAGGGCAGCATCTTGTTTAAGTGACGGGGACCGGCCGAGAATGAATAATAAGATCGTGGAAAAGGTCATGATCCCGAGTCCGCCCAGCTGGATTAGCAAAAGGAGAACCCACTGACCTAGTCTTGTAAAATCGCTACCCGTATCCTTGACTATAAGCCCTGTGACGCATACCGCCGATGTGGAAGTAAATAGCGCGTCAATATAGGTCACTTGACCATCTTCACTCATGCCCGGCAACATCAGAACAAAGGAACCGATGAGTATTAAGAGCATAAAACTTGCGATCAATTGTTGTTGTGGAGTTGATTTCCTTAGCATGTTGTTAGAATCCTAAAACATAAAATAATCCTCTCATTTTACCCTTTCCCTCTCGAGCGATGTATTTTCATACACACGTTATAAAAACTACCACAGAACGTCAAGACAGATCTTTTCTGTACGGGGCTGAAGCCTGTTAGATCACCTCAGCCTTCGGTCTTCAACTAAATAGTTGTGTAGTGATCACGTTAGGGTTGGAAATCGTCAAGGTTTTCCATAAGAGTGCCGACAAGACAGAGCAGGCAGGGATTTCTCTTGATTTTCTTCTTGCCGATATCATGGGGTTTTCGATAGTGATTGACTGGTCAACTTGAGTCAAATCACTTCAGGACTTATGGAGGTGGGCTTACGTCATGTGGTGGCTTTTTCTTAATATATCTTTAGGGATATGGGCGGTTATAGATGCAAGAAAGAGGCAGGAAAAAAGTATGTTGTTTCCTGGTTTGGCGTTCTTTGCGGCTCCAGTTTTTCTTCCAGTCTACATTGCCAGGAGAAACCTGAAAGAGGGCGAAGTCCGAGAAGGAGGAAAAGCCTGGAACATCTTGAAGAACATCGCCTTATTTTGGACTATTACGTATGCTGCATTCGGCATATCAAGCCTTTTTCCTGCGGTTGGCATAGAAACCGCTAACCAATTGCAATATGCAGGAGCTGCCACCGGTGCAAATCTTGATATCCTGTTCATTGTGGGTCAGTGGTTTTGTGGAACCGTTGGGGTGCTTCTTGTAGGGACTTTCTTGAAGAAATCTGCGGTTGCTGAAAAGGGACCGACCGGCGCACTTGCAGGGGAAGGGAATACGGAAGCAGAATATGATCTCTCTGACTTTGCGAACAAGGGTATAAACATCACCAAAAAGAGAATTAAGAACAAAATAGTATCTGTCATAAAATAACGTAAGGGCACACGCAAACTTAAAGAGGTGCAAGACCAGCTTGTATTGCCATCTCCTCCCGCCAACAGAATACCTGGTGAAGGGCACAAGCTATATTTCAGTAGTTCGCAAGAACACGTCTCATCCAGCCAGCCGTCAAAGACTTTCTTCTTACAGTTATATCAGCTGGTTATCCCATGAAAAAGTATCTTCTCAATAACCACGGGTATGGTGGCTTTTTCTAAAAGGCGATATCTTTCTTCGTTAGCACATATCTTCGCAGTGGCTGGATATTTATGATTAATCGTATACCCCGAACTTTTTGAGAACTTAGGAAGGCTGCATTTGAAGCAACATAATCATATCCAGATTGTGAGGCTTGCCGGATTCCTTGATAAATATCTATTGACTAAATTAAACGATCCTTATACTAGTATCGATGCTAATCTCTCAATGCTGATCACTGAAAACCGACCACTTATCACTCCCTAATTGGGTGAAACCCAATTAGGATCATCGGGTACTAAATATGGCTGAGCGAGTCGGCGTTTATATCTGTGAATGCGGACCCAACATCAAGGATGCAATTGATCTTGACCAAGTAGTCCAGTTTTCTAAGGACCTTGAATATGTGGTCCTGGCCAGATCCTTCGGACTACTGTGTTCTCAAGAAGGCAAAACCTTCATTGAAAAAGAAATTCAGGAACACAACCTTTCAAGGGTGGTAATAGCTGCCTGCTCGCCTAAAGAGCACGAACATACCTTTAGAAAGGTCCTTGAAAAATCAAGCCTCAATCCCTTCGCGCTTCAGATTGCAAACATCAGAGAACAGTGTGCCTGGGTAACCAATAACAAGGCCCTTGCCACAGAGAAGGCAAAGGCCTTGATTGCTGCGGCAGTTCGAAGGGTTGTACTTCAAGAACCCTTAATAGAGAGACAGATAGAATGTAAGCCCGATGTCCTGGTAGTCGGAGCCGGGATCGCTGGGATAAGTGCCGCCCTGACATTGGCGCAAAAGGAAAGAAAGGTCTATCTCGTTGAAAGACTTCCTTCAATCGGAGGAAAGGTAGCGCGGTATGAAGACCTGTTTCCCAGTCTTGAGTGCGCTTCTTGCGTGCTTGATCCTATACAGGATGAAGTATTGCACAATGAGCAAATAGAAGTCCTTACATTGAGTGAGATCGAAGAGGTGCTTGGCTATTATGGCAACTTTATGGTCAAGATCAGAAGAAGGGCGCGGTTTGTAGATGTTGGCAGTTGCATCGGTTGTGGGGCATGTTTTGAGGTCTGTCCGGTAAAGGTAAGAAACGAGTATAATGAGGGGCTTGATGAACGAAAGGCCGTATATATTCCCTATCCAGGATCCCTACCTAATCTGGCTGTGATAGACAAAGAACACTGTTTGCATTTCAATGGCAATGCGTGTAGTGCATGCCAAGAGGCCTGTCCCTTTGGCTCCATTAACTACGGTAAGGAAGATATAATCGAAGAACTGAAGGTGGGGGCAATCGTTATAGCCACAGGATTTGACCTCTTTGATCCCGGCAAGGTCCCGAGATACGGATATGGGAATATTGAAAATATTTATACCAGTCTCGAATTTGAAAGGCTAATTAGTTCTACTGGTCCCACAGAAGGCAAGATCTTACTGAAAAACAGTAAACCACCTGAAAAGATCGCCTTTATCCACTGTGTCGGTTCCAGGAGCCTAGAGTCTAACGAACACTGTTCCGGGGTTTGTTGCACCTACTTGTCAAAGTTTGCCCATCAGGCCAAAAAGAAATTGCCTGATGTGCAGATAACACAGTTTTTTTCTGATCTTTGTCTTCCCGGAAAAAAGGCACAGGGTTTTTTCAATAAGGTTTCCAGTAATAATGAAATAGAATTCATTCGTTTGAAGTCGCCGGATTCATTAGACATAATCGGGCAAGGCGACAAGGCGCTGGTCAGATATACGGAGGTTCATGAGGAATCAAAGACCGCTCAATATGACATGGTTGTTTTGGCTCCCGCTATGGTAGGCGCAACAGATGCCGATCGTATTGCCGCCGTTTATGACATAGCCCAGGGTGAGGCCGGATTTTTTTCAGAAGAGGACACCACCCTATACCCGGTAGCAAGTTCCATGGAAGGAATATTTGTTGCGGGTTGCGCCCAGGGGCCAAAGGATATTGGGGCCTCGGTGGTGCAGGGGCAAGCAGCAGCAGGCAAGATACTGTCCCGGCTTGTTCCGGGCGAGAAACTGGCCCTTGAGGCCGCTGTTTGTGAGATTGACGAAGGTCTTTGCTCCGGCTGCAAGACCTGTATCGGACTGTGTAGTTATAATGCAATGACCTTTGATGACAAAGAAAAGTGCGTCAGTTTAAATGAGGTCTTATGCAGGGGATGTGGCACTTGCGTCGCTGCTTGTCCAAGCGGAGCGATCAAGGCGAAGCACTTTACAGATAGGCAAATGTTTTCCGAAATAGAGGGTCTATTGCAATAGTCATGTTAAGATGAACGATTTTGAGCCAAAGATAGTCGGCTTCCTTTGCAACTGGTGTTCCTACGAAGGAGCGGATGCCGCCGGCAGGGCAAGAAAAGAATACCCTGCAAACTTTCGCGCAGTAAGGGTTATGTGTACCGGCAGGGTTGATCCTCAATTCGTGATCAAGGCCTTTCGAGAAGGCGCCGACGGCGTCATGATCCTTGGATGTCATCCGGGGGATTGCCATTATAAAGAGGGTAATTTCCAAGCGCTCAAAAGGTATGCCGTCTTAAAAAAGGTCCTCGTTCAATTCGGGATAGAGGGAGAAAGATTAAGACTCGACTGGATCTCGGCCGGCGAGAAAGAAAAATTCGTAGATGTTGTTACCAAGATGGTGGAAAGGGTGCGGCAACTTGGGCCGCTAAAGGGATAAAGCAAGAGATAATGCCGAAAAAACCAAAAATCGCCCTTTATTGGTGCTCGAGCTGTGGCGGATGCGAGGAATCGGTCCTCGATTTGGCAGAAGACATCCTTGCAGTTGTAGCGGCTGTGGATATTGTTTTCTGGCCGGTGGCCGTTGATGTTAAGTATAAGGATATAGCGGCTGTTGGCGATGGTGAGATTACGGCGACACTGATCAACGGCGCTATCAGGATGGACGAGCAGGAATCCATGGCCAGATTGTTGCGACAAAAATCCAAATTGCTCATAGCGCATGGAAGTTGCGCCCATCTTGGCGGTGTGGTAAGTCTTGCGAATTTTTTCGAGCGTGAAGATATTTTTACAAGGCTTTATAGTGATGTCCCCACAGTAAAAAATCCCCAAGGGCTTTTCCCAAAAAGCGGAACCATAGATTCGGAAAGCTATCTAGAACTTCCTGGTTTTCACGATACCGTGAAGACGTTGGATCAAGTCGTAGAAGTTGATTACTATATCCCCGGCTGTCCACCGACGCCGGAGTTGATAAAAGAGGCCATAATGGCGGTCTTGGAGGACAGACTTCCTGAAAAGGGAACGGTGCTGGCGGAAAGCAAGGCCCTTTGCCATACGTGTCCGTTAAAGGACAGTAAGCCGGAGACAATACGGATAAAGAAATTTAAAAGGCTCTACGAGTTCGAGTGGGATCCATCGAGGTGTTTCCTGGAACAAGGCATTGTCTGTCTTGGTCCTGTAACAAGGGGTGGTTGTAATGCAAGGTGTATTGGGGCAAACATGCCATGTCGTGGCTGTTTTGGCCCCGTAGGTAATGTAATGGATCAGGGGGCAAAGGCTGCTTCTTTCTTGGCCTCGTTGATCGATTCGACAGATGAGGAAGAACTGCAAAGAATTACAGCTTCCATCCCTGACCCGGCCGGCCTGTTTTACAGATACAGCCTTGCCTCATCAATGCTGAGAGGTAAAGTGACGGGCGATAGGGGCAATTGAGTTAATACAAATGCGCAAAAAAATCACGATAGACCCTATAACAAGGTTGGAAGGCCACGGAAAGATTAATATCTTCCTTGACGACAAGGGCGATGTAGACCGTGCCTACTTGCAGGTGCCGGAGCTTAGGGGATTTGAAAAGTTTTGTGAAGGGCGTGCAGTAGAAGAGATGCCCACCCTTACGCAAAAGATCTGTGGCGTTTGCCCGACGGCGCATCACACGGCAGCGAGCAAGGCATTGGATCACCTTTTTGGAGTAGAACCTCCTCCTGCGGCAAGGAAGATAAGAGAGCTTTTGTACAACGCCTTCATCTTTGAAGACCATTTGTTGCACTTCTATTTCCTGGGAGGCCCTGATCTCATAGTCGGGCCGGTTGCATCCGGAGCCGAGAGAAACATTTTTGGGGTTATTAAGAAAGTCGGCGACGAAACCGGAAAAAAAGTTATCGATGTAAGAAACAGGGTCCGAAAGGTGATGGCCACCTTAAGTGGCAGCCCTCTCTACCCTGTATGCGGGCTCCCCGGCGGCGTATCAAAAAGCGTATCCGAGGAAGAAAGGGCTGAGATACAGACCGTAGCAAGAGATGCGGTGGAGCTTGCAAAAGTGTCTCTTGAGATATTTCGTGATATCGTCCTTAAAAACAAGGCATATACCAAACTGTTATACAGCGATCTCTTTTCTCTTAAGACATACTACATGGGATTGGTTGATGATAGGGACCGGCTGAATTTTTATGATGGGATGGTCCGTGTGGTCGATCCTGAAGGCAAGGAATTTGTCAGATTCGAGGCAAAGGATTATTTGAAACACTTGGAAGAACGCGTAGATCCGCGGAGTTATCAGAAGATATTGTATCTAAAAAATGTCGGCTGGAAAGGATTTATCGATGGCAAAGAAAGCGGAATTTATAGAGTCGGTCCCCTTGCCAGGCTGAATGCCGCCGAGTGTATGGCTACAGATTCCGCCCAGGTTGAGTTTGAAAAGATGTTTGATGCCTTCGGGGAAAAACCTGTTCACAACACATTTGCCTATCACTGGGCTAGACTTGTCGAGGCATTGAATGCAGCGGAAATGATGTATAAACTTTCATTCGATGAGAAACTTACAGATACCAAGATAAGGAATATCCCGACTCAGATCCCAAGAGAGGGCATGGGTGTGTGCGAGGCCCCTAGGGGGACCCTTTTCCACCACTACAAGACTAGTAGTGATGCCATAGTAGAGGAGCTGAATTTATTAGTTGCCACACAAAATAGCGCAGCAGCTATTTCAATGTCTGTGGAACAGGCAGCTCGAATCCTCATAAAGGGTGGAAAGGTTTCCGATGGCAAACTGAATATTGTGGAAATGGCATTTCGTGCCTATGATCCCTGCCTTGCCTGTGCCACCCACTGCCTGGATGGAAAAAACTCCTCAATTTCCAATTTGTGTGGTAAGAAAG
>CAYSBQ010000063.1:0-14524 GCA_964429315.1 uncultured Desulfobacterales bacterium
CTTCCAGCGCACAAAAATATCAAATGGAGGTTCACCTTCAATGATTGCGATGACTCGTTTTTGAAGTTCTAACGCTGCAGCCAGCCGGTCTTCCGCGCCTCCCTCGCCTCGCTTAACCCCCTCTTTTTGCCGCGTAATCCAGTCACCAAGATAGCTATAGGTGAGGCTTTCCAGCAGTTGTCGGCCTTTTCCATTTCCTTCTGCTAATTTGTGGTAATTCACAAGCACATGAAACCCATCTCGCCTGCGACCGTCCCATATGTGCCAGATGAAAGGGCGATGATGAAATAATTTGCAGTGTTGCTCGAAAAAATGGTCACGTAGCCGGTCATCGAGGTTGCAGGACTTGATGCCGATTGTTCGGATGAGTTCCTGTTCCTTAGACATTGACCAACCAGTACCAAAAGCCCCTGATAGAAGCTCCCGCAACCGGCTTGTCGCAGGCTCTTCCCCCCGCACCGAAGGGATGCAGACAATGCCGTCTTCGTCAGTGTATTCCAGGAGAGTCTCACACTTTTTGACCCAGTCCCGCTGTTCATCGCTGAGTTCCATTTCAGGATCAAGCTCCGCAGGCCAGCGGTAGCCCAAGAGCCGCACCATGCCAACTTGCACTGGGTGTTCGCTTTTGGCTGGATGGCCGTGGAAGATCCACTGGGTCGGGTCATCGGAATAGGCTTTAGGAAGGCCGATCGGGTATTTTTCGGCTGCGACTTTTTGCCAGTATTCGAGGTCGAAGGGGACTTTTAGGAAATTCCCTGGAGTCACCAAGTTTTTCTGGTCAATTAGCCTTACCTGCCTTTCGAATTCATCCGATTCAAAGAAAGACAGTATGGCAGGCAAGTGCTCCTCATTCTTAGCTCTGCAACTTGCTAAAACTTTTGAGTAGAAAAGTCCGTCGTAGATACTATGTGTGATTCGTTGCGAACCAGAGATTATAAAACCAATTTTGCCTAATGCACCCAATCCTTGAACTCGAGCACCGCTGAAATTTGCAAGTTCGCAATCATCATTAGGCCAATCCCAGATGTGATTTCTGCCTGAGAATAATCCTTGATCTGGAGCGGTTTGAAAGAACTTCCACCGTGAGCTATGCTGAAACTCCCAGAAATTCCGAACATACTTAGGATCATCTCCTGTAGAACTTCCTTGAAGAATTTGTACAAATTTGCCAAAGATCTCTGCAGATAGATCAAAATAACCCAGTATTATTCTGAAATCCGGGTTTTTAATCTGATAGCTTTGTTGAACAGTTAGGATTTTTTCGCTTATGAGATGCGATGCCTTATCTTTGGCGGTTTTCTGTGACGAAACATCTAATCCATAGAAACAATCAGATTCAATGTCATTGTTCTTGACTACAGATATTGTCACCAATGCCACGTTGACAACCTCACCAGATATTGTTTCAAATGCCCTTGCGCCAAGACGGGCAATCCCTCCAAATTTCGTCGATTTTAATAGCTTTTCTCGAAGGTTGGAGTACGACTTCAGAAACAACCAGTATTGCGAGCAGACAATTGATGAAATTCCTCTCGAAGAGCAAAATTCCAAACAGCGCATCAAAAAGGCTGTAGCCAAATCCGGGCTTCCCTCCGCGTAATATCTGTCGATGAAATTAATGAGTACCTCAGATTGCCCTCCACGACCGAGATAAGGCACATTCGTTACAACCAATTCATACTTACCAACCAAAATAGTTGCAGCTTTCACAAGACCTTGAGCCACAATACCCATTTCAGCTATTTCATTATCTCCCTCGACAGACAGTGCTTTAGCAAGTAACGGGCCTACCTCTTGCCACTTCAATTCAAAAAGTGAACCTTTAGCGAGGCCGAAATCCGGATTGATCAGACTTCCTAAAACCGGTGCATCTTTGAACTGTTTGTACAACTCCTCCAGCGCAATGCGCAGATTGGTGTTGTCTCCTGCAAGGGCCAACCACTCTTCCTTCTTGGCCCTGATTGCGATGCCCGTGCAGGCCACATTCAGTTCAGGCAGCGGTCGGTATCCCCCGGCATCGGGATAGCGCCAGGCGGCCAGGGCCAGGGCAAATGCGGCCAGCTCCACGCAGCGCTGGTCCAGCTCCAGTCCGTGGATGTTCTCGCGCAGCACGGCATCCACCGCCTTGCGGGCAGAGAGCCCTTCCAGCGCCATGCGCATGGGCACAAGCATCAGGAACGCGACTACCATAAAATGCCCCGAACCACAGCAGGGGTCGAGGGTTTTGAGTTCACTCAAATGCTCCGGCCAACCGTCAAAGGTACCGGCGGCAGGCGCCCAGGTGCGACACGGAGACGCGGAGAATGGGTGATCGGGAGAATTTTTTTCATCGTTGTTTGTCCTGACAAGGCGGAGATACTCCAAAGACACTCCGGGTATGGCACAAGCTTTACGAATCTCTTCCTCCGTTTCTGCACGCTCAAATATCCCCTTCGCCGCGTCACCGCGTCGCCCCCTCCCCGCGTCGCGCCTTACCGCCCACCATGCTCCCAGAGAGTTGTCGAGCAGGAAGCTCACCATGTAGGGCTCAGTGAAGAGCTGGGTCACTGCCGGCAGTTCATCAGCTCCAATTTTATTACCCGATTGATTAACCTCTTTTTTTCTTTTGGTCTGCCAGAACTGGTACACCCATCCAATCGAATCGCTGGCCTTGAAAATCACTGGTTCCAGATAATTGAGCAACTTTTCCAGCTTCAGCCGGTGTTCACTGGCAAGCGTCACCAGAAGAACAGGATCATTTGGTCGAAAAATCTGGGGCAACATCCGTTGTGCAAACTCACTGGCCAGTGTCCAAAGGTCCTTTCCCTCTTCTTTTGCCAGCTCCTCGCATTCCTCAAGACTGATGGCGACACCGATCTCCGGTTCGATGAGGAAGTCATTTTCGGCCAGAAATCGTGCAAATAGCATTCTATGCCAGTGCTCATAGGCACATTCCCACACAAGATGGGTGATTTCCAGTTCACCTTTCAGGTTCTGTTTGTCACCCAACTGTCGTGCCCTGGCACGTAAATGGTTCCGCAGCTTGCGCTCCTCGGGAGACATGTGTCCATAGGGCTCATGGTGATGCACAGCAAGGGCCTCTAACGCTGTTTTGGCTCCTGCTTCGGCTACATCCCGCGCCTGGACAATGGTACGCTCAAGTTTATTTCTTAATTCAGTCGATAGAGTCGACACTCTCGGTTTCCTTTATTTTGTTAACTATTGCAGTTCATAGTCCTTTGAACCGGAGCAGGATTCCCGAGGCTCAGAATTGCAGAATTACATACTCAGCAAAAAAATGATAGGCCAACAGTAAGTTAAGCCGGGCCTGCAATGCGAAGGACACCGGCTGGTTCGAGAAGGTTTTCTATCCACGTGACCGGGCTACCCCGATCTGTGCATTGTGTAAAAAAAGCTCTCTGTTTCGCCCTTGTAAAAGCAACAAAAAACGAGTTGAGTTCTTCAACCCTGTTTGGTGTCAAACTCCACCATGTCTGATTATCGAGCCCATAAAAAATTATCGTGTGAAACTCAAGGCCTTTGCTCTTGTGAATGGTCATCAGCGCGACTTGGTAAAGTCCTTCAAATTGATCGAGAGTCTCAATCCAGTTTGCAGAGAGTTCCGAACTTTCGGCCAGAAGCCCGGCAAAACCCTCCCATACGCGGTCAAAATCCTGCTGGCGCTTGTAAGCCGGAAAGGCTCGCCTTAGGGTAGAAGAGCCAACAAAATCGAGCGCAAGTCCGGCAATTATGAACGAAGTTTCACCATTAGGCTTAAGGGTGTTCATTTCGGTGCGCAGTTCGCGAATGAATGTCTGTAGGCGCTGCTGCAACCGCTGCTGCCCAGTATCGTCATGCGGATAGATACCTTCAAGAAATTGCAGGTTGCGTTGGGTGTTGGCCCATGCGGCAGGGTTTTTAGTGGTCGAACCAAGTCGAAGGAGGGGCAGAAGGATCGCTGTGAGTTCTTCCCCTAAAAGGTCCTGGATAGCGATATCGCCAACATTACGCGCGACGTTCCGAAGTCTAACTCCGCGTTGCAAGAAGAATGTTGCGAGTTCATTTTCCACATCATTCGCGTGTAGGCGGACGAGAATAGCGATTTCATGTGGGGGAATACCGTTTTCAATCTCATCTGAGATCCATTCTGCGAGGCCTTTCGCTTCATCTTCGTTGCTTCCATATTGCCAGATTGCTGCTATATCGCCGTCAACATCCCTTTCAGCGCGCGCCTCTGGAGTCTCTGTCGCTGGGTCGATACGCTGGGCTATAATATACTGGATGCGGACAAGATCTTCATGTGAGCGCCAGTTGGAGACGAGCGGAATACGTATTGCGTTGAAATCTATTTCAAAACGGTTGAACGCGTCAGGCATAGCGCCTGCCCACCCCATAATACGCTGTTTGTCATCACCCACAGATGTAAAGATCGCGTAGCTGCCATCAAAGGCGGCATGAAGAAGCTCAAACTGCGCATATGTAGTATCCTGGAACTCATCAAGAAAAACAAATGGATAAGTTGCCTGTAGGGCGTGGCGGATATCCGGATTCTCGCGAAGCAGCAAGTCCACAAGACGATTGATCATCGGGAATGTGAGAAAGACATTGTTTCTTCCAGCGTACTGTGCTTGCCAATAGACCCGCAAGGCGTTCCCAACACCATCAGCCAAGGGGAGGCGCGTTCGCGCGACGTTACGCTCAAGCGTGGTCGTGTTCGTGCCATGAAAGCCATGACTGGTTAAAAAGTCTTCTAACTGTAACCGGTTTGGGAATTCGATCCTATAGTTGCGTGGCGGCGAATATGGATCTGGTATTGCGGCACGGAAACGGTCGACAAAGCCTTTTGTGAAGGCGTCAAACGTCACTGAGTCAAAGCGTCGTGCCTGCTCCGGAGGGCAACGTATTTCGACACGTCCAGCAAGGTTGCATGCTGCGTCGCGCTTGAAGCTTATGGCAAGAATCCGCTTAGGGGCTGGGCATATTCCGGTCTGCAGGAGATAAGTCGCTTTTTGCGCAAGGAACTCCGTTTTTCCGGCACCGGCACCGGCCGTAACGCAGACACTACGACTATTTTCCCTTAGAGCCTCCCAGGCTTGCTCTTCAAGGTTTTCAATGCCCTGCGGACTCCACGACTCTTGCGGCATAAGTGTCATTCACCATTACCCCCGAAGCCAAGGGCTTCTTTGACATGCTCGATGAGAGATTTCAAGGGCTCTGGCGCCTTTTCAGAAAGCTGCTCATCGGTAATGCGTGTCAGAGCGGCAAGATGAGTTTCCGGCTTGCTACGGCCAAGAAACAAATAGGGATACCACTTGAATTCTTCATCATAGTCGTCTTCATAGAGCGTCGCGTTACCGCCAGTCTTCAGCGTTGCTGCCTTGGCATTCTCAATAGCTTTGGTGCTTGTACGCGGTCCTCGACCACCTGGATTAGGATTTTGGTAGGCATCCGGGAACGCTTCTAACATCGCAAAGTCGAGATCCAGCGGATCTGAGAAAAACACTCCTTCATCTTCGAGCGCCTGCACCCAATCATTTTCCTCGTAATCAAGCCATAGGTCTCCGTCTTCAAGATCGTCGACAGCATCTGGATCGATATCGCCTGCGATGGCCTTATTGTTGTCGTTGAGATCGACGCCGATTGCTTTCAGGTCCTCGACAACAGTACGAATAATATTCGCGCCGCCATGGGCACGGCCGATATCTGAATCTAGTAGCGTCGCATATGGAATTTCCAAGTCGGACAGCAATGTCCAGAAATGCCTGCAATAACGCCCGCCCAACGGGACGATTGGAACAAAGGACGGATCGAGCGATATGTCCATAGCTTCCGCAATACGAGGTATGACAAGTTGTTCGGAGTCGCCCTCTGCCAGAATTACAAAACGTGCAAAATACAATTCCGGGTAGGATCTGACAGCAAGCCGCACATACTTGCTGGCGTCGGCATCCTCTGCCGGAAGTGTCAATTTATGCACGGATGACTCTCGGCTCTCGTGGTCCAGCCGAAAATACCTCACCTCCTCGGGCTCGATACGGCTGAGGATTGCTGCCGAATGGCTTGACAATACAACTTGTGCTGTATCGAGGGCTCCGATATCGCGTGCCTGAGCAATGATGCGCGACAAAAAAAATGGCGAGAGGCTGTTCTCAGGTTCTTCTATAGCCAGCAGTGTCAGATGCACCCTATGCAACTTATCCTGGTCGAACGCGCTTTCATCCTGTGGTAGGGATAGTGCCTCACTCTCGACTTCAAGTGTCGCGGCTGTCAAAGCAATGTAAAATAGCGAGCGTTGACCGTCGCTTAAATCCGCGGATGAACGCTCCTGTCCAGCCTCATCAGGAAAAAAGGCAAAGTCTGCTTTGCGAACGAACTCTTCAAAACGCCGTTCAACCAAACGCAAAATGGGCGTCGTATACGTGTCAGCCGCATAAACCTGCTTCCATCGTTTTTCGAGTCTTTCAAGCACGAACTTGGCCGGGTCCTCATCTTGAAATGTGCTTTGAATTTCTTCTGAAGTATCCTCTATGGTATGACGAAATTCGTCGGACCATTTTGCGGCTTGCCACAGACGCCCTTTAAGAAGAGACGTAACCTGTTCTTGTACATTGCGCATGGCGGGGACATAAACAAGCTGTATTGTGCCACGCTCGACAGCAGTCACCTTCTGACAATCGTCATCCCAGTCATAGTTATCGTCAAGTGCTCTGACCCAGCGAATATCCTCGTCAACGCTACCGCTCAGCGTTCCATCATCAGTCCAGGTTGTCTTGAGCATGATTCTTACCTTTAGAGGCGCCCCGGGCTCGGAGGACGCCATTTGCAGGAAGAATTCTGGAACAGCAGCACCCACATCATCACCGTTCATACCCTGAAGTTCGGGAAAGGACAGGACGGCATCAATAGATAGATTCGCCCCGGATTGAATCTCCTGCTGAGCGGAAGGCAGATGAAAGTCGCTCTGCCGAACTGTACGTTGGGCGGGCGTCACACCAAATAATCGCGAAAGCGCTAAAAGCATAGCCGTCTTTCCTGCACCATTACCGCCAACAAGAGCAGTAACACCTTCTTCAAAAGCTACTGTTGTCCCCTGTGAACCAAAACACCTGAATCCCTTCAAGGATAGGCTTTCAATCTTCATGGTCTATAACCTTTTCATTTGAATGGCATCAGAATTCCTTTTCTAATACCAATTTTTGGGTTGAGGAGCTCGTTTGAGGCAATAATAGCCACCACAACGAATATGGATTGGCTGCACAACACCGGTTTCAGCGGCGTTTCCCAGAGCGAAGCGGCAGGGAACGTCCGACTGCAAACATTCGTTAAGTAGCTTTGTTCATTTTTTGACAAATTCCATTAACTCGTTATCAATAAAATGATTAGGCTTCCAGCCACCTATTATTGAGTCTAATATCAGAGCATCACCTGCACTAACTGTAAGACCTGCCGCAGTGCCTATTCCAGCGCCCCCAAGCGCATCTATAACCAGACCAATCCCTGTAAATATAGACCACCTTGCAACCTTAGCAGGAAGTTTGTCCACCCAAGAACCTGCTGTAACCTCTTTATAATATTCTCGCAAAAGGTCGCAATCTGGCTCTTTACCAGCAAGCCATTTCTGGAATTTTTTAGCTTTAGAAATTAGCTCTAACAAATCTTTAAATGTTCTCTCGCCTCGGTTTATTGTTTCGCAAACTGCTTTTGCATCTTCAAACAAGAAATTTTGGAAAAGGCGAAGTCCTTCTTCACTTATATTTTGACGCTGTAACAGGTCAGCATATTTAATATTAAATACACCTGAATTTATTGGATCAGTAGTAATTTCTGATTTAAATTTACTGCAAAAATAAATATCACCTCTAAGGTTATAAAGGTGGCTCAACAAATAGGAAGGTGACAAGCTTGAATGAATCGGAGGAACCCGGGTATGATAAAATTTGTTTAATGTGACAAAATCAATGTTTGTATTAACCAATAATGATTTATTATCTCTACGGAGTTGAAATTTTATTGAGTCGGGATTCGGATACTCTGGGGCGTAGTTTTTGATCATGTGAATGATTGATTGTTCTACATAATTAGAATCCGAAAAATCTATAAGCACTTCGTTTGGCAGCTCATGTGGATCAAGTGATAATGCGTTAACGTTTCTCAAAAATCTTTGAGAGATTCTCCTTCCTTTGCCTGATTTGCCAGTATATTCTCTGAAAAGTTCTGGAGAGACCACCTCTAAGGCTAGTTTGGGCAGACTATAAACTATGGGATCATGACGTTCATTTGGTGTGTTTTGATTATGCGTTTGTATGCCCAATGCATTATCTAAATATTCAATTGTTAAATACTCATTTTCAATTAGCTCTAAAAGAGCTTCGTGGCCACATTCATGTATCAATTGCTTTAATATCGCTCTGTCAGCAATGATCTTCACTGACTGGTAAAAAATTAAAGCTTCTGCAAGAAAACCCAGGTCTATAGGTTTATTTACGGATGGGTTCCTTTTATTTCTGATAATGATTGATTCAAACATAAAAGTTCTTGTTTACCCCTACTTAATGTGAAGGTCAGCGGCGGCGATTGGTCGTCCATTGTACTGTCTTTTTGTGCCACATTTCTTCTTAGAACTTCTGTATAGTACGAAGGATACAGAGATAGAATTCTTTTCAATGCCGAATATTTTTTGCGCATACTTTACGTTATTGGCACAATATTTACTTATGTCTTTTCGAGCCTGAGTTACAAGCCGAAACATAAATAACTAATTGAAATGTAATAGTTTATTGGGAAAAGCCTCCCTGTAGGTATTGGCGCAGTTACATCCTGTTACATAAGATCTGTGCCCAATGAGCATATTTGGGAGACGTTTCAATTCAATTTCACCTTTCATCCTTCCGTCTTCATCCCTCATCCTTATCTATTATGCGTTTGACGGTTCTGTTCAGTTCTTCATTTGCTGTGTCGGCCTCAATTTGGCGTTGCCGGGTTTGATATTTTTCAAATTCGCTTTCAGCAAGATCTTTAGCCAGTTGAGCTGAAGCGCGACCGGCATCTGTTAAGATATCCTGATCGTTAAGTGTTAAAAAAACATCCAGTTTAGCCTTCCAATCGGCCATATACATTGGTTTACGACCCCTGGCCTGCAATTCGGCGAAGTCAAGGTACTGACTGACAATAAGATTCAGAGTGCTGAGTTCTTCTTCGTTCAGGTAGTTTTTAGTCACTATGATATCCGTCTTTGTAAATAGGTGGCCTCGCCCCTCCTCACGAACTTGTAAGTATTCCTTACAATTTACCATCGCTGGCAGTTGTCAAGTATTCCTTGGCAACTGAATGTAAGGGGCTAACTCACCTTCTTTAACAAATCAAAAAGGTGCAAATGATAAATCACCTAAATTTCAGCATGTTAAGCAAATAATTGTGTCATAATTGCAACCGAGTTGCGTCGTGGAACAGAAATGGCGCAATTCCCACTTCAATCTGAAGGAAACCACACGAAATAAAATTATGTCACGCCGAATAATCCAAATTTTATTCTCCGAGTGTACGTTGGTTGATCAAATTCACAATGACCTTGGTTATGATGTCTTTATCCTCCGGCCTGCTCTCTGCAATCATTAGCGTGATGGCAACCAGGGCGTTATCCGGGAGCCGTTTCATGCCGTCTTCTCGATAGAGAGCTCGATTTTTGTCCAGAAACCAGAGGAAGAGTGCTGCTGCGATCCGTTTGTTGCCGTCAATAAAAGAATGGTTTTTGACAAGAAAATACAAAAGATGGGCAGCCTTTTCCTCAAACGTTGGATAGACATCCTTGCCATCGTATGTCTGCACAATGGCCTTCAGACTGCTTTCCAGGCTGCGATCTTTCTCCTTCCCGAATAGGTCCGACGCATTGTAGGTTTCGCGAAGCTTCCCGATGATCCGAACAGTCTCTTTATAGGTCACCAAGACGGCTGCAATTCGTGTGGTGTCTGAAATTTCAACGCGCTGATGGTCATAATCGTCCAGAAGATCAAGGGCATAGGTATAATCGCTGACGACCCTTAATAGCGCGGAGGCTTCGTCACCGGTGACAGTCTGATGCTCAATAACATTTTGGACTAGTCGAATGGTCTGGCGCAGTTCCTTCAACCGGCGTTCATTGATCGTGTAACCGCGCAAAATATGGTCTTGAAGAACGCGAGTCGCCCAGATGCGAAACTGCGTCCCGCGTAAGGAATTGACGCGGTATCCCAAAGAAATGATGGCATCGAGATTGAAATACTCAACCTGGTAGGTCTTACCGTCTGCGGCAGTTGTTGCATATTTTGCAACAACTGATTGGCGAGCCAGTTCGCCCGACTTGAATATATTACGCAAGTGCCTGGAAATAACAGACTTGTCCCGCTGAAAGAGGTCAACCATCTGGTTCAGATTCAGCCAAACAGTTTCCTCATACAGGCTGACATCTACCTGGGTGGCGCCATCTTCGCTCTGGTATACAATGACCTGTCCTTTGCTCTCGCTCATTGGCTCTCCATTACGAAATTACAATTGGTCCTTTGTTGATTTTGTCAAGAAGCTCCTTTTCCACATTTACTATCCAAGATTTTACATCATCCTCAGTTTTCAGGGTTCCACTGGTAAGTTTAACCGTCTGAGTTTCAGGTTCCAACAGCCTTGCCACTAAAAGTGCTGCGTTGCTGAATTGCTTCGGCAATGCATCGATTTTGGTCTTCCAATTGGTTATCGAGGTCTCTTCTAAACATTGAACCAATTTTGAGTCATCCCCTATAGAAAGGTCAGGAATATCGGCTATCTCTTCTGTAAATAGAATTTCTTCCTGCTGAACGGAAGATATCGTATTCCAGTTGTCGTTATCTTCTAAAGCAGCCATTTCATGATCATAAACGGCCTTGAAATCATCATAAGCTCTCTTTACAGCCTTGCGGAGAGCTGTGACAGCATCTTTGTGAATCGCTGGAATAGGATCGGTTTTATCAAGCAGGCGTCTTTCATCCCTGACAGCATTTGCCTGCTGATTAAGATTTTCTGATTCAGGTAGGGTTTTGCTGTGTTTCAACAGAAGTTGAAGTGTTTCCCATGAAGGTTTCCGTTTGGCAGCGAGTTCTGCCAAATCAGACCAATCATTGGCCTGCTTCAAGAGCGTATCATATTGGTTCAGAATCTCGGCGAGTTGTTCATTTCCGGCTAATGCTCTTAAGTTATCAAGATGATCCGATGAAGGACGCTCCGGCATAGGGGGTTCGCCGCAGGCTCGGTCTGCAAGGTCCGACAGGTGAGCGAGAAATTGGCCTGCAGAGGTTGGCTCTTCATTGGGTTTACAAGGGATTCCAGCGCCTTGGAATAGTTTACGCAGTTTGATACGGGCTCTCGCATCTATGGTTACCGTTTCCACACGGAAATCACTGACCGATATCTTGGCCTGGTCGAGCTGCCCTTGTTTGAGCTGAACGCCTTTGTGTGTGACACGTATGTGACCCGTTGTGAACAGTGTAATCAAAGCCGCGTCAATTGCATCACGGGGCCAGCCATAATGTGTGCTTTCAAAAGTGTCCCGAACATCTTTACCCTTCTTTCCTGAACCGATTTCCGAAAGCACTGCTGAACAAACCGGGTGCTTCTCAGGTGCATCATTCCAGTCAACTGCCTGCAAAGCAGCCTCGGACCCTCCCTTGGCGCGATTGATAACAGTGTGCCAGCGGTCGTCGTCAGCATCCTGGAAATCAGGAAAAAGCCGATCCAACGAGATTTCAGCGGCTGAATGCACTTTGTCTTTCAACGATAGATCAAAGCGCTCCTGGCCGCCGCCTTGAATGACTTTAGCGGCATTGATCACATCCTGAATAATTATATTCCTCCTAGTTTCGGCTGAACCCATCCGGGTTGATATAGAATCACGGGCTTCCTGGCCTTCCGGTGTCGTGGGTGTGCCTTTAAATTCGATGGTTGCCTTTGCCGCTTCATATTCCGTGATTGCCCTTTTAAGATCATCAGCGCCGGCTTTGGGAACATATACATGAATTACAGGGCTATCAGTTCCAGCAGCGCGAGCATCGGCAAGCATAGTGCTTTCATTTTCGCCCCAACCATCGCGTATCCAGACAGGAATTTCATTCCCTTTCACTTCAGGCGGTTCGGCGCCAAAATGAATTGACAGCCTGCGGGCCGCTTTACACTTTCCTTGAAGCAGCTTGATGCCATTCAAGGCAGTTGAACAGGCTGCATTTAATAGATAAGAACGCTTGCCGGCTAATGCGGTCAGGTCATTATTCAGCCTGGTCTGCCGGTTACGGAACTCTCGGTCCCACTCGCTGCTTTCTCTGGTCTGAAGGCTGTATTCCTCATCAATCTTGATGAGCTTTCCCTCGTTAACCAATTTATCAAGAATTTGAGGGATCTCTTTTCTCAAGGTCGCACCATCATTTGAAAGGTCGCTGATGAGAAGATCCGCCAAGGTTTCAGCGGTGGCCCTCACCCCGATATCGGCCACCTTTTCACGCGGCAGTTTTCGAATCAGGAAAACAAGCCCGCAAATCCGTTCGGCAAGTTTGCCTTCAGAAGTCCCATCATCAAGGTTTCGGATCGTTTCATCGATTTCTCTCAAGAGGACACCGGTGCGCAGGAGATCGGGCTGGAGCTGACCAAAGATGAAGTCTGCCGGCATGACGGTGCCGAGGTTTTTTTCAGCCATTTCTTTGACCGCATCATAGACAATACGCAACTGGGTCCGAACCTGGCTGGCTGTGCCGGGAATATCGATGGCGCGTAAGACATGTTCCCAAAAACGGCGACGAACAGGCAAGAGGGGATAGTCATCCACAATTATCGCGCGGTCTTCGCTCCGAGGGCCAATCCGTGTGCCCGTAAGCTGACGGTCTATTTCGCCGGCATAAGAACTGAGCGTTTCTTCAATGGATTTGCGCTTATCGGCTTTTTTCGCAAGCACCACACTACGGGTTACCGTTTCAACATCCGCATCGGATAGTTCAACTGGAATCGTAAAACGGGGCCTCAGGCGCTGCAATAAAGGTACGCTGCCGGCAAGGGCTGTCTGGCCCGCCCCTATGAGCAAAACCTTGCTATCGAGCTGTTTGCAGATGGCTTCGGCGATTTCCATAACATCGGTGGAACGTTTCGCGCTGTCCCCAATGAACAACTGAATTTCATCCAGCACAATAACCGTACATGGGATTTCGCCATTTATGGAAAGGACTTTGCGGACAATCCGGATAAACTCTTCCGTCGAAACATCCGTAACAACTGGGAACTGGGCACGAAGCGCGGCTCGGGCTTGCTTAAGATCCGGGGCAAAGGCGGGATCAGCCTCCAATAGTGCATTGGCCAGAACGGGGCTGACATAGAGGTCATGCAGTTCGCTTTGAAAATCTTTTCCCGCGGATTCAACCGAGGACTTGACCTTTTTATATATATTGTTTTTCTGAAGCCAGATACAGAACTCCGCCTGGGGCAGGGAGCTTGGAAGGCCTTTGGAGCGTAAAAGGATACTCAATACAGCAAGACCAACGCTTTCACCACCTCCGGAAGGCAAGGTTCCCGATGCTGCATGGAGCCCCCCGCATCGTTTCCCCAATGTATCCAGTTCCTTTAAAAGATCACTAACCTCGTCCGGCAACTGTGTAAGCCCCCTGGTAGTTGCTCCGTCAGATTCAAACTGGCTATCCACCCACAAATGTCTGAACATTTTGAGAAGGTGAGATTTGCCGCTTCCAAAAAAACCGCTTACCCATGCGGCAGGCTGAACCGTTGAATCGGCATTACCTAAATACGATTCAAGGATTCGGGTAAGACCACCCTTGTACTGGCCTTCACAGACAAAGTGCTCCAGTTCATAACGCAGGGTTTCAATTTCTTTCTTGGTTGCCGATTCCGTTACAGCGGCCACACCGTCATTGAGCAGCTTTGCGATAGCAGGATCTCGCTGAAATATTTCACGGTTTTTCATGAGTCGCTCACCCCATTATGTAAGGTTATGGGAACGGCCAAATAATTCCAGCCGTCCCGCGCATTGAGGAGCCGATAATTATTATTGTCAAATTCACCCGGAAAAAAGAGCAACAAACGGCCCCGAATGTCATGGATGACTTCCTTAAGGATTAAAGATACCTTGATGAAACCATATAAACTTGCCACTCCATACACGGACACTACGGTTTTTTCATCCATATCCGAGGCTGTTAATACATTTCGGAGTTCTTGCGCGGCATACTGCAAAAAGCCGCTTTGAAGTTTCATTGTCAGGTCTTCCGGAGATTCGAAATATAGGTCCCTATATTCTGTGTTGGACATCCAGGTGGCGAAGGTTTTCGTAAAATTGAAAGACTTCCATTTATGCTCGGCATCGATGGTTGCCATTTCAAAAAGCCCACGCCGCGCACGCAACTTGCGTTCGTCATCTTTTGGATAGACCACAAAGATGGTTTTTTGGTCTCCGGCCAGATTGCGCTGCCATGGCGCAGAGATATGATTACGGTAGCGAGTTACCAGTTCTTCAATCCGTCCCATGTATCAAATGCCTTTCATCTTCCGT
>CAYSBQ010000064.1:0-14150 GCA_964429315.1 uncultured Desulfobacterales bacterium
CATCCACCTTTTCCCGGAGTTCTAATTCTCTTTGAAATTCTATATCAAATAATACTAGGTGATCAATCTTTGTGCCGACTGATATAACAGGCACAACAAGAATACTCCTGTTATCTCTTTTCCCCTTTCCGATAAAGACATTTCCATTATTAACAATTATGCGTTTGGTACCATGTAACCGGTTATCCGATTCAATTCTAGAAATTATCCCCGCGGAACTCCCCTCTTTACTTTCCAGATAGATGGTCGATTCTTCAGTAGGTTCTCCTAAGATACTAAGACCTGCAATCTTATAAATGGTAACACCTTTGATTTCGGCAACCACTCTCTGAAGACGCTTTAAGACCAAGATATTGCTGGTAGTAAGCTGATGCTTGTTAAATCTACGATTTTCAAGGGCTTCAAAGAGCAGACCTTCCACCTTTTCTGAAATCCTGCTTGTTCCAACTGTAACGGTTTTGGCCTGATGCTTTATTGCATCAATGGGACGGGCCATTTCATTGATGATCTTTCCCATGCATGCAAAAAAACTCCTCAACATGTTCGGCGCAGTCCCCTTGACGCCAAAATCAAACTCGAAATCCCTTATAGGAAGGCTACCTGCAAGATATTTCAACAAAAGCATTAGGTCCAATGCTGTATGGATTGCCATGGCGGTAGCATAGCGGTTCAGTCTTATCCGTTCCTTAAAAGCCCTGTAAAAACCGGCCGTTTTCTCCCTGAAGGCCTTGTCCAAGACGATTTCATAGACATCCAGGCCGTTATCTGTCGAGGTGTTAATATGGTTATTGATCTCCTGGCGGAACTTGGAAAGGTACTGGGATTCTTTGTTAATGGTCAGGGCCGCATAATATCCCCATAGATGCCCTGCCAATGTATTAAGGATTGGAGCAAAGTGTTCCTTTATTTTAGGTACGTAGATCACCGAATCTGCATACGGCTCAAATCGATCTTCACCTTCTGTGGTAATTACAATGGGTACTGCCTCATGAGCCTTAAAGATGGCGGTATCTTTAACAATATCTGCTACAACACTATCACGACTGCCGGCTGCACAGACAAGAATAAGGGGTTCTGAAGACAGGTCGATATGCTTTTTGTCTTCTACCACATCCGATGAAATGCTCTTATAGCAAAGTTCACTCAACTTAATTCTAATCTCATCAGCAGCGACCTTGTTGGGGCCACTCCCAACAATAGCCCAGTAGGTCCTGGTAACTGCAAACTGCTCTGCTGATTGACGGATCTTACTTCGCCCTTGCAATACCTTGTTCATGCATGCAGAAAGCTTCCAGAGTTGTTCTATTTCTTCCAAGAGGAAATCGTCTGTCCTGCTTTCCGTTAGCTGAGCTATACCAAGTCCAAGGATACTACCGGCTACAATCTGAGAATAGTATGCCTTGGTGGATGCCACAGACATTTCGACATCTCTTCCAGTACTTGTATAAAGCACCCCGTCAACTTTAAAGGTGATGTCGGAATCACGTCTGTTCACAATAGCCAGCGTATAAGCCCCCAGATCCCTTGCCATGTCAATAGCACGGTTGGTGTCTGTCGTTGTGCCGGACTGTGTGATGGCAACAATCAGGGTATCATCGAGGGCGTCATCCAACATGAAGCCGCTGAATTCGGAGGCCTTGAAAGAGGCCACTCGAATATTCGTGTGGTTTAAATAGTCGCGAAGCAGTGTTGTACAGCCCGATGCTGCCACACCAGCAGTTCCTTGCCCTATAAAAAAGATCTTGCGTATCCTATTTTCTCTGAAGGCGGATTCTAGGCGGTCCGGCATGACCGTATTGTCCAGAAGGATCTGCGGATGTCTGTTGCCATTTTCTTCCAAGATAGACAAACGGCCCTGGATGGTTTTTTCAACAGAGCGGGGTGATTCTGAGATTTCTTTTAAAAAATAGTGGGGATAGCCTTGGCGATCGATATCCCTCGAAGTAATCTCAGTCTCCTTAACATCTTTTTCAGACAGTTCTACCGGGCTTCCATTATAATACATGGCCCTGATACCTCCAAGGCCGCCCTCAGAACTAGAATCCAGTATAAATATCTGCCCCCGCGTCTTTCCCGATAAATCGCCTTTCTTTTTCTCGTCCCCCATCTTTACGTAGCGAGGGGTCTGTTCGACAAATCCGTATGTTTCAGAAGCGGGAACGTAATAATCTTTGGCCAAACCAACAAATATAGCTTGACCACTTCCCTTCTGAGCAAGAAAGATCTTGCCGGGGGCCAGATCACTGTGCATGGAAATAGCGTGCGATCCCTCAAATTCATTTACAGCCAGGCGAAAAGCCTCTTCAATCGAATTTTTTTTAAGGAAGTATTGTTCTATGCGAAGCGGGATGATCTTTGTGTCAGTGGTGATCTCAGAGGCGATAGATTTCCCGGTCTCTCTTTCAAAGTCACGTCTCAAGGCCTGATAGTTGTCAATGTCACCATTCAGACAAACATGAATGATTCCTGAATCAAGCGAATCATTTTCGACTGGATGGCAATTGGGTTCACTTATCTCACCAACGGATGCCCAACGAGTATGGGCTAGTACGCTATGTTGAACAAGAGGAAAGCGAAGAAGATTTAAGAAGATAGAATCCCCCGGGACTTGATTTCTCAAATATTGAACATTATCTCCCAGGCCCCCCACCTCAGCTGCTATCTTATACGTAAATGCTACTGCAAGCCCGGCGGGGCCTTTTTCATTGATTCTGATACTACGATTGGCCAGGATTTTGTGCGCTGTCCTGTCCTTGAATTCATCAAGCAAGGATTCGTCCTGGAGTCTCTTCCGAAATTGGGAAAATGTGCTTTGATCAACCACACAGAGCACAGAGATCCCAGCAGAATCCCTTCCCCTTACCTCAAGTCGGTCAAGATTATTGAAAACAAGGTTTATTTCTTTTAACAAACCAACGGCAACCGGGGAGGCATCATATCGCCCAAAACATCCTAGGTTGGTTACCTTTTCAATGTTCTCGACAACCTCATGTTCTAGTAACCAGACGATATCCCCCAGTTCAGTTACACGAAGGGCAATCTCACTGAACTTGTCTGCTGCCAGACGCCCTTTCTTTGCCTCCAATGCCTGTTGTGCATTTTTGATAATATCTTCCAGGCGTGTACACAAGCCCGCAAGTTTTTCCTGGTAAGCTCTATTAGAAAAGAGCTCATAAAAGAGGTCCTGGGTTTTAAATCCTTCACACAGACGCCTCGTCTTTCTCAAAAGATCTTTCTCGTCAGCCTCATTTCCCTCGCTTCCCAGTGCCTTCCCGTCAAGCTTGCCAAGAAAGCATTCAGATAGCGCTTCGACCATTTGTTCAAGTTGCCGGATATTACTGGAATGGTTTGCTGCAGGAAATGGCCTTTTGAAGGCTAGAATCCCTGTTATACCACAGCTAACAACTGTTTCATTATAGGGGAAGACTACGACGGAACCATCAGGGACATTTCTTAAAGATCTACCGAAATATAGACCGGTTATACCGATCTTTCGCAGAAAACTTTTTATTTCCATAACAAGCACTAGTATTTTAGTAAGTTCTCAAAAAGTACGAGTTAGACCATCTTCAAGCGATAAGATGTGCCGGAAATAGCCCAGAACTCAAAGCCCATTTTATACAACCGGCGCACTATCGGGCAGGCCCTCTTTTTATCCGCCATTATTCCCACTCTATCGTACTAGGTGGTTTAGAGCTGATATCGTAAACAACACGATTGACTCCCCTCACCTCATTGATAATGCGGTTGGAGATACTCCCAAGCAGCGATTGAGGCAGTCTGGCCCAATCAGCGGTCATGGCGTCCGTACTTGTTACGGCCCGAACCGCCACAATGTCTTCATAGGTCCTTTGATCTCCCATAATACCCACACTTTTTAGGGGAAGTAGCACTGCAAAAGACTGCCAAAGCTTCTTATAAAGATTTCTTGCGACTATTTCTTCAAGAAGAATAGCATCCGCCTTTCGTAGGACCGAAAGCCTTGCCTGGGTGACATCCCCGATAATCCTAATAGCCAATCCAGGTCCTGGAAAGGGCTGTCTCCAGATAAGATCTTCGGGAAGGCCGAGTTTTTTTCCAAGACGACGGGCTTCATCCTTGAAAAGATGCTTGAGGGGTTCAATGAGTTTTAGCTTCATTCTTTTGGGAAGCCCTCCCACGTTGTGGTGGGACTTTATGACGGCACTAGGCCCCCCAAAGGCCGACCGCGACTCAATTATGTCCGGATAGAGGGTTCCCTGTCCCAAGAAGGCAACCCCCTTGATTCTTTGAGCTTCCCTTTCGAAGGCCTCTATGAAAGTGTGACCGATAATCTTTCGTTTTTTTTCTGGATCCACAACTCCTTTCAGGCCGGACAGAAAGCGTCTTTTGGCGCTTACGAACCTCAAATTAACCTCAAGGTGTTTCTTGAAAACCGCTTTAATCTCTGCTGCCTCACCCTGTCGCAGAAGGCCATTATCAATAAAAGCACAGGTCAGTTGTTTGCCAATGGCCTTATGTAAGAGAAGGGCTGTAACAGAAGAATCAACCCCCCCACTTAATCCCAAGATCACTTTTTTGTCTCCAACCACCGATCTTATCTTTCGGACTGAATCATTTATAAAGGATTTCATTGTCCAAGTCTTTTTGCACCCACATATTCGGAACAAGAAATTGCTCAACATCTTTTTCCCTCTGGGGGTATGGGAAACTTCCGGGTGAAACTGCAGTCCATAGAAACTCTTTTCCGGGTTTTCTACGGCTGCTCCTTTTGTGTTAGATGTAGAACCTATGATCCGAAATCCTTTGGGTTGCCTTTCAATTGCATCTCCATGACTCATCCAGCATTTTGTTTTCTCCTTTATTCCCTCGAAAATCCCCGTTTCATGTTTTACGCTGAGTTCGGCAAGACCATATTCCCTTTTTTGGGCTTGCCATACCTTGCCGCCCAAGGCATTGACCATGTAGTGCATGCCGTAACAAATACCCAGAACAGGTATTCCGAGTTCAAAGATACCTGTATCTGCCTTGGGGCTTTTTTTACCATAAATACTTGCCGGGCCACCGGAAAGAACAATTCCTTCCGGAGCAATGGCCCTTATTTCCTTAAGGCTGATTTGGGGCGGTTCAATTTGGCAATACACACGATGTTCGCGGATCCGTCTGGCAATGAGTTGATTATATTGGGAACCGAAATCGATGATTAGTATCATAGAGGCCTCTCTGTTGACATCTTTATCACACTTTGGCAAACTATGTCAGTGCCTATTATTTGATAAGCTATTCGTAGATGGGCACTAGACTAGCAGTAAGTTCATGACTTTGCTTTTGTATCATTGAAAAAATATCTTTCAAAGAAAAACTTCTCTTCGCCGAAAGATTGAATGAATCACGCTACGTTTCAAGCGGTTAGGTGTTAATTATTTTTAACACATTGAATTTTTGCTTCGAAGATACTATATTGGCAAAAGTTGGGGATAAAAATATGTTAGGCTTTCATAAGGTCAAATTGTTACGAGGTGTTCAAATCTGTGGGAAGGAAGGATGCAGGGAATAATCATGCGTTTTATTATAAGGATACTTATAATAGGTGTCACAGCAATAGTTCTGATCCATGGATGCGGCGATGAGCCAAAGGAAAACAATGCTTCCTCCGCCCACCATGCTCCACATTTTGCCCTAAAAAACCTAAAAGGCAATACCTTGGACTTGGAAGACCTGCGAGGCAAAGTGGTACTTTTAAATTTCTTTGCAACATGGTGCCCGCCATGCCGTCAAGAGATCCCGGACTTTGTCCGACTTTATGAGAAATTCAAAGATAAAGGCCTTGAAATTGTTGGCATTGCCCTAGACATGCAAGGCGTTGAAGTGTTGACCCCTTTCGTAAGACACTTCAAGATTTCTTATCCCGTTTTACTTGGAACAAGAAAAGTAGTTATGGATTATGGTGGTATCGAAGGAATTCCCACCACGTTTTTCATTGATCGAAATGGATTTATTGTGGAACATTTTGTTGGACTTCGTCCAGCTATGATATTGGAAAAAACCATAACGGAACTCATAAATAAAAGCAGTTAATAGTAACACATGTAACTTCTCAATGTCCCCACACCATGGATCTGTGTATCCATCCTATCTCGCCATCCGCATGTCTTATCTTGAGCCACTCCCCTTTTTCGTCCAGTAGCTTGAAACTTACCCCTTTTTCTGCCTGGAAAAACACCCTGGAGTTGGCTCCAGGACCTTTGCGAATGTTGACAAGAGGAACCTTTACGATAACGGTGGGAATCTTTTCTATCAATGCATGAAAAATCCAACCCACGTCATTTTCGAAGTCACGAGTCTTATACCAATTGCCGGACTTCTTTATCAAATCCAGCGGATAATATTTCCCGACAGACCACAAGATCTCGTGATCTGTTCCTGGACCAGAGCGGATGTTCGCCCTGTCAACCTTAACAGCAAGCTGTGCGGCCACTGCCTGCGCGGCGAAAAGCAGCGCGAACAAAACAGAAAATAACACCGTCCTTTTTATCATCCCAACACCACCACTTTTCAGATTTGCTCCAAGGCCTCTTTAAAATGCTTCGCATCGTCGGCAGACCCCACAATTGCGCCATAGTGCATGGGAATAACGACTTTCGGCTTGATCATTTTTGCAGCTTCCACGGCCTCCTGGGCAGTCATAACATATTTATTTCTCTAATAACATCAGCAATGGACATAATGGATACCTCCTTAAATCAAATTCCTTAGTGACAACCTATACGCTGACAAACCTCTGGGCCGGCAACTCGACGCAGGTCAGTTTGTTGCCGTAAACAGCACCCGTGTCAATGCCGATTTTGTTGGCAAGAACCAACGGTTTTCGGAATGCCGTATGACCAAAGACAACTTGTCTCCCAAAATCAAAATCAGAATAGATGAATTCTTCGCGAATCCAAAGCATATCCCACTCGTTTTGCTTTTCAAGAGGTACTTGCGCTTTTAACCCGGCATGGACAAAGATGTAGTCAGCGGTTTCATAATAAAGACGAAGACTATCGAAAAATCCTAGGTGGTCAGAGGGGATAGGTTTTACCTCATTGCGCATCCCACTTTGCAAGTAACTTCTTATTGTAGCCTCACCACCATTGGCCAAAAAAAACATGGTGTCGGTGCCGTCAAGATATCCTTGCAACATATATTCGTGATTTCCTCTTAAGAATATCACCGAATCCTTCCCGCGAGCCAAATCCATCAGGTAGTCTACAACCTCCTTTGATTTGGGCCCACGATCTATATAGTCTCCGATGAAAACAAGGGTATCTTTCCTAAAGTCAATATCAATTTTGCCCATTAACAAGACCAGCTTGTCAAGGCAACCATGTATGTCTCCTACGGCAAAAACTCTTTCCATCGCCAACTAAAACCATTGCATTGTGAAGGCCCGCTTCCTACTTCGGCACATACGACTTTATACCCAAAAGAGGTGTGCCGTCTACTATGTCTGAGTCTTGAATATAAAGCAGATTCTCTTTAACTCCAATAGGTTCATTGAACGGATGATGAATAGTCCCTGGCCTTGAATACTATTTCTTTCCGTAGGTGGGTAAAGACTATCCTTGTTGCATCACCGTTGTCACGCTCATGAATTTCAGAAAGGATTCTCGGCGCCCCTGTTGCCGCCGGAACCTTCACTCCAAAAAACTCCGCACATGACAAGCCGGCCATTTGAAATACAAATATGTTATTGTGGCGAGATATCAGCCACCCTAAAAGTACTGGCTTTTTTTAGTTGTTTGTAATACAAAGCAATTTGAAAAGTAAAAAGACAACTTATAAAAAAGCTACGGCAAATAAATTCTTGCGTTGAGAGTATATATGGAAAAAACCGCACAACGAATTGTTGTCTGGGGGCAGATTTTTTTTATCCTGTGTTGCATCTGTTATTCTACATATTCTTTTTTTATAGGCAATTTTGAACAAGCCTTCTTACCCTACCCTATCTTAATCGTCTTTTATCTTTTGCTCCTGCGAAGAACAAGGAAAAAGGAACATTCAGAAGAATCCAACCTGAAGATTTGCTAAAGGCGCTCTTTTGTGATCCGCAAAGCAACTATTCATGACGTAAAAGCGATACACCGCCTGCTGAAGGAATTTGCAGATCAGGGCAAACTCCTGCCACGTGCCTTGAGTGATCTTTACGATTGCATAAGGGATTTTACTGTATTTGAGGAAAAAGAAGGAAATTCTCTTATTGGAGCTTGTGCCCTTCGCGTATCTTGGGAAGATCTGGCGGAAATCCGCTCTCTTGTTGTTCGCAAACCGTATCAGAGGCAAGGAATTGGGGCCATGCTCATATCCAAAGCACTCAATGAAGCACTAGGGCTTGGGATAAAGCGTGTTTTTACACTTACCTATGAACCCGGTTTTTTTGGTAAACATGGCTTCGAAGTCATTGACAAGGCCTTATTACCACAAAAGATATGGGCGGATTGCATTAAGTGCATAAAGTTTCCCGACTGCGATGAAATCGCCATGTTAAAATCTCTTATCGACACAACAGACAAGAGAACTTGCTAATGCAAAAAAGCTGTCTTGCCGATATAGTGCGTAGGTATTTGTACAAGCTTAGAATGTTGGCATAATAGTTGCTTTCTACTTTCGAAAAAGGTATTACCCGATAAAAAGTCTTGACACAGTTTACTAAGCTTTGGTAAATACGCGGAAATTAATAACTTGATCCCAAAGCTTTTTTTTCAACCTTCCATAAGGGGGCTGAGTTTTGCCAAGCAAAAAGATCTCTTTTCTGATAGTCCCTGAAGACTCATCTAATGTTAAGCAGGTCAAGTTCTCGAAGGCATTCCTCGGGGTGATGATTTGCTTTGTGCTCGCCGGTTTGGCAGGCGCATCCTTTATGGTGCATGACTATCTTAAGTTGAGACATAAGGCGCCTTCCATGGAAGCGCTTGCCCGAGTGGTAAAAAGTCAGCGGGTTCAAATTCAAGCATACGCCAAGAGAATAGGTTCTTTGAATTCGCAGATGTGTACTTTGCATGATTTTGAAAAGAAAATAAGGATTATCGCAAATGTTGAGGCGCCGGATCACCAAGAAGCGGTATTCGGGATAGGTGGAACAACTGAGGAAGAACTAAAAAACCTCCCCGCACTTACTGAAAATCACAACACCGTCATACGCGCAATGCACACTCAGTTGGATCAACTTGATGAAGCTTCGGTTGTGCAAGGAAAGGCCTTTGAACAACTTTGCAACTATATTAAGAGCCGAAAATCATTGCTGGCTTCAACCCCGGCTATTTACCCAACGAAAGGATGGATTTCTTCAAATTTTGGTTACCGCAAGTCACCCTTTACCGGCCTTAGAGAATTCCATAGCGGCCTTGACATTGCGACTCGGAGCGGCACCCCCATCATCGCCACTGCTGATGGTATCATCACATTTGCCAGAAGGAATGGGGGGCTTGGGCTAATGGTTGGAATAGATCATGGACACGGCAAAATAACGCGGTATGGCCACCTGCTGAAATGCCTGGTCAAGCGAGGCGATCAGGTTAACCGAGGAGACAAGATCGGCTTGGTAGGCAACACTGGCCGTAGCACAGCGCCACACCTTCACTACGAAATTCATGTGAACGGCATCGCCGTCAATCCCCAGAAGTATATCCTCAACTGAAATTTCGCAACCAGTCCTTTTCGAAAATCCGTTGTTGCCCCGCACAATGTTTGCTATACAAGATAGAAGTTGTGTGAGAATTTGCATTTACCCAAAAGGTGGATGCTTTGTTGCGTATAACCGGCCTCGTACAGCACCGCACTCTTGAAAATAATGCCAAGATTCTTTGGCCTTACAAACTGGGAGGAATCAGCTTAACATTATGACTGGCAACCTTTTACATAAGCTCTTTGGAAGCAAAAACGAAAGGGAACTTAAGAAATTAGACCCAATTGTAGATCATATCAATAGCTTAGAACCTGAAATACAGGCCCTTAGTGACAGTGAGCTCAAAGGCAAAACCCAGATCTTCCGAGAGCAAATCGATAAAGGCGCTACCTTAGATGAACTCCTGCCGGAGGCCTTTGCAGTAGTTCGTGAAGTCTCGGTTCGCACACTGTCTATGCGACATTTTGATGTCCAACTGATTGGCGGTATAGTACTTCATCAAGGCAAGATTGCTGAAATGAAAACAGGTGAAGGAAAGACCCTGGCTTCAACGCTTCCTGCATACCTAAACGCCTTGGCGGGCAAGGGCGTACATATTGTGACCGTCAACGACTATTTGGCTCGTCGAGATACCGAATGGATGGGAACAATTTATGGCTTTCTGGGGCTGACAGTAGGAACGATTCTCCAGGGACTAGATGATAACCAGCGGCAAGAGGCTTACAACGCTGATATTACCTACGGTACAAATAACGAGTTCGGCTTCGATTATCTACGCGATAACATGAAGTTTTCCGTGGAATCTATGGTTCAAAGGGAACTCAACTACGCCATTGTGGACGAGGTGGATAGCATCCTTATTGATGAGGCCAGAACCCCGTTGATTATTTCCGGACCTGTCGAACAGACCACTGACCAGCTTTACGATGAAATGAAGTCTAAAGTTATCAAGTTGAAAAGACACCAGGATCGCCTCATGCAATCTATCCTGGACGATGCAATGGGAAGGCTGCGACAGGAAGATGAAGGAGATTCTACCTTGGAGCTTTTACTAAAAGTTAAGAGGGGCGATCCCAAGAACGCTCGATTTCTTGATCTAATAGCCAAGCGGCCAGGCTTGAAGAAAAAACTGGAAAAGCTTGAAGGGCAACTTTCAACGCAAAAACTGCTTCCTGAAGTCGATCAGCCCCTTTTCTGCGTAATAGAAGAAAACCATAACCTTGTGGAACTTACTGAAAAAGGTCTCCAACTTATCTATGGGGGACAAGCTGATGACTACATCGTTCCCGACTTAGACGCAGAACTGGAGAAGATTGAACAAGATAATAACCTGACGAATATGGAGAAGCGAACTCAACGGCAAAAGGCTGAAGCAACTTATACGGAAGCTTCCGAAAGATTCCATGCAACAAGGCAGTTGATTAAGGCCTTCTGGCTGTTCAGCAAGGATGTACAATACGTAGTCAAAGATGGACAGGTAATCATTGTAGATGAGTTTACCGGTCGCATGATGCCGGGCCGCCGTTGGAGCGATGGATTGCACCAGGCTGTAGAGGCCAAAGAGGGTGTGAAGGTGGCAGAAGAAAATCAGACTTTGGCCACAATTACCTTTCAGAATTATTTCAGGATGTATGAGAAACTTGCCGGCATGACCGGTACTGCCGATACTGAAGCAGCGGAATTCAAAAAGATCTACGATCTGGACGTAGTGCTTATCCCAACCAATGCACCGATGATCAGGACGGATTATTCGGATGTGATCTATAAGACGGAGGTTGAAAAATTCAAGGCCGTTGTAGAAGAAATCAAGGAACTTCACAGTAAGGGACAGCCTGTCCTCGTTGGCACCATTTCTATTGATAAGTCTGAAGAATTGGGCCTGATGCTTTCCAAAAGAAAGATAAAACACGATGTGCTGAACGCCAAAAACCACGAAAGAGAGGCTGAAATTGTAGCCAATGCCGGGCAGAAAGCCAAAGTGACTATATCTACCAATATGGCCGGCCGTGGCACAGATATTGTCTTAGGCGAAGGTGTTAAGGAACTGGGGGGACTCCATATTCTCGGCACCGAGCGGCATGAAAGCCGCCGTGTGGACAACCAGTTGCGAGGTAGATCAGGGAGGCAGGGGGATGAGGGATCTTCGCGATTTTATCTATCCCTGGAAGATGATCTCCTTCGTGTGTTTGGCGGTGAGCGCATTTCTTCTATCATGGAGCGTCTTGGCATGGAAGAGGGGGAGCCTATTGAACATAGGATGATCTCAAAGGCCATCGGAAACGCCCAGCGCAAGGTTGAGGCCCAGAATTTCGATATACGCAAGCATCTGCTCGAATACGACGATGTTATGAACAAGCAGCGTGAGGTAATCTATAGCCAACGTCGTGAAGCCCTCGGCGGTGAAAGCCTTAGATCAAGCATTGAAGAGATGGTGTGGGGAGTGTCTAAGAAGATTGCCGACACATTTTCTGATCAAGCGATGTTGCCGGAGGAATGGGATATCAAAGGCGTTAGAGAGAATGTCTATAATCAGTTTGGTTTCAGGTTTAATATAGACAGAAAGACCCAAGAAGGGCTTATGCAAGATCAGTTGGCCGAAATGATCTTTGAATCGGCGATGAAGACATACGAAAAGAAAGAATCGGATTTTGGAGCTGAACAAATCAGGGAAATGGAACGTATGGTGGTGTTGCAGGTAGTAGACAACCTCTGGAAGGAACACCTCTTGTCCATGGACCACCTGAAAGAGGGTATAGGCCTTCGAGGGTATGGACAACAAGATCCGTTGGTGGTTTATAAACAGGAAGGTTTTGACATGTTTGTCAAAATGATCGAACAGGTCAAAGAGGAAACAGTCAGGTTCTTGTTCCGTATCCAGATAACTCGGGCAGAAGAAATTGCCCGGAAAGAAAAAACCAGGCAGGAAAAGATTACCTATTCCCACGGAGATGAGGGAGCTGACAGCACGGTTCGAAGAACCAAGAAAAAGGTGGGCCGCAATCAGCCTTGTCCCTGTGGAAGCGGAAAGAAATACAAGAAGTGCTGCGGCAAATAGGAAAGATGTGCGGTTATGACATTTGAAGTCCCAGGATTTGTTGCCGGGGCCATTGCCGCCGGTATCAAGAAAAAGAAAAAAAAAGATCTTGCCATTATCTTCTCCGAAGTTCCTGCTTGTGCGGCCGGTCTGTTTACCACCAACAGGGTGCAGGCCGCACCTGTCATACTTGACAGAGAACGGATTAGATCCGGTTGTGCCCAGGCTATTATAGCCAATAGCGGCAATGCCAACGCCTGTACCGGCCCAAACGGCATGGAAGCAGCCCGCACCATGACAAATAGTACGGGTTCCGCATTAGGCATAAAAGAACAACTCGTACTCGTAGCCTCTACGGGGGTAATCGGCGAGCCTTTAAATCTTTTTGCCGTAACGTCTGCTATTCCAAGGCTTGCCAAGCAACTCGGTCCATCAGGCTTCGTCGACGTGGCTCAAGCGATCATGACCACAGATACATTTCCAAAAGTCCTTTCAAAACAAACCTGTGCCGGAGGAAAAGAGTTTACCATAACTGCGGTAGCAAAAGGGGCGGGCATGATACGACCGGACATGGCTACTATGCTTTGTTTTGTTTGTACAGACATGGGAGCAAATCCCGAGACCTTGCAAAAAGTGCTGAAAGGGGCTGTGGCAAGCTCTTTTAATACAATTACGGTAGACGGTGATACAAGCACCAATGATACAGTCCTTATGCTTGCAAATGGAACCTCCGGGTTGCATTTGCAAGAACCCTCTTGTCGAGAGGCATTTCAAGCCGTTTTAGATGAGCTTCTGGCCGATCTTGCATGTGAGATAGTTAAAGACGGAGAGGGGGCAACTAAATTCGTAAGCATTAAGATTAAACAAGCAACCAGTGAAAATGACGCCAGACAGATTGCTTATACTATCGCCAACTCTCCCCTGGTAAAGACGGCCTTTTTTGGGGAAGATGCCAATTGGGGAAGGATTATTGCCTGCATAGGCAGGGCGGGGGTACAAATAAATCCCGAGACAATAGATATCTTTGTCGATAATGTGCCGTTAGTGAGAAATGCTCAGGGCTGTGGCGAGGAGGCTGAAAAAGCGGCTGCAAGGATACTCAAGAAAAATACTTTCACCATAACCGTTGATCTAAATCTAGGCAGCAAAACAGCGACTGTTCATACTTGCGATCTATCAACGGACTATGTCAAGATCAATGCAAACTACCGCACGTAAGGGTTCGTCACGAAATAAGTGTCTCAAGATTGCGAAGGATTTTGGGTTGTATTCAAGGCGCTCGGGCGGGAGCATACTGATTCTATCTTTAGGGCTCGCGCAAAAATAACTTCACATTTTGACATCTCAGCTTCAGCCCATCTTTGGCCGATACCTCATTCGCAAACTCCTCGAAATAGCTCGCTATAGCGCTACAGCTTCACTTCGTGTCCTGCGGTTTTGCTCAATCGGATCGGCCAAATCTGAACTAAATCT
>CAYSBQ010000065.1:0-14072 GCA_964429315.1 uncultured Desulfobacterales bacterium
GCCGGAATAATCTTTGGAAAGGGAGGTTTCGGATTCTCCTTTCATTTGTGATTCATAGAATTGCCCAGCATAGTGGAAAACTTTGAACATCGGTTCAGTGGGTATGATCGGTATCGTTTTGCTGTGGAGTAAATATTCTCCATACAGCTGCATTTCACATGGGTATTTTTCGAGGATCTGGAAGATTGTCGTATCGTTTGGCCTCATATAGTCTTCATGAAAGTTTTTCAGAACACTACATGACCATATAATTGGTGGATAGCCGAAATTATAGTACGGTCCGGAGCGGTCAAAGAGCTGTTGAAAATTTTTGGCCATTCTTTCAAAATCTTCGATGATAATTGTGTCATGTTCCGCTGAGAATTGACGCAGCTCCTGTGTGTCATGGCGAATTGTGTAAGGGGTTTTTTCATCATAAAAGAAATCGTTTTCTTTGAAAGGTCGAAGGAAATAAGAATCCGAGTCGATCCAGACATAGTTTTCGCATAAGCCCATTCTCCAAAACTCGAGCTTGATAAGCTGTTGTCGTAAATGGGCAGGAAATAATTGAGGAATCTCACCATAGACCTGACATGTTTTTCCGAGGATAGCTTCATCTGTTAGGAAATGGCATTCCACGTTACGGAATTTGTTTTGAAAGGCTACTAGATCCTTTGACGGTACTGAGAAATAGAGCGGAATGCCATCAGAGTTAAAACGTTGAACACTTTCTGCCAGGCGTCTGGCACGATACATGTCATCATTGAAGGATTTACAAAAGAGAACAACCCTGTTCATTGAAATACCTTTTTAAGGAGTTGCTGTTTTGCAGGGACGATTGGCTGTGCTGGTCATGCAATAGCAATAGCTCTGGCCGCAATCGCAGGGGTTGTTGCTGTTATAGCAAGAACCTAATGTGCCCAGGAGGCATCAACGTCGCTAGTCGCGTGTTTACACGTGTTGCCAAGCCATGTCAAGGGAAACAAGCCCATTAAAGGTGGGCTCGGCAATCCGTTGGCAATAAATAATTCTAGCGCAAAGACTCAAAAGCGTAAAGATGACAGAAAATGAAATCGGCAAAGAGGTCGTTTGCGGAGCTATTGCTGAGTATCGTAAACTCGGACCGGGAGTGCGGGAATCAGTGGATGAGATTGTTCTTGCACATATTCAGACTTGTTTTCGTCTTACAGGCCGTAAGCTCGGTTTTTTGTTGAACTTCGGCGCCCTGCTCATGAAAGAGGACATTACACGAGCGGTGAACAGCCTGAAAGAATAATAACCTTGGCTTCTTTGCGTCTTGGTGAGTGAAAAGAAATTAACAATGTTCCATAGAATGAAAGACTACTTGAGATCCGGGATATTTGGATCTGCAAACTGTATCAATAGATACGAGTTGATGGAAAGGAGTGTCCCAGTATTGATGGGAATATTCGTTTTTTTCAACCCCTTTCCGCACACAACGTCAATTAAGGAAGTGTGTTTCTACCTTTCTTTTGGCATTGTGCTTTTGCTGGTAGCTTTAAAAAGGACCGAGTTTACGCTGAAGATGCCTTTGACACTTCCCTTTGTGCTTTTTGCAGTGTGGGCCCTTGTGGGCCTTTTTTTTGCTCTTGATAAGGAAAACAGCATCGGTGATTTCCGTTCCCATCTGCTGCGATATATGGTGTTTTATTACCTGTTGGTGAACTATTTTGACTCAAAGAAAAGGCTTTTAGCCTTCTCTTGGGTAATAATGATATCTGTTGCGCTTGCTTCTGTAGCGGGGCTTTGTTGGTATTATTTTGTGTTGGGAAATGCGTTCTCAGGGCGATTTGGCCTACCTTTTACTGAAATTCCTTGCAACCAGATTGGCCTCATTACTGTTTTTGCCACAATTTTGTGTTTACACCATTTTCGGACAGAAGAATCCCTTATGCGAAAGATCGGGGCCATTCTCCTTGCCGTACCTCCGCTTAGTGCAGCCTTCATGACACAAGCACGAAGCTCCGTCATAGCCATTTGTTTGTCAGTTGCTATATTGTTCGTTCGAAGCCGGAAGATATTGGTTGGGTTTATTCTCATTTTCTCGATCATCGTTTCCGTTACACCCGTGGGCAGTCGGTTTTTGACTAACATCACCAACAATATTCGAATCCACAACCATCTTCTCACTTTGGAAGTTATTAAAGACCATCCACTAGTAGGCATCGGATTTGGACTGAAACGATATGATCGTATTCTTGACTTAAATGTATATGCGGCAAAACTGCCGGATAAGTATCGACCGAAAGAGCTTCTGGGAATACCCCATTCAATATTGACGAACATCGCCGTGAGAACGGGTATCATTGGCCTTGCGCTGTTCTTGTGGATGATATTTATAGTATTGAAGATGTGTTGGTTTAGCCTGCGGCATCGGAGTGACGGGTTTGTCAAAGATTGGGGTCTTTGTGTTTTCTCGTCTTTTATCGGTTTTTTTATAATAGGCCTGTTCGAACCGGTTTTTTTTCACGCAGGCGAGGTGGTTCTTTATTCGATTTTCGCTATGGCTACTATCGTGTGGCGAATTAATAAAAATTGTTGCCAGAAAAAACATGGAACAGCGGAAGCCAAAAAGAGCGAATAGGGTCGCCTTGTTGAAGAAAAAGATCAACAGGCTGATTCATGATTCCAAAGCCACACTGTGGTCAAGAATTGGACCCCCGATACAAAGGGTTAGAACACATCCCAGTGTTGTTGGCAAGGTCCTGCTTCGGGATATGTGTACAACTGCATATAATAACGGGCTGGAGGAGAGATACTATGGTGCTCCTGCAAAGGTGGGCTTTGAACACCCAACGGTGTATTTGTACGTTCTAGAAAATATCTGGGTTACAGGGTCGGAGGGCCATGTGTTTTTTGGCCCGAACAAGCTTTTTTCCGTATGCTCATCTTTTGACGGCGTAGACCCGAAAAAAATACGGCGACCAATTAAGTGGTTGGCTCGGAGAATCGAAGAACCGGTTTTTATTCTTTCCAGCCGCGCGCCTGGGAATAGGGGTCATTTTTTGACAGAACATCTGCCCCGTCTCGTTGCCAGCTGGAAGACCATGGCAGACTTGGGGAAATTTAAGATACTCGTTACCCCGGGGCATCGCCCGTGGCAGGTTGAATATCTTAAGAAATTGGGAATTCAGGCCTCAGACGTTGTAGAAGCCAGTTTTGGGTCGGTCTTTTGTGCTAAGGCCTATTTCGTTCCTGTTTTGTGTGAAGGACAAAGGGCAACAATTAGTGTTGAATCGGACTACCGTTTTATACGTAAACAGTTTTTGGCTGGCCGGAAACCTGCCGGGAGAGGCTCCCCGGTGTTCTTAAGCCGTGCTGATGCCCCTGACCGGAGGCTCATCAACGAAGACAGCGTGTTTGAGATGGCCCGGAAATTTTTCCCCGACATGAAGCGAGTTACCCTTTCGAAGTTGTCGCTGAACGAACAGATCGGTCTTTTTCAGGAAGCTCCGGTGGTAATGGGACCTCACAGCCAATCTTTTCGCAATGTTCTGTTCTGTAATAAATCAATTGTAATTCAGCTACTTCAAGGGTTCAGGGAGTCTGGGAATGAATACTTTCACTGGGCTAAGAACTACAGCTGTATGGGAATCATGAACGAAAACCAATGTGTGTCTTTGTTCAGTGAGATGGCATTTCACAAGAATTCCGATTGGATTTATCCGCTGGAAAAGCTTCAAAAAGACTTGCGCCGGTTGGTCGATTTGTTGGGCGTCTAGTCTGGGCAAAAATGCGTTTAGGAATTTGCACGTGCATTACGACGATAAAAAAGGGGTTGTAATAGCAAAGGTGGAAGGTGGTCTGGGAAACCAGATGTTCATCTATGCCGCGGCGAAAAGGCTGGCCGTTCGTAATAATGTGCCGCTCAAACTGGATGTTGTCTCAGGGTATTTGAATGATGTGTACGGCCGGCGCTTTTTTTTGGACCACTTCAACATCCAAGCGGAGATTGCGACTCCGAAGGAATCTTTCACATCAGCTCTTGGGCCAAAACGAAGGTATTGGACAAGAAAAATGAACCGGCTGCTCCCATATTTACACAGATCCTACATTGAAGAAGAAAAGGTTTTTGACAAAAGGCTATTGGAATTGCGGGGAATCCGAAGTGTCTACTTGCAAGGATATTGGCAAGATGAAAGGTACTTCAAGGACATTGAGGACATTATTCGAAAAGATTTTACAATTGTAACTGATCATGAAGAAGGGAATATTCAATTAGCCGAGGATATTTCGCGATCAAACGCCGTTTGTTTACATGCCAGGCGGAGGGACTATCCACACGCGTTGCCGATCGCCTATTACAAGGAAGCCATAAAGTATGTGTCGCAAAAGGTCCAAAACCCGCATTTTTACTGTTTTTCCGATGATTCTTCGTGGATCGAACAGAATCTAGTGGTTCCCCATCCATCCACGGTAATACGGAATCACAACGAGATGAGGAGCCACGAGGATCTATGGTTAATGTCCAAGTGCAGACATTTTATAGTAGCCAACAGTTCTTTTAGCTGGTGGGGGGCATGGCTGAATCCTGATCCTAATAAAATAGTAGTCGCTCCAGCACGCTGGGGCTACGATACGGCAATTCCCAAAACGTGGAAAGCGCTTGAGTATTAGTCTGCCTGTTCTCTTGAGGTAAGACCCATTGAACAAGGAAGCAAAGACATCGTTGCAAAAAGTCACATTCAATCTTAAAGATACCAGTTTTGCGCATGCCGAAAGTACCGTGGCTGGCAAAGTTTCCAAATACATTACATGGGACAGAACATTCAGTGATAGTGGGAACAATTGGTTTTATGCCAATGAACAGATTTTCGAATGCCAATCTCCTCGAGAAAGATCGTATGGTTTGCTCTACGAATCAAAAGCACTAATAACGAAGGTGTACAAAAATGCCCCAAAAGTAATGAATCGGTTCCGACATATTTTCACTTATGATCTTGAATTGCTGGATTTGAACAATCGGATTTTTAAATTTGCCCCTGCTGGCGGGATATGGATTGGCGAAGCATTTGGGGGCGGGACCATAGGGATTAAGCCGAAGAGCAAGTTTGTTTCCATGGTGTCGTCGAAAAAGAAGTCCTGTCGATTACACCGGTTTCGTTACAAATTAGCCAGAAAAATGGTGAAGAAATATGAATCGGTCGATGTTTTTGGCCTGGAAGAGTGGATACATATCAATGAGACTCTTGAAGATTACATGTTTTCCATAGTCATCGAAAACAATTCTATTGACAATTATTTCACGGAGAAGATCCTAAACTGTTTTGCGGTAGGGACGATACCTATTTACTTGGGCTGTACGAACATTGGAGACTTCTTTAATCGAGATGGCATTATCGAAGTGAGCAAATGGACAAATTTCAAGAAGCTAATCGGCAAGCTGAACAGCGACGAGTATTTTAGACGGATGAGCGCAGTAAAAGAAAATTATGAACTCTGTAAACAATATGAAATAATCGAAGACTATATATATAAAAGCTATTTTCAGGGTCGGCGGTCAGCTTGATACTCAATGAATAGACTAGCATGGGTTGGTTGGCCGTCCATGTTATTGTAAAACAATATGGTTATGAATTCTGTGGGATGGTATTGACATGACTTTGCTCTTGAAAACAGATTTGGCATGCAAAGTTGATCAGAAGGTCAATGGGCGAATTGCCAGAGTTGGAGGTACGGTTAATCAGCTTTTGTTATATAACAATTGTACGGTTGACGATTTCAACGTGGCTGATGGAGGATACGGCAGGGTTCGATCGGGTCTAAAAGCCTTGTTGAATGTGCGAAAGTATATACGGGAGGAAATTCGATTTCGAAAAGAAGGGTGGAAAATTCCTCGCGATCGAAAAGCAATGATACTCGATATGCACCAGGCATATAGGCAAGAGATGTTGTTTTCCAAATATGATGCCATAGTATCGTCAAATGTGATTGAACATTCGCCAAATCCGCTTTGGCTTCTTTTGAACTTCCACTGCATAACAAAGCCGAACGGTTATCAGTATCACGCTATTCCTCATCATAGATATACTTACGACATGTACAGGAAGCCAACGCCTATTGAGCATATGATACAAGATTTTGAAAAAATTACTAATGAGACGGATAAAGTGCACATTGAAGACTATATTCAGTCCGCCATTGAAAAACATGGCTATCAAAAAGAGTTCCACAAGAAGTATCCAGTGGCATACCCATATATGCATTTTCACGTGTTTGACGAAACAAATACGAGAGAATTGTTCGAATTCATGTTTGAAGATGTGGAAAGCGATGTCATAAGAACAGAAGAGTTTGGTGACAATGTGGTGTTATGCAGGAATACTCTGAGACCTGATTTCGTTAAGAGGTTCGATGGGTTGATGGGGAAATACCTTTACGAGGGACACGCTTTGTTGAACATGAATCACTGTTGACCCAAGGTCCATCCACCCACGAAGGGCTTCAAAAAGGCCGCAACTATTTTTAGGGCTATATTTCGGTTACTTTGTCACATACGGTAAGAGCAAAGCCTTAGTAAAGGCTTCGCGAGAACATAAGCGGGCGTACTGGAAAGCTGATTCGCGGAATTGGGCCTTATGGGGCTCCGATAAATCGGCAGCGTCTTCCATGGATTTCTTAAGCGCTTTGACATTGCCGGATAGAAAAAGCAGGCCCAGGTGGTGGTCACGAGTTCTTCGCGCAATAAGCTCTTCATCGGAAACTATAACCATTGTCCCTGAAGCTGCCGCCCGGGAAAGTACGCCGCTTGAGCCAAAATGCTTTATGTAGGGAAGAAGAACTGCATCACTGGCACAGAAACATAGCTCCTCTTCGGCGTCTGACACATATCGATTCAACGTTGTCGCAAGGTTGCGCCCTTCAAGTTGTTCAAGTCCCTTAATGGTTTTCCTGTCCTTTGGAATATGTCCGGCGTATAACAGGAAAAATCGCGATTCGGAAGGAAGATCCGCCATGGCATTAACGACCAAGTGTAACCCTTTTCTTCTGCCCCCTATCCCGTAGCAAAGGAAAACGAATTTGTCTTCCGGAATTCCCAATGCTTTTCGAGCTACGTTTTTTTCATGTGAGAAATTTCCAGCCCAGGGATCCGGCAAGAAGTAGAAAGCAATATCGCGAAGAGTGGAATTGGACGTTTTAAAGAGATATTCATCCATCAAATAGATGCATTTGAACCAACCATGCCGACAGAGGCGACGAAATCCCATTGCTTTGATAATATTTCCTAAAGGACGAAACGGGTTGTCTAGAAACCTAGGTCGAAGATAGACACCGCCTAAACGTCCACGCAAAAGCCGAGGAGGGTAGATTCCCAGGGCTGCATATCTCAGACAATTTGACGCTACCTCATCAAGGCTATTTAAAAACACATCTCGTGCACGGCTTTCACGCATGCAATCTGCCATGGCCCTTATCTTGCTCCCGCCACGCAATCTGCCTGCCTCATCGAAAACAGAGATGACTGAAACATGTGGTATCAGGGTCGAAAGCTGTTCCTGAATCTGTTTTTTTGCTTTAGGCCGGTAATCCACTGCCCAAGTTAACCTAAAACCGGCATGGAGAAAATCTTCCGTCACATAACGCAACCAACTTAAATGATGACCGGCAAGCCTAGGCTCAAAAATCAAAATATGGTTTTGTGAGAAATTGGTCATCTCAATGCATAGCTAAACTAATTTTGAGCTGCAATAGCTCGTAATATGTGGAAAGGGTCTCGGCGGTCGTTATTTCCCACGTCAGTTTTTTGGCCAATTGATAGCCTTTTTGGGCAAGTTTGGTCCTGTGATCTTTGTCCAAGAGCTTGCCTAATGCGTATGCTATTTCTTCGGGATTGCTGGGAGCATTGACGAGTAAAGCCTCCCCATTTTGGATACGCTCAGAACTGCCGGCATACAACGAAGAACTCGTTATTGTTGCCACACCAGAAGCCATCGCTTCAATTGGAGCCATGGCATAAGGATCAGACAGGGTGGGCAGGATGCAAATATCCGCCACGGCGTATATTGGTCCCATATCCCCAACTAGCCCGAGGAATGTGACTGTGTCTGCAATACCGAAGTTTTGGGCCAGTCTGGTATATTTGCTCGTGTCCCCTCCTCCAGCTATTATCAGTCTTGTTTTGGCTTCGAGAAGAAGGGCGTATGCCTCAAGCAACGGACCAAGTCCTTTTCTTTTGAACTCAGTACCTACAAACAGAATGACAACTTCATCCGTGCCGATACCCAGTTGTAACCTGAGTTGTTCACGACTGTGGTTCGTCTGTGCAGTGATGAATTCCCCGGCATTCACTCCGGGGTAGGCCAAATGGAAATGCGCATCCGGCAAGTTGTAATTCCTTTGAACGTCCCTCTTTACATTCTCCGAGACAGCGATAAGCAATCTGTCTTTCTTATACATAAACTGCTTTTTTTCCAGCCACAAGTAGGCCAAGTCCCGGGGACTGGCAACGACTGAGAGCCATATTCCGATTTTTTTCAGGAGGTTCTTCTGCTCAGTAATAAATCCCCGATAACAAGGGCAATGTATAGTCAATACATCAAAAGACGTCACCCGTTCATGAGTGTGGACTATATCAAAGGATGCGTTTTTCAAAGCACGGCGGGTAAAAAAGGAAAACAAAAGCTGATTTACAAAGCTTGGCTTGGCCAAAGGCATTGGAATCTTGTGGAATGTTAGTTTCTCACTTCCCTCAAACGACCATTCTTGAGCAAAGACATGCACGTCATGTTTCAAAGCCAAACGCCTCGTTACTTCATAGGCATATCTTTCAGCACCTCCGGTAGTTACAAATCGCCGGACAAGTACGGCAATCTTTAACCGGCCGTCATGTTGTTCGGGACGGATACTGGGGGAAGTTTCTTTCATGTTTAGATCGAAAGCACGATATAGTTAGTGCCCATCCACGAATCTTTTATAAATCAATGGGCACTGGCGTAAGTTTCCAATTGAAGCTTTTGCTTCCCGGTAAGGAAGTTCACTATCTTTTATAGCTTCCTTCCAGCCCGCTAAAAAGGCGGGCATTCCAGGAAGCAGGCCGGTCAGAAATGAGCAATTTTTCGCAAGGTCAAGAAAATCAAGGGATTGCGCGGAGGCGTACAAGTGGTACGTCGCACAAGCGATCCCGCAGATTGACGCCGAGATTGCGGAAAAGGGCCATTTATGGATGGAAACTAGTCTAGCTCTAATTTTGATGGGTGAATCTTGCATCAAGTGTTTTTGAAATATGGATACCGGCCTTTCCAAATTGAAAATTCAACCCGCCTTTTTGGTCTTCAGTCGCCACACGTGAAGTAGTTCTGGTAGAGCCCGTTTAATTACACGCACGCTTCCTCCTGTTTGATTCCCCGCTGTTCTCGGAAAGTGAGAACATGGGACTTCCTTTATCGGAATACCTGCCGCGACGATTTGCGTCATTATCTCCAAATTTATGCCTGGCCCGAGGCATCGGAGCGTCAGAGCATCGACAAGCGAACGTTTGAAGACTTTGAGACCACAGTTGAGGTCCCGAATCGGTATGTTGCAACAACATCTCCCAATAAGCGTCCACATTCTTCCGAGTATTCGCCTGCCAAGGGGGTCGGCTCTTTGCTCCCGATAGCCAACAACAACTTCAAATGATTTCGTATAATGGAGAAGCTTGATTATGTCGTTAGCATCAAACTGACCGTCACCATCGGTGAGAGCGACATAATCCCCATCAGAGGCTCTGAATCCCGAGGTGACAGCACCTCCGTAGCCGATATTAGTTTTATGGTTTATGCACCTGATGGATGGGTTGTTTTTCGATAGATCATTACAGATATGTTCTGTAGCGTCAGAGCTGCCATCGTTCACAATCACAATCGTCAAATCGTATTCCATCTTATTTTTGATGGCGAGGAAAGAACTTGCAACCCTTCCTATGTTTTCCTCCTCGTTATATACTGGCAGGACGATACTCAATTTCTCTTGCATTTCAATTCCTGAATCCGGCGATCTTGTTGTATATCCAACCGACCAATGATCCACTCAGTGTGCCCAGAGCAAAACCGTAGGCAAGTCCAACAAAACTGCCCGGAAAAGATACTGTGTAACCAATAAAGTACTGACTCAACAGGCTCAGGTGCGGCCCAACGACGCCCCCTCCCTTGATGACGAGCCAGTTCGTTGCAATGAACATTACAAGGCCGCAAACTACGCCTAATACAAGCCCTAAAGCTTTTGCGTTGAGCCAAAGGGTTCCCGTAAACAACTTTTGTTCCTCTGTTTGTTGTGTGTCATTTCCTCTTTTCATGTTCAGTCTCCACCATGTTAATCCCCTGCGTGCAAATTCCAGGTAATTACAAATGATCAAAGAAATCCTTCATTGACAGCAATTCGGCCTTTTTCTTCGCCCAATAGATGAATGCTGCGAGGAAGAGGTTCCTGAGATAGGAAAACATCCAGCCAAGGAGGAAGCCCCAAAAAAAGCTATACCCGAAAGCAACGAATGCCCCTTTTAACGTTACCGTATAGCCCACAAAAAACTGCGAGAGGAGCTGAAGGTTCGGTCCGACGACATCCCCGCCTTTTATGACCAACCAGATGGTGGCCAGAAAGAAGAGTAGGCCGGAGACAGATCCCATGGCAGATGCAAAGGCGAATTTGTCCATCTTGGTAAATGTCTGCCTAAGGACACTTTCACGGACACGTTCCCCGACCTCAGCCGACCTTTCTTCTTCAAGATATTCTCCCTCTTCATTAACCTCCCACAAGTTATGGTTTGCGCCAAAAACGTTTTCAGCTGCAAGCATTCCAGTGAGCATTGAGTGATCCATATTATTGTACCGGTGCATGCCGTTTCGACCAATGGTTTGAAGGTTCTCGATGGTTCCGACAAAATCCCTGATCACTTTGACGTGCTTGGCATATCCACTGTCGTAGATCGGATAGGCCTTGGGCTGACGCACTACATAGCTGTCAATGACATCATCAATTTCAGCTAGTCCCAGTCGGGACAATTCCAGCGATGCCAGATCTCTGAGGTCTTCGTTAGACATCGTCCAGATCTCATCACCTTCGTTACAGAAATATTCCATGCCGATGCTTGTTTTCTGTGAATCAGGCACCATGGCCGCACTCCAATTCTTGAAGTTTTGGATTCGACCCACACGAACCTCCGGGTTGTGGACGTATATCCACTGATCTGGAAAAAGGTCTCTTTTGTCGACTATGAGGATGACAATAATAAAAGCTCGATAGGAGAGTTGGCGGGAAGCATCCGATACTTCGTCCGGCACTTTGGGGTCGAGCAGGGCAATGAGTCTGGTTAAAGGTACGCTAGAAATGAGATGCCCAACCGGGATGTCCACAATTTTGTTCCCATCCGTATATGTGAGGCCGGTTATCGATCCGTTTTGGCGCTTCAAACTGACTGCCTCACAGTTAAGACGCACTTTGCCACCCTGCGTCTCAATTGCTTCTTGAAACCGGTGCCACATCATGCCCGGGCCTTTTTCGGGGTAATCAAACTCCGTAATCAATGTCTTTGTGTTTTGGGAGCCCAGCAGAGCGTTGGATACCGCTGCGATAAGCGATAGGCCCTTGATACGCTGGGCGGCCCAGTCAGCCCCGATCCTGTGACAGGGTATACCCCAGACCTTTTCAGTGTATGTTTTAAAAAATGTTTTGTACAGGCGCCGGCCGAAGCGATTCGATACCCACTGCTCGAATGTATTCTCGTTTGGGGAAGGACTTATCTGAGCCCTCAAGTAGCTCAGCAAGATTTGTAGGCTCTGAATAACACCCAAATTCGACAAGGCATTCGAGACCTGAAGGGGATAGTTGAAGAAACGGTCCTGATAATAGATGCGCGACATGCGCTGAACTCTCAGAAAATCTTCACCGAGCATCTCTTTCCAGATCCGGTTTATACTATCCATTTTTGTGAAAAACCGGTGGCCTCCTATGTCAAAATAGTACCCTTTGTAGGTCTCTGTACGTGCGATCCCCCCCGGTCTGTCAGCTTTTTCAAAGACAGTTGGCCGCACCCCTCGTGTGACCAACTCATACGCCGCACTCAGGCCTGCAGGGCCGGCACCCAGGATTACGACTGGTTCAAAAACCGGTTTGGCGGGTAAAATAGTGTTCATATGTAAGTCTTAAACGATATCCTATTGCAGAAATTTCTTGAACTTGAACTTGAGAAAGACAAGAGCAAAAGCCAGGCCACTGTAGAAAAAATAAAACCAGTGACACGGGATTGTCTTTATGGCGAAACTCAGACCGTGCCGCTGGTGATAGAATTGATAAAGGTCCCTATTGAGTGTGAGAAGTACTGTCACGGCTAGGAGGGCAGGAGCAAGAGCCCATGGAATCCAAAAGCTTGTAAGTACACAAACAAGGAAAGCATAAACAGATGCAACACTTACGCGGCTGGAAATGCTCAGGTTCAAATCATCAATAAATGGGCCTCCACTACTGAGGATCAAATTCGTCCATGGGAGAGCACGACAAAAGAAATCGGTGTTAAAAAGGGAAAAGATGGTCCAGCGTTTTAGATGTTTGACTTGAAGGTTTTTCAAGAGGCGAATTTTGTGCCCTGACTTACTTAGTCTGTATCCCAACTCAATATCTTCGATCGAGGGGCGGTGATAACTTTCGTCAAAACCGTCCATAGCTAGAAAGACTTCGCGGCGAATGGCCCCGCATGCGCCCCAGAAAGTGGATGCCTCCTCGCTTGAAATCTGGTGGACATAGTGATGAAATAGGTTTTTGTACTGAGACAGGAAATTGGTCTGAAAAGGTTCATCGTCGTATGATCCAAAAGCTGCTGCCAGGTCCGGATCATTTTGAAAGGTTGTAACCACTTGTTCTATGGCATTTTCGGAAATAGTAACATCCGCATCGACAAAGAAAAGAATATCTCCCTTAGCTTTATTTGCCCCAAGATTCCGAGCAGCAGCTGGCCCGCCGGGAGTAGATCTTCTAAAAGTCTTCGCGCCAAATTCCTGTGCCATACCAAATGATCCGTCCGTATCTCCATCTGCTACGACAATTACTTCATCCGGTTGGGGAAATGTTGAAAAAACACTTTGTAGACATCTGCTAAAGTTCATGCCGCCATTGTGCACAGGTATGATTATTGAGACACTGGTTCCTTCTTTAAAATGAATTGCCATTTTTCAGAGTAAGGTATGCTTAGTGCTATTATTCTTTTTTCTGAGTAACAGCAGAGATTGCTGCGATTTGCCCCTGGATATCTTGCCGAAATTCGTTTAATCGCTCCATAATATTATCCAGTTCTTCTTCCCAAACCTTTGCCAGACCTGCTTTGATGGAAAGCGTTGTTTTTTTAGATGTACGATTGAGTAACTTTTGATATTGTCTGTAGAAGCGGAAAGCAAAAAAGAGGTTGATAAGGGTGTAACTTCCCATTGCGGCAAGGCCTTTTGTACTGAAAAGAGTGTGAATAGCTGAAACAAAGAGATTGATTATGCTCGATATTCCTGGTGTATTAAAGGTGTTGAGAAAGGCAGACTGTCCGCCGACGGCAAAGAGAAAGAAACAAAGAAGAAGGAAATAAGCCATGGATTGAAGAGACTTAAATCCCCAGAAAGAAGGCGCCTTATATTCATTAATTTGCCATAGCACGAGAGCCGCAAAGCGTTCCCTTAAGGCCTCAACTCGCTTTGTTTTGTCAAGAATGCCTTTGAGCCCTTCACTCAGCGAGGCAGGCAATCTCTGGCGAAGCATGCGATGATCGAGATGATCTGCTACCAATTGAAGCTGGTTACAAAAAGAGTGCATGATCTCCTTTGCAGGAGCAAAACGGGCAGGACTTGATCCGGAACTGGCTTGTTCCATACCCCATTTTGATTCCTTGTGGAACAACATGGCGAGTGCAAATCCGGGGCCAAGCAGGCAGGATGGGTCTGCTTGAAAGGATAAGATCTCTTTTTCGATAGATTTATCCACCCAAAGATTGATCGATTTATCTGCGGTTTGTCGCCAGGACTGTCGCCGCTTTTCAAGTTGTTCTATAAACTCTTCAAGGACCGTGTCAAGGTCTTCAAGTTTCAAGATCTCTTTTTTAAACGTGAAAAAAAGCCCTT